>CP080408.1:643770-965656 GCA_019448215.1 Thalassovita mediterranea | reverse complement strand
TAAGTCCGGTATTGGGGTGTGTAGGGCGCATCCACAGAACATCTGGCTCGACCCCCGTCCCTCAGAAACAGGAAACTTACCATGGCGATGGATGCCATCACAAAACAAGAAAATCGCGGACAAATGGACGCTGTACGTCGACCAACACAGGAAGAGGCCGAAGAGGCCGTACGCACGCTGCTCGCCTGGGCAGGTGACGATCCACGTCGCGAAGGCCTGCTCGATACGCCAAAGCGCGTCGTGAATGCCTATAAGGAGTGGTTCCAGGGTTATGAGGAAGACCCTGTGAAGTATCTCTCGCGCACCTTTGACGATGTGCAGGGCTATGACGACATGGTCATGCTCCGCGAGATCGACGTCGAGAGCCATTGTGAGCACCACATGGCGCCTTTCATCGGCACGGCCTATGTCGCCTACATGCCGACCCAGGCTGTCGTCGGCATCTCCAAGATTGCCCGCGTGGTCGAGATTTTCGCAAAGCGCCTTCAGACGCAGGAAACGATGACGGCGCAGATCTGCGACGCCATCACGGAAAGCCTCGCGCCAGCTGGTACTGCTGTGCTGATCGACGCCGTCCACCAGTGCATGACGACCCGCGGTGTTCACCACCCGAACGTGTCGACCATCACGACGCAGTTCACCGGCGTCTTCAAGACCGACAAGGACATGCGCGACCGCTTCCTGCGCCTTGCAGGCCGGTAACACCGCGTCCTCTTCAAGATCCGAAAGGCCAGCCTGCCCAAGGCTGGCCTTTTTTATTTTCTTGACGCCTCCGGTATCTCGAATTATTGTTTTTCGATAATAACGAGAAGAAGGAAGCCTCCCATGCGCGCAGAACTGGTTCGAGTCGGTCTCCATCAGGTCGACATCAAGGTCGTTACCGAAGAGGGCGAAATGCACGTCCTGCAGTGGCGGCGTAACCTCCTCTGGGACGAAGTCCTGCTCGACGGAAAGCGCCAGGGCCATTCGGGCGGTTTCGGCCGTGAGAAATGCTATGGCCTTGTTTTCGGCAAGCGCGCCGACGGCACAGGCGGAACCAAGGTGATGCTGCTGCTCGACCCTGCCACCAGCTATGGCAATTGGGGCAATCCGCATCAGCAGCTCTCCGGCGTGCGCCTCGAAACGGCTGAGGGTCCCGTCATTGCCTTTGGCACGCTCGATCCCAAAAATCTGGAAAAGCCGGCCACATTCGGTGACTGGATGAAGAAGACGATGGGCATGGAATGGGGCGACGAACGCCGCCCGCACTAGGTCGAAAGGGATGCTGCGTTTGATTGGGCGTTTTTCTGCTATGGGCGCGGCTTTATGCGCGATTGCGTTCGCCGCAGGTCCAGTCGCGGCGGCTGAAACTCCGCGAGACACGTACCTTGTGATGCAGGTCCGGTTCATGCCTTGGGACGTGTTCACCAGATACAGCTATGATCGACCTGATCTTGAGCGCGCCGCATCCAAAAAGAAAACCGTCACCTCTTCGAAAGAGATGACGGAGATTTCAGGCCTGATTTCGTCCGGGCGAATGATTGAGTTCAGACCGGTCAGCAAGATGAATCTGCGCTTTCATGCCGAGGTTCGCAGAGGCGACGTGCTGATGCTCGAATACGTTGCCGATCGATTTGCGGTCTGTGAAACGACGTCTGAGACTTGCTACGAGAATTCTGAAGAAATTCGCGCCGCTATCGCCGAATTTATGGGACGAGCGCCAAAACTGACGCTCAGAGATTAAGCCGTTTCTTCGTCATCCCCACATGTGGCTTCGCCGATGCAGGATCATCTGGCCAGTCATGCTTTGGATATTGCGCGCGCATATCCTTGGCCATGTCGCGGTAACCCCCGCTCCAGAAGCCTGAAATGTCCTTGGTCACCGCGATCGGCCGTCCGGCCGGCGATATCAGCTGCAGTGTCACCGGCACCCGCCCGTCTGCGATTGCGGGCTGACGGGATAGGCCAAACAGCTCCTGCGCCTTGGCCTCGACCAGCGGTGCATTGTCATCGAGATAGTCGACAGGCGCATTCCGGCCTGACGGCAGCGCAATCGTCAGAGGCGCCAGAGTGTCGATCTCCTGTGCCTTCGGCCAGCCAAGCGACTGTTTCAACGCGTTCAGCACCGCGCCGTCGGATGGCATCTCGAACTTGCCGCCGCCGAGTGCAGGCGCCAGCCAGTCACCGGCTGTCGCCGCAAGCTGCGCCTCATCCAAGTCCGGCCAGTCCTCACCGAAGCTGCGATGTAGGAAGCCGAGCCGGGCGAGAAAGACGCGCACCGGCTCGCCGATGCCTGCTGCGCCAAAACCATTCGCCTGCACGAATTCGATAAAGGCGGCCCGCGCCGCCTCTCCCGATGGCTGGGGCAGGGGTGTCTCTGACAGGACGATGCGCCCGACGGCCTTCACGCGCCGCGCCTTGAAGCCTTTCGACGCAGGATCAAAACTCGCCCACTCCTCAATGACCGGAGGGTGCAGGGCCAGTACATCCGCTTCATTTATGGGGGCCGCTAGCGTGATGCGGGCACGCCCGGCTGCGCCGATCATGTCGGCGACGACAATCCATTGCGTGCGGGCGAGCGGGGAGGCTGCCTCCACCTCACCTGCGCGGCCATTCGCCAGAAGGTAGCTTGTTTCTGAGCCGTCCCGGCGCCGCGCGATCTGCCCGGGCCAGGCTTTGGCCAGCAGTTTGGCCGGGTCGCCCGAAGGCGACGCGCCATTCGCCCAGCGGTCTGCCTGACGCTTCAGCGCTTTGGCGCGCGAACTGTTTTCCTTCCTGAAGCCCGCCAGCCGGTCGCTCAGGTTGGGGGAGCTTCCACCGATGCCTGCCTCACTGGCCAGTGCAGCGATTTCGGCGGCCAACGCACGCTCGCCATCGCTGGCGGCGCTCGCCACAAGGCTTGCATATTTCGGGTCGAGCGGCAGGGCGGCCATCGCCTTGCCGTGCGCGGTCAGCTTTCCTGCTTCGTCGAGCGCGCCAAATGCACTCAGCGCTTCGCGGGCCGCTTCAATGCGGCCGCGCGGCGGGGTGTCGAGCCAGGTCAGCCGGTAAGGGTCATCTTCGCCCCATTCAGCGATGGAAAGGAGCAGGCCGGAAAGGTCTCCATTGAGGATTTCCGGGCGCGGCGCGGCGATCAGGCCGCGCGTTTCTTCCTCATCCCAGAGGCGATAGCAGACGCCCGGCCCAAGACGCCCGGCCCGGCCCCGGCGCTGGTCCACATTCGCCTTTGCCGCGCGGATTGTGCGAAGGACTTGCGTCCCGCTGGACGGTTCAAATTCAGGCACACGGGCGAGACCTGCATCGACAACGACGTGGACGCCTTCGATGGTGAGGGCGCTTTCAGCGATATCGGTCGCGAGCACGATCTTGCGCTGGCCAGCCTTGGCAGGGCGAACCGCCTCATCCTGCTCGCGCGGTGACAGCGCGCCATAAAGGGGATGAACCGATACGTCTGCTGGCAGGCTCGAGAGCCGCTCGGCCGTGCGCCTGATTTCACCAGCACCCGGCAGGAAAGCGAGGATGGAGCCCGTCTCAGCCTGAACCGCCTTTGTGATGGCCGTAGCCATCTGGTCCTCGATGCGATCCCGGTTGCGGCCTAGATACTTGGTCTCGACCGGAAACTGTCGCCCCTCACTCTCGATCACGGGTGCATCGAGCGTTCCAGCGACCTTTTCCGTATCCAGCGTCGCCGACATCGCGAGCAGCAGGAGGTCATCGCGGAAGACCGATTGGGCTTCCAGTGCCAGCGCGAGACCGAGATCGGCATTAAGGCTGCGCTCATGGATTTCGTCGAAGATGACAGCTGACACGCCCTCAAGGCCCGGATCGGCCAGCAAGCGGCGCGTGAACAGGCCATCGGTCATCACTTCGACCTGCGTCGCCTTTGAGACTTTCCGTTCAATACGGGTCGAGAGGCCTATTCGCTCGCCAGTCTTCTCACCCAGTGTCGCGGCCATACGGTCAGCGGCCATTCGCGCGGCAAGCCGTCTTGGTTCGAGTAGCAAAATCTTGCCGGGCAGCGCGTCAAAGCCGTCGATCAATCCGGCCAGCGCCAGTGGCACACGCGTCGTCTTGCCCGCGCCCGGTGGGGCCGCCAGAACCAGCCGCTTCCGGTCCCGGATGACCGAACATATCTCGCCAAGCAGGCTCTCAATCGGAAGGGTGGCTGCGTCACTCATCGCGGGCGTCGTATCGCAATCTGTCAGCCTTGGCACGGCTTCTCGCAGTGCCTTCCCGCATCCATGGTTTCGCATTCTGGCCGAACCGCGTAAGGAACTGCGCTAAAGTTTTCAGCAAAAGGCGAGAGGCCATGGCCGAAACGCTCGAATTTTCAGTCGTCGTCCCGATGCATAATGAGGCTGGCAATGCCGCCGGTCTCATCGAAGAGATTGCTGCCGCGCTCGATGGCCGCGCCTATGAGATGATCATGGTGGACGATGCCTCCAGCGACGATACGCGCGCTGTGCTGGCCGGTCTGAAGTCGCAATACCCAACGCTGCGCGTGCTCAGCCACCGCGCCAATTCCGGCCAGAGCCGGGCGATCCGCACAGGTGTTCGCGCGGCGCGTGGCCGGGTGATCGGCACGCTCGACGGCGACGGCCAGAACGACCCGGCTGACCTGCCGGACCTCTACCGGTCGCTCACCCGCGCTGATGCGCCAGCCGACCTCGTCATGGTGATGGGCCGCCGCGCCAGCCGAAAGGATACCGCCTGGAAGCGCTTCGGGTCGAAATTCGCCAATGCAATCCGCCGGCGTATGCTGCGTGATGACTGCGACGATAGCGGTTGCGGCATCAAGGTCATCAAGCGCGATGCGTACCTCTCGCTTCCCTATTTCGACCATATGCACCGCTACATGCCTGCACTGGTAAAGGCAGAAGGCTATGCGGCCGAATTCATGGATGTGAACCACAGGCCGCGCGGCGCTGGTAAGTCGAACTATACCAATTTCGGACGTCTATGGGCCGCGCTGTCTGACCTTAGAGGCGTGACCTGGCTGATCCGCCGTCGCCGCAACCCGGGCGGCGCGGACGAGCTTTAGGCGCTCAATCCCCAGCGAGAGGGCTGCCGCCTGTTCGCCTGATCCGAGATTCCGCTTAACAGCCCGCACCTGCCGGGTTAGTCAGGCACGGTTAATGGGCCGCGTGGTAACTGGTTGCGCAGCCTGAAAAAGGGGGTGTCTTCCATGCGCGCAGTGTTCAGTTTCTTTCCTCTCCTGGTGATCCCGGTCGCGATCTATAACATTATCGCGGTGACCTATTCCGGCACGACGGTGAACTATGATGCGGTGAACAATGCCGCGCCGCTGCTTGAGCTTCTGTCCGGCTCGCTCCTTACCTTTCCGATGATTTCGGGCGTCACCTGGTCGATCACCAATGGTGAGATGCTGGTGATTGTTGCTATCGCATTGCTATTCATCGAGATTTTGAAATCGACCAGTACGGGCACGTCGTCTATTTTCAATCATGCAATCTCGCTGAGCCTTTTCGTCGTCTGCCTGATCGAATTCCTGATCATGCCGAACTTTGCGACCTCGACCTTTTTCATCATCATGAGCATGACACTGCTCGATGTTCTGGCCGGCGTGATCGTGACCATCGTTTCAGCGCGCCGCGACTTCGGCGTTGGCGAAGGCTTTGCCTGATCGGCATCTCAAGCGACAAAATTCATGCAGGTTGAGCGGGGCAGGTGAAAAATCTGCCCCGTTTGCGCTTCACACGGATGAAAACACGTCTAGTGTCGCCGCCTGAGCTGAGAGGGAGCCGGAGGGGCTTATGGAATCGCTTGTCACGCTGATTGAGAATGTCGCCGGATTTATCTGGGGCGGCACATGGGGCGACACCGTCGTCATCCCCGGAGAGATAGGACCGCTTGCCATTGTGCTTCTGGGCACAGGCCTGTTCGTCATGATCCGCCTTGCTGGCCGTCCGGTTCGCCGGTTCGTGCCTGCCCTTGCCGAAGTCTGGCAGGGCCGCAAGGCACAAGGCGAGGATGGCGCGATTACGCCCTGGCAGGCGCTTTCGACTGCGCTGTCTGGCCAGGTCGGTACTGGTAACCTTGCAGGTGTCGCGACGGCGATTGCGATGGGTGGTCCCGGCGCGATCTTCTGGATGTGGATCACGGCGCTCCTCGGTATGGCGCTCGCCTTTGCTGAGAGCTCCCTTGCCGTGAAGTACCGCGAAACCGATGAGTATGGCCGCATCAATGGCGGGCCGATGTACTACATCAAGAACGGCCTCGGTAAGAAATGGACCTGGCTGGCCGTCATCTTCTGTCTCGGTACGCTCTTCTCTGCAGCGGCGACGGGCTCAATGATCCAGTCCAACTCAATTACGCAGACGGCCATGGAAACGGCCCGCGGCACGATGGGGCTTTCGCTTCCGAACTGGGGCATTGGCGTCGTCATTGCCGGTCTCGTCTTCGCGGTCATCATTGGCGGCATCAAGTCGATCGGTAGTGTTGCCGGGCGGATCGTACCGCTCATGGCGGGCGCTTATGTGCTCTGTGCGCTGGTCGTGCTGATCCTCAATGCGAGCGAGATCCCGCATGCTTTCGCGGTCATCTTCAAGTCGGCCTTTGGTCTGCAGGAAGTGGTCGGCGGTGCAGCTGGTTATGGCATGATGCAGGCGGTGCGCTTCGGTATCGCGCGCGGCCTCTTCTCCAACGAGGCCGGTCAGGGTTCGGCCCCGATTGCGCATGCTGCGGCCAAGACCAAGAACCCGGTCCAGCAGGGCGAGATCGCAATGATCGGCGTGTTCATCGACACGATCGTCATCTGTACGATGACGGCGCTGGTCATCCTGACCGTGTCTGGTGACTTCACACGCAGCCCGGCGCTGATCGCGGCGAACCAGTGTGTGGAGGAAGGATACAATACCTTGCCGGAAGGCACGGGCGTCGAGGACCTGTTCCCATCGGCCTATACCGAAGGACGCACCGAGATTGTTGCCGCGCGCGGCGAGGAGGCTTCGGCCTTCCTGCAGCAGTGCCGCACCAATGGCCTGAGCCTCGCCTCCGACCTGCCAAGCGGGTCGACCGAGGCTGAAGAGCAGGCCTATTTCGACAAGGCGCTTGCTGCCTCGACGGATGCAACGGTCCTCAATGAGGTGCGCTATGTCTATGAGACCGACGCAGAGTCGTCCGGCATCACGGCACGGGCTTACGGCGCAGCCCTTCCGGGCGGCGAGTGGGTTGTAACCATTGCGCTTTTCTTCTTCGCCTTCACCACCATCATCGGCTGGTCCTATTATGGTGAGCAGGCCGTGACCTATCTGGTTGGCGAATGGGCAACGCACCCTTTCCGCTATTTCTGGGTGATCGTGGTCTTTGGCGGGGCGATTGTGACCAATACCGATGCGCTCTGGCTGTTCGGGGACATCGCGAATGCGTCGATGGCCTTCCCGAACCTTATCGCCATTCTGGCCCTCTCAGGGGTCGTGGTGGCGATGCACAAGATGAATGATGACCCTGATCATGGTCATCCGGTGGTCGACAAGACAGAGCCACCAAAGGAGTAGAGCGCCCCTGTTTTGACGGTGCAGCCACGATGTAGTGGCGGTGCACTGGCGGTGTTTTTTGAAGACCTTTTGAGGCGAGCGCCGGGAGACTGGCGCCCGTTTCGCTATTTAAGCGCCCTGTTAAGCATCGCGGCGGCAAATTCAGGTCATGAGCGACGCTGCCCGCATAGATGCCTTCCTCGAAATGATGAGCGCCGAGCGTGGGGCCTCCCCCAATACGCTGGATGCCTATGGGCGCGATCTCCGTGATGCCTCTGACAGTATGCGCGGAAAGCTGACGCGAGCGGACGCAAAAGATGTGTCCCGCTATGTGTCCTCCCTTGCGGCCCAGGGTCTCGCCCCGCGGACGCAGGCGAGAAAGCTCTCCTCGATGCGCCGCTTCTTCCGGTTCCTGTTCGAGGAGGGCGACCGCAAGGATGACCCGACCTCAAAGCAGGAAGGGCCGAAGGCGGGCCGCGACATTCCAGACGTGCTCAGCCGCGAGGAGGTGGAGCGCCTCATCGATGCGTGCGGCGAGGATGTCAGGATGCGCTGCCTGCTCGAGCTTCTCTACGGCGCCGGCCTGCGTGTCAGTGAGCTGGTCAGCCTGAAGCTTGGCAATCTGCCTCGCCGGAAGGGCGGCCATTGGGAAACACGTGACATCATCGTGCGCGGCAAGGGTGGTAAGGACCGGCTCTGCCCGCTTGGCGGACCGGCGCTGGAGGCGATTTCAGACTGGCTGGAGGTTCGCGAGGACAGCCTGCCGAAAAAGACGCTGAAAGCGAACGGGGCGGCGGCCTACCTTTTTCCGTCGCGCGGCAAGGAGGGGCATCTGACCCGCCGCCGCCTTGGCCAGATGCTGGACGCGCTGGCCGTCGAGGCCGGGATCAAGCCGTCGAAAGTCCATCCGCACGCCCTGCGCCATGCCTATGCGACCCACCTGCTACAGGGGGGCGCTGATCTCCGATCGGTTCAGACGCTGCTTGGCCATGCCGACATTTCGACCACGGAAATCTACACGCACGTCCTGACCGACGAGCTCGCCGAGCTTCTTGAAACGGCCCATCCGTTGGCCGGATAGACAGCTATCCAAACTGTAATCTTTCAATAATTGACCTTTTGCTGGACCCAAATCAAAACCGTCCGCAGGGTATAGTGCCAACAGGCTTTCAGGGTCGCCTGTGCATCAACGCTGAGAGGCGTCTTTGTATGAGTGCGATCTTCACGCCGCAGGCGGAGAAGGAATTCTTCACGCCGTTTGGTCCCCTGATGGGCTTCACCCGTATGACGCCGGATTTCGTCGATGAGATGAACCGTGCCATCAGCCGGGATCTTGAGGATCATTCGGGCGCCCTCGTCGGCAAGGTCCGCCAGGAGCTGCGTTTCGACAAGGCGTTGATCGACCTTGCGGCGGCAGCGCTGGGCCAGACCCTTATAGAATATCATATCCGCGCGACCCATCGCGGGGCCTTCGGTGACTACGAACACCGCACCAAACAGTTCGAGCTGAACATTATGGGCGGCTGGTTCGTGCGCCAGTATGCAGGCGACTATAACCCGCTGCACATCCATACCGGGGCGTCGATCTCGTGCGTGGGGTACCTCGCCCTGCCAGAAGGCATCGACAGGGAATGGGAAGAGGATGACAGGGACCACCACCCGACCCATGGTCATCTCCAGTTCGCGCACGGCACCGACAGTCACTACTCGGTCTCGAACTTCATGATCCGGCCGCGCGTGGGCGACTTCTATATCTTTCCCTCGAACATGTTTCACTGCGTCTACCCGTTCCGCTCGGAAGGAGAGCGCCGGTCGTTCAGCATGAACCTGTCGGTGGTGGAGCGCGCGCAATAGGCGCTCATCTTCTGGCGTGATAAGAGTTATGCAGGTGCTTGCCTCGCGCCCGCACTGCTCCACCTTTCTGGGCAGGATTACATTTCCTCGCCTTCTGAAAGGATACTTCATGACCAGAACCGCCACTTTCGCGATGACCGCCCTCGGTCTTGCCCTTGCTGCCCCTGCCGCCATGGCAGAGCCTGTCGCCTATGAGTTCGACAAGGATCACACCACGATCGTTGCGAGCTGGGACCATATGGGCTTTTCCCGCCAGGCCATCGAATTCACGGACTATGAAGGCAGCCTGATGCTGGACATGGAGAACCCGGAAAACTCCAGCATTGAAGTGACCTTCAATCTTGCTGGCGGCGGCTTCTGGGTCGGTACGCCTGGCGACGAACAGTTTGAGAACCATCTGTCGTCCGGCGACCTGCTTGACGTTGAAGCCTTCCCGACCGCGACCTTCACTGCCACGTCGTTCGAAACCGAAGACGGCAAGACCGGCACGATGACCGGCGACCTGACGCTCAAGGGTGAAACGCATCCGGTCACGCTCGATGTCACGCTCAACAAGGCGGCTGAAGCTCGCGGCACCTACAAGGCTGGCTTCTCAGCGACTGGCACGATGATGCGCTCTGACTGGGGCGTCGATTACGCTGTACCGGCCGTCTCCGACGAGCTGCAGCTGATGATCGAGACCGAGCTGGTCAAGGTCGCTGAAGATGCGAGCGAATAGGCTGCATTAAATTTCCAGACAGTAACTTCCACAATGCCGGGCGCGCCACTATTATAGATGGCGCGCCCGAGCTTTTTTGGACGCCTCGTTTTGTCTGGAGCTCTTCTATGGCTGCATTCTTCCGCGCCGCTGTTGCCGGCCTTTTCATGTTCGAAATCTCTGCGGCCTTCCTGATGGGCCTCGCCGCACTGATCCTGTTTGCGCTTCACATTACCGGCGCGATCTTCTGGGGTGTCGAGGCGATCACGGCTATTGGCGCGCTCTATCTGAGCAGCCTGTTCTTCCGCAGCGCTCTGAAATACGAGCGCCAGGCTGAGACGATCGACCTGCGCCGCAGCTAGGATCAGGTGGGCGAGTTACAGCGCGTCGCTAGTCGGCCGCTGTGAACACGCCCTCGCTCGCCAGTCTTTCTTCAATGCCTGTTTCGGACGCCGACCAGTGGTCGAACGTGTCTGCACCGCGCGCGCCCTTCTCCCATGCAAGGGCGGCGACGCGGCCCATGCCCGTAAATCCGGTAGTGACCGCAGGCCGGGACAGGGGATGGGCATAGGCTTCATCCGGCGTTACAATCGTCCAGCCTGCGCCGCGTAAGCCCTCAATGGCGGCGGGCAGGAAGCTCGCGGCGGTGTCATTCTCATGCAGCAGAAGCGTATGTACCGGCTGGCTATCGAGCCAGGTCTCCGCCAGTGAAGCGGCGTGCTCTGCGGCGTCGACAATCATCGCAGCGTAGACCGCTGAAAGAACAGCCTCATCGACGATGGTGCCTTCTGCGATGGCCTTCTGCCACTGGCGGTCGAGGTGCCAGTCATAGGTGTCGACCGTGACGTAACCGTCGCCCAGCCCGCGCGCGTCGAGGCCATCCCAGACAGACTGGCGCTTTTCGGTGTCGCGTCGTCCCTGATCCAGGAATGGATAGCGAAACCACGGACGTCGGCTTTCCAGCCCTTCAAGGTGGGCTTCGGCGCGGTCGATGTCAGACAGGAAGGCATCCGCCTCCACCTGATATAGCCACGGGTGGGAGTGTGTGTGATTGGCGATGAGGTGGCCAGCATCCGCATAGCGCTCGACGCGCGCCTTGCCGTCTTCAAGCTCTTCGAACCCATCAGTGGTGACGAAGAAGACGGCCTGCACGCCAGCGGTGTTCAGGCCTTCAATCAATGAGGCGGCCCTGTCCCAGTCGCCCTTCGCACCCGGTCCAAGCGGCGCATCGTCTATGGTGATGGCAATGCGCCGCTCTGTATCCGGCAAAGAGGGCGCAGCTTCCTGCGCGGTGATCGGCGCGCCGGCGAGACAGGCAAGTGCGGCGGCGAGCCAGATGTAACGGAGCATCATGGTTTCCTTTAAGTGCCGGAATCAAAAGGGCGAAGTTACCTGACCGATTGGACGGCGTTCGCAGGATTCAGTCAAATGCCATTGACCTCGTGCCCGGCGACGGGTGCATTGTCGCCAGACAGATATGAGGACAGGCCCCATGAGATTTCCTTCCATCCTTTTAGGCCTCGCCTTTGTCGTGGCGGGATGCGGCAATGATGCGGGTGAAACACCGCCGCCTCCTGCGCCACCTGCACCAGAGGAAAGCCCTGCGCGCGTCGACGCACCGGGGCAGACGGCCAGCGTCTCCATTGAGGATTTCGAGCCGATACTGGGCGATGGCTGGACGGGTAATCTCGTCTATGCCGACCCGAACGCTGAAAGCGGGCAGGGCACCGCCGATGTAGAGCTTGAGGTCAGCCGCGAGGGGCAGACGCTGACGCTGGACTTTTCCTTCCCCGGTTCGCCGCAGGGCGATGGCAGCGCGCCTCTGGAGATCTCCGAGGACGGCGACTGGATCAATGATGAGATGGTGCTGCGGCGTGAGCAGACTGGCGACATGCTGACCCTGCTGACCCGTCAGGAATGTATCGAGGGGCGCTATATTGCGACCTGCGAATACCTCTACGACATTTCCGAAACCGAGTTTTCCATTGCCAAGGCCTATCGACTGGCCGGTGAGGAAGAACAGCGCTTTGGCCACCAGTACAGCTTTCAGCGGGATGCGGCTGGCTAGGCTTTTCCATGCGGGCACACGCGCCCCGCGCACACGATACCGAATTGGGGGAATGAATGCGGACGATTATCGGCTTGGTGGCCGCAGGCGCGCTTGCGGCCTGCACGCAGATGCCTTGGCGCGAGGAAGCGCCTGAGCTGCCAGCAGTGCAGCCGGGCGACCTTGCCTTGCTTGAAGGCAGCTGGACGGGCAGTCTCACCTATCGTGATTACAGCTCGCCGCACGAGGATGTGAGTATTCCGGCAACGCTGGAGGCTGACCAGCTGGACGAGGGAATTCGGCTGGAGCTGAAATATCCAGATGAGCCTTCGGCCTATGACAGGTCCATGCTGATCGCATCCGATGAAGGACGCACACTGAACAGCGAAACGGTGATGTCGCGGACGAAGACCGGTGATGAGGTCACGATTGTGACCGCGTCAGACTGCGAGGATGACGGGCGCCCGGCCCAGTGCGAGGTCACGTATACGCTCTCGCCGAAAGTCTTCGAGATGAAGAAGATGGTCGCGCTGGATAGCGGTGAAGCGTCGTTCAGGCGCAACGCCTATGCCTTCGTTCGTATGGCCAAACCAGACTGAAAAGCGCTGCAGAACCAAAGCATTTTGCCGGACTGAATTGACGCACCGGCAGCGAGGGATATGTTGCGCCGCAACAGGAGGATGAGGATGAGCCAGAAAACACCGCGAAACTTTTTCAAGCCGCTCGCGATCGGCGCGCCGGACCCGATGCGGGAGCTTCCGGTCCGTCTGGAGCGGATGATCCATTTCGTCCCGCCGCACCTTGAAAAGGTGCGCGCCAAGGTGCCGCAAATGGCCGATCAGGCTGATGTGGTTCTGGCCAATCTTGAGGACGCCATTCCGGCCGATGCCAAGGATGCCGCCCGCGACGGCGCCATCGAGATGGGCAAGATGGTCGACTGGCAGGGTAAGGGCACAGGCTTCTGGAGCCGGGTCAATCCGCTGAACTCGCCATGGTTTCAGGAAGACGTTTCGCGCCTCGTGCTTGAGGCCGGTGAGCAGCTCGATGTCATCATGCTGCCCAAGGTCGAAGGGCCATGGGATATCCATTTCGCCGACCAGTATGTGGCGCAGCTGGAAGCCAAGGCAGGGCTGAAGCGGCCTATCCTGTTCCATGCGATCCTCGAGACCGCGCAGGGCATGGCGCTGGTCGAGGAGATCGCGCTTGCGTCTCCGCGCATGCAGGGCATTTCGCTTGGGCCAGCGGACCTTGCCGCAGACCGCAAGATGAAGACGACCCGCGTCGGCGGTGGTCACCCTTATTACCGCGTCGTGGATGATCCGAATGAGGACGGCTCCAAGCGTGAAAGCGCGCAGCAGGACCCGTGGCACTATACGATTGCGCGCATGGTCGATGCCTGCCGCATGGCCGGGATCAATGCGTTCTACGGTCCATTCGGTGACATCGCCGATAGCGAGGCGTGTGAGCAGCAATTCCGCAATGCCTTCCTGCTCGGCTGTTCGGGCACGTGGAGCCTGCATCCGAGCCAGATCGAAATCGCCAAGCGCGTCTTCAGCCCGGCACCCGATGAAGTGAAGTTTGCGCGCCGGATTCTCGAGGCGATGCCGGACGGCACAGGCGTCGCGATGCTGGACGGCAAGATGCAGGATGACGCGACCTGGAAACAGGCCAAGGTCATCTCTGATCTGGCTGATCTGGTGTCGGAAAAGGACCCGGAATTGGCCAAAGCCTACGCGGCGGACTAGGTTGGGGGGTGTATCCAAGAGCAATCAAGGAGACCACCCTTTGACCAAACTTACAAAAATCCTCGCATTTACAGCCGCTTCAGCCGCGCTTTCAGGCACTGCCGCTGCGCAGATGGACTATCATGGTTTCAACCCGGAAACGGTCGACGCGCTGAATGAGCGCCTGCTTGAACCGTTGACGAGTGAGCAGCTGGAAGTCCTCGCCCCGCATCGTGACATCGAGGTCTGCGGCGGCACCTCCAGTGTCCAGATGCTGATGCCTGAAGGCTGGGAAGAGCGCGCGGCGAGCGCCAATCCGGTTGGCGGCGATGTCGTCATGCCGGTGCCGACCGGTCCGCTCGCGCCGGAATACCCGCCACTGTTCAATGCGCTTGGGGTTGAGGGCAGCTGCCAGACGATTTTCAGCGTGAACGCCGCCGGCGAGACCGAAGACGTGCTCGCAAGCTGCACGCTGCCGCAATTTGCAGCTTCGGCGACCGAAGTGCTCGAGGCGCTTGAGTTCGAGCCTGCAGATGGTGAGGCGAGTGCGGAGACGGCGGATATCCTGCTGCCGATGAATTACTGCCTGGAGGGGCCGGCAGACGGCTAGGCGCGTTGTACCTGTCCGGGGTGGCCAAAAGGGCTGGCCCGGGCGCGCTTTTCTTCTCTGCAACTCTGGCCTCCAACTCTGAAAGACCAAATCGATGAGACTTTCACATGCCCTGCCGGGTGCCCTCATGCTTGCGGGGTTGTCTGCCTGCGCGGTTGACCCCTATCCGCCTGCGCCAATCGACCAGCGCGGCGTGAATGCGCCTGTCGGGGAGGCTATGGGCGTCCAACCCGGGCAGATCGCGGCTTGCGGTCATGCGGGGGCGCCAGTTGTGGAGTTGCGATATCCCGATGGCTGGCAGGCGCGGCTTTCGCAGGTGCCAACCATGAGTTCGGGCGGTGGCGGCGATGAGCTTCTTGGCGGCGTGTCTGAGCCGGATGCTGTCGTGGGCACGGGTGTCCAGCCGATCACGCCGCCGCAGCCGGTCTATCCGGTCAGCGCGCGTAATGCCGGCCAGGAAGGGCGCTGCGAGATCCTGATGGATGTGAGCCCGGCGGGGACGCCGCAGAACATTCTGACAGCGTGCTCTGCGCCCCAGTTTAACGCGCCAACGTATCAGGCTGCGACGGGCCTTCGCTTTGACCCGCCGCGCGAGGGCGGTCGCTCAGTGCGGCTGGTCAATGTCGTCTATCCGGTCACCTATTGTCTGAATGAGTAGAGGCAGCGCGAGCGACTGGCTGCCCGGGAGCAGAGCATGAAATTCTCCGTGGTGGCCGTTCTGGCGGCGCTTTTCTTGGGCAGCGGGGTTGCCGACGCGCAGCAGCGCGAGGTCTGGCAGACCGAGATCGGGACGGTGGTCTATGACCATGAGACCGCGCGCGGTGAAGCGGTGCTGACCTTCCCGATCGCCAATAGCGAGCAGCGCGGGGTGGCTTTCATCCCGCAGCTGGCTGGAAACCGGACCAATCGCGGCGTCTTCTATGGCCTCTGGGTTGAGCCGGACGGGTCGGGTGCGCCTGCCTGCGACTTTGCGATTACCGATCCTGAGACGAATACGCCGCGCCAGACCTGGGGGCGTATCCAGATGATCTTTGTCGATCCGGGCGTTCCCTCAAGCTGGGTCTTGCGCCGGGGCTATTGTTTCGACGACTATTCGGAATTCCTGATTGGGCGACCGGTCGGGGTCCAATAGACACAAAGAGATGAGGGGACGCGCATGGCGGCGACGACAGGGTATTCAGACAATCTGCAGCGCTGGATGGACTATTTTCACGGCGACCATGACGCCGCTGCGCTCGATGCGATCCTGCATGACGATGTCGTGTTCCAGAGCCCGATCGTCCACACGCCCCAGCGCGGCAAGCCGATCACAATGATGTATCTTGGCGCGGCAGGTGAAACGCTCGGCAATGACAGCTTTCGCTATGTCCGCATCTTCGATTGCGGCGATAAGGCCGTGCTGGAGTTCGAGACCGAGATGGACGGCGTTCACGTCAATGGGATCGACATGATCGAATGGGATGATGCGGGCCTCATCACTGACTTCAAGGTCATGGTGCGCCCACTTAAGGCCATCGAGACGGTACATGCGTCGATGAAGGCCATGCTGGAAAGCATGAAGGCGAAACGCGCATGAGCGGGCGGCCCGTGCCGGTCATCCTGACCGAGCGGCTGAAATTGCGCGCGCATGAAGCGTCCGATTTCGACGCGCTTGCCGCCCATTGGAGCCATCCCGAAACGATCCGTTTTATTGGCGGTACGGCCCGCTCCCCACATGACGTCTGGAACAGGAATGTCCTGCGCAATCGCGGGCTCTGGGAGGTCCTGGGTTATGGCTACTGGCTGGTCGAGGAGCGCAAGGGCGGAGCGTTTGTCGGCGAGGTTGGCTTTGCCGATTTTCACCGCGACACCGAGCCGGGCTTCTGGGGCGTGCCGGAATGCGGCTGGGTGATCTCTCCCGACAGGTTCGGGCAGGGCTATGCGAGCGAGGCCGTTAAAGCCATTCACGACTGGCTGGACAACGAGACCGAACACGAAAAATGTTGCTGCATCATCGACGCTGAAAACGCGCCTTCGATCCGGATTGCGGAGAAGATTGGCTACGTCCAGCACGGCACGGTGCGCTTCAACGAAGAGGATGTGATGTATTTTGAGCGTGCCAAGGGCGGGCAGAGCGCCTAGGAATCGCCCAAAAGCAGCACTAGGTTCATCATTATGCCAACGACCTATCTCGATTTTGAAAAGCCGATCGCAGAGCTCGAGACAAAGATTGCCGAGCTGGAAGCGGTGTCCCAGCAGGGTGAAGGCCCGTCGATTTCCGACGAGCTGAAGAAGCTCAAGGACAAGGCTGCCAAGCAGCTGAAGGACACGTATTCCTCGCTGACGCCGTGGCGCAAGACGCAGGTTGCCCGCCATCCGGAACGCCCGCATTTCAGCGACTATATCGAGCAGCTTTTCGAAGACTTCCAGGAACTGGCCGGCGACCGCGTGTTCGGCAATGACGAAGCAGTGATTGGCGGCCTTGCGACCTTCCGGGGCCAGAGCGTCGTGGTCATGGGCCATGAGAAAGGCCGCAACACCGAAAGCCGCCTGCGCCACAATTTCGGCATGGCGCACCCTGAAGGCTACCGTAAGGCCGTACGCCTGATGGATCTGGCCGACAAGTTCAACCTGCCTGTCCTGTCCTTCGTGGATACGGCTGGCGCATTCCCGGGCAAGGCCGGCGAGGAGCGCGGACAGGCTGAAGCGATTGCACGTTCGACCGAGCGTTGCCTGACGTTGACCGTGCCGATGGTGTCGCTGATCATTGGTGAAGGCGGCTCCGGCGGCGCGATTGCCATCGCAGCGGCCAATCGCGTCCTGATGATGGAGCACTCCATCTATTCTGTGATCTCGCCAGAAGGCTGCGCCTCGATCCTTTACCGCGACTCCGCCAAGGCGCGCGATGCGGCCGAAGCGATGAAGATCACCTCCGAAGACCTTCTGAAGCTGAAAGTCATCGACGATGTCGTGAAGGAGCCGATTGGCGGTGCCCATCGCGACCCGCAGCGCGCCGTCAGCCAGGCGGGCAAGGCCATCGAGAAGGCGCTCAGCGAACTTGAAGGCCTGTCCCCAGCCGAATTGAAGCGCCAGCGCCGCGAGCGCTTCTATGCGATTGGGCGCGAGGGTCTGAACTAGGCTTCAGAGGTAAGCGTCCTTAAGCCCTTATGGTTCGACTTCGCTCACCATACGGGCGTCAGTGTAAGAAAAGGCAGGCCACGTCCTCGCCCTCATGGGAGAAAAGTCCGGGACGGCCCGGCGCTTTTCTGATGAGGTCATGCGATGGCGTGGATCATTCTTTTCGTGGCCGGACTGCTTGAGGTTGTCTGGGCCTATTTCATGAAACAGTCAGCCGGTTTCACCCGGCTCTGGCCGAGCGTCATTACCCTGACGGCGATGATTGGCAGCTTTGCGCTGCTGTCATGGTCGATGCGCGTCCTGCCGCTGGGCACAGCCTATACGGTCTGGACCGGTATTGGCGCGGTCGGCGCCTTTGTCCTTGGCATCGTCTTTCTGGGCGAAAGCATCAGCCCCATGCGCATCGCCGCAGCAGTCCTGATCCTGTCGGGGCTGGTTCTGATGCGCCTCTCGGCAGCGAGTTAGTCCGGCTTACCAGCGGGCGTCGTGCCCTATCGTGAAGCCGTCGCGCCTGAAGCCGAAAGCGCCTTCACCGGTCCAGTTTTTTCCGTCCGGGAACTGGACCGGCACGCCGTCCAGAAGGTCAGGGTCGAAGAGGCGCATGTTGACGCCCACCATGTCGTTGACCTTGTGCGTGTCCCTGAAGGCGTCGGTGCGGACCCAGTGCGTTGTCGCCCCGCAGCATTTGCAGGAATGAACGTCTACGGCGGCGAGCGTCTTGTCGCTGCGCGCATATCCGACGGTCTCGCCGTCGGTAGTCACCGCTTCAGGCTTGAAATAGCCCCAGGCGCTGCCCGTCTTGCGGCAGAGGCTGCAATTGCAGTCGAAGATGAAGTCCGGCTTTGCGTCGATGGTCACGCTGACCGAGCCGCAGAGGCAGTTAGCTGTCATGATGTTCTATCCTGATTAAAGTCTGCCTGAAGGAGGCGGGCCTAGTCTTCCTCGCATGTATCGCAGCTTTCGACGGCGGGGTCATGCTGTAAGCGCTCAAGGTCGATCCGGTCGCCGCAATAGAGGCAATGGCCGAACTGCCCGCGATCAAGGCGCTTTAATGCGGCCTCGACGCGCTGGAGTTCTTCGTCCCTGTCGATACTAGTCGCGCCGATCGTGTGCGTCTCGCCCATGTCGGTGCCAGCGCTGTAAGGCGTTGAGGCACGTCCCGTTCCCTGACCCATACGAGGCTTCATGGGACGGAGCCTGCGCGCTGTTTTAAGTCTTGGCAAGGGCTAGCCAGGAAACCTCGGTTTGGTTTATCGATAGTCGAGAAGTTTTAGTCTTCCCGGAGGGATTATGGGGCCTGCGCCACTCGAACTGGACGCCGTGACGAAACGCTTTGGCGCTTTCACGGCGGTCCGCGACCTGAGCATGAGTGTGCCGAAGGGCAGCATTGTCGGCTTTCTTGGTCCGAACGGTGCGGGCAAGTCGACCAGCCTGCGCATGGCGCTCGGTGTGCTGAGCCCGGATGAGGGGAAGGTCAATCTTTTCGGAGCCTCGCCAAACATTGAAAGCCTGCGCCATGTCGGCTTCCTTCCTGAGGAGCGCGGCCTCTACAAGAAGATGACCGCGCGGGCGACCATCTCCTATTTTGCGCGGCTGAAGGGCTTGAGCGCGAGCGAAAGCCGCAAGCGTGCCGATGAACTGCTTGAGCGTATGGGTCTTGGAGAGTTTGCCCGCTCGCGTGTGTCGAAGCTTTCAAAGGGCATGTCGCAGAAGGTGCAGATCCTGTCCTCGCTGGCGCACCAGCCGGACTTCCTGATCCTCGATGAGCCATTTTCCGGGCTCGACCCGGTCAACCAGCAGGGGCTGGAAGACATGATCATTGAGGAGCACAAGCGCGGCGCGACGATCCTGTTCTCAACCCATGTGATGGAGCATGCCGAACGGCTGTGCGACTCCATCGTGATGATGGCGCGCGGGCGCAAGGTGTTCGATGGTACGCTGGACGAGGCGTTCGGTGCGCTCGGCCGCGCTGTGCTGATCGGCGTGTCTGAAGGGTTCGACCTTGATGCGGCGCTGAAACCCAAAGGCTTTGAAATCAATGAGCGCAGCGGCGATGTCTGGCGGGTCAAGCTGCCTGCCGGTGTGGATGCGCAGGATGCCCTACGCGCCGCGATCGATGCCGGGGCGCCAATTACGAGTTTCAGGCCGGAAGAAGCGCGTCTGCGCGACGTCTTCGTGTCGCTCGTCTCTGAAGCCGAAGCTGAAGACCTTCGCCAGTCGCTTGCTGGTGATGCTGCGAGGAAAGTCGCATGATCCGTTCCATCTATCTCGTCGCCCGCCGAGACTATCTTGGCTATGTGCAGGCCTGGGGCTTCTGGCTCGGCCTGTTGCTTACGCCGCTACTGTTGGCCGTCGCCATGATGGCGCCGACCTGGGCGGAGAATTCACAGCCGACGCGCTACTTCGCGGTTATCGAGAGCGGTGATGCCTTCTCGACCGTGCTTGATGCCGAGCTCAATGAAAACCGGGTGGAGATGGCGAGGCTGTCCCTGGACCCGGCAAGCGTCATGGGCACTGCTGAGCCCAATGAGGCGCTGGTGACGTTCGATACGGCGCTCGCCGATGGCGCATCTGTCGAGGATGCGTTGGAGCGGGCTGGCGCGCCTGCCTTTGAGCTGCCGCAGCCGGGCTTTGTGCAGGTCCCAGCACCGGCAAACACGCAGGACGCGATCACGCCTTACCTTCTTGGCGAGCAGCTGATCGATACGCCTGAAGGGCCGCTGCCGCTCTTTGCCGCGATCTTCGTGCCGGACGGCGATGGTGAGATTGAATACTGGAGCGAGAACGTCACCGCCGACACGCTGCTGCGGCGGGCAAAAGCTGCGGAGCGGACGCTGGCTGAGCGGCGCATCTTTGAGAGTGCGGGCGTCGATCCAGCGCTCCTGAATCGTGCCAGCCAGGAAACGCGGCCCGTGACCGAACGCCGGGCCCGCCCGGCTTCGGCTGAGGGCGGCTCACAGGTGACCATGGCCGACAGGGCACCTTTCTACGCTTCCATCCTGATGGCGTTCATGCTGTGGTTTCTGATCTTCTCGGTCGTGAATTACCTTCTGATGGGGACGATCGAGGAGCGCTCCAACAAGATTTTCGACAGCCTTCTGACCTCTGTGAAGCTGCCGCATATGCTGGCGGGCAAGCTGCTCGCCGTTCTGGCCGTGGCACTGACGCTGATGGGCGTCTGGGCGATCGGCACGACGGTCCTCGCCACGGCGTTTGGCGACATGATCGATCCGGGCATACGCGGGCCGATCTTCACGGTGCTTGGCTCTGTGGGGGACATCCAGCTTTTGCTGCCGGCGCTGCTCAGCTTCGTGCTTGGCTATCTTATGTATGGCGCGATCTTCCTCGCGCTCGGCTCGCTCTGTGACACGATCCAGGAAGCGCAGACGCTGATGACGCCGCTGATCGTGATGCTGATGGTGCCGATGTTCATGATCACTGTCGCGATTTCCGATCCGGAATCGCCGCTGATCGCGGTGATGAGCTGGGTGCCGGTGTTTACGCCCTTCCTGCTGATCCTGCGCATTCCGACGGTGATGCCGCTCTGGGAGATTGCAGGACTGCTCGTCCTGATGGTTGCAGCCTCGCTTCTGGTCCTGTGGCTCGCCTCGCGCGTGTACCGCGCGGGCGCTGTGCATGGCGCAGGTGTCGGCGATGTCGGCAAATGGTTCGGCAAGCTGGTGCCGGGGAAGAAGTCGAAGGCTTAGGTCTGCTTCGCCCCCTCCGCCTGCCGGCACCTCCCCCGTGAACGGGGGAGGACATACAGCATCAATATTGGTTTCTACCTTCCCCCGCGAGCGGGGGAAGTGGCCGCGAAGCGGTCGAAGGGGGCAGCTCCAGACATGAAAAAGCCCCTCCGGCCAAGGCCGAAGGGGCTGATTTCACGCCAGATTGGCGGTCTGGTTCTAGGCCAGACCCTCGCGCTGGGCGCGCTTACGAGCAAGTTTGCGAGCGCGGCGCACAGCTTCCGCCTTCTGGCGGGCCTTCTTTTCGGAAGGCTTTTCGAAATGCGTGCGGGATTTCATTTCCCGGAAGAGACCCTCACGCTGCATCTTTTTCTTCAGTGCGCGAAGGGCTTGTTCGACATTGTTGTCGCGGACGACGATCTGTACGATGGTCAAATCTCCATTTGTTTTCCCAGCCGGTAGAGCCAACTGGGACATAGTCTGGCGTGATCAGATACTTGTGAAGGCGCGCCTATAACACCAATTTTTGAGCTTGCCTACTCCCGGAGCCAGCAATGACAGCAGAACGCCCGTCGATACGACTACAGGATAAATGGCTGGAATGCCTGCTGCCGCATGTCGCTGACATGGGCTGGACGGACCAAGCCTATACGACATCAATGCGCGAGGCCGGGATAAGTTCCGATGAAGCTGCACTCGCGGCGCCAAATGGCATCGGCGATCTTGTCGAGCGGTTCTTCGACCGGGCCGAGGAAGACATGCTGGCAGCGCTGGCAGAGAGCGACCTCTCAGACCTGCGCACGCATGAGAAAGTGGCTGAAGGCGTGAAGGCGTGGCTTGGCGCGCTGGAGCCGCACCGCGAGGCGGTGAAACGAGCCTCGGCGCGCGGCTTCCTGCCGTGGAATACGCCAGATGCGGCGCACAGGACCTGGAAGACCGCCGATGCGATCTGGACGGCGGCAGGCGATACGGCGACGGATTATAACCGCGAAACCAAGCGCGGCCTTCTGTCAGCCGTACTCCCGCCTATCGTGCTTTATTGGCAGAATGAGCCGGATGAAGCCGACCTTGATGCCTTCATCGAGAAGCGCCTTCAGAATGCGATGACCTTTGGCAAGTGGGGCTCAAAGATTGCCAAGCCCGGTCTTGAGCTGCTGGACAGGTTGCGCGGGCGGGGAGACACCGGGTAAGAGGGCCGCACGACCCAATCAGACCGGATTGAAGGCATGTTCGACCTTTTACTTGCGCCAGCAATCGCTGGTGGCGCAGCCCCTGCCATTATCAGCCCAGACGTTGAAGAGCTGCCTCGCGCGGTTCACCGGATGATATCGGCGGCGATGAACACGCGCGATCCCGCCCAGCTGGAGGCTGTGATTGCTGCGGCAAAGATGGCCTATCCGCAGCATGCTGCGAAGATTGACGCCGTTGTCGAAGATCTGAGCCTGCCCGTAGAGCCACTGCGCATCCAGCCTCTGGTGGTGCCAGCCCCGAAGCCTGCGCGGTTTGAGCGGGCAGGCTATTGGGAGGACCGCAATGGTGAGATTTCGCTGAGCGCGGCCGAGACCAAGGGCAACACGGACACGCTGTTTCTGGGCTTGCATGGCAAGCTGAACCTGAAGCGGCGTTCGCAGATCCACCGTCTGGAGACCTATGCGAACATGGCCGAGGCCAATGGGGTGGACAGCCAGAACAATTGGGGCGCTTCCTATCAGCTCGATACGCTCTGGACCGATGCGTATTTCGGCTATGTGCGCGGCTCTTTCGCGCGCGATGATTTTGCCGGGTTCGAGACGGATGCATTCGCGGGCGTCGGCGCGGGTGCGTATCTCATTCAAAGTGCGGCCATGACGCTGCGCAGCGAGTTCGGCCCCGGTTACCGCTTCCTCGATATCGCCAAGAAGGAAGGCACGGTCGGCTCCATCGGTCTATACGGCGCCGCTGAGTTCGACTGGCTGATCGATGAGGACTGGACGCTGGAGCTGGACACAAAGGTCAACTTCTCAGGGCCGACCTCTACAGTGCACCCAACGCTGCGCATGAATGCAGACGTGTCCGACCATGTGCAGGCCGGCGTCTCATATGATGTGCGTTATGAGTCCAATCCGCCGCTGAAGAGCGAAAGCCTCGACAGGATCCTGCGGTTCAATGTGAAATATAAATACTAGGCCGGACCGGGCAGATCTTATGCCCCTGGCGTGGGTCTGGCAGGCCGGTGGCGGGTAGGTGACGCCCCGGTGGCGTGGCCTGACGGTGCGTGTTTGGGCTTTTCTTGCGGCTCAGTTTAAACACAGCCAACCGAAAGGAAGAGGGTCATGCAATTCAGGGCCGATGCAGAGAAAATAAAGCGCTGGCGCGAGGAACGGCACTGGTCGCAGGAGCACCTGGCCGAGCTTGCCGGGATCGGTCTTCGCACCGTCCAGCGCATCGAGAAGGGTGAGCAGGCCTCTGGTGAGTCGCTCAAGGCGCTGGCGGCGGCGTTCAATGTCGATGTCATGGCGCTGACGGTGGATGCGCAGTCGCAAGCGGCCAAGGCGGCAACGCAGCACCGGGCCGAGGGTGTCGCCGCGCTGAAGCTGTCCTTCTGGATTCACCTTGGGAGCTGGGGGCTCGGCATGCTGATCTTCGCGGCAATCGGGGTGAGCGAGCGGAACATCCTGCTCATGGCTGTTCCGGCGATGTGGTGGACGGTTGGTCTGGCGAGCCATGCTCTCACCGTGATGATCGTGACGCTCGTCTCGCGGTATCAGAATGAGATGCAGCCGACAGACTAGCCGACTAAGCCGCGTGGGGGGCGGAGGCTTCAGATGTCGGCTCCGCCGCCTCCGGCGCTGCCATCTCCGAACTCTTTTGGTGGATGGATCACGAGGCCTAGCCCGACAACGGTGAACACCAGTCCGAAGAGCGCGACGCCCCAGGTTCTCATGGCTTCACCGAAGCCGCCGGTCAGGCGCGGTTCACATTCCTCGCCGCCGGTGCAGTCGGGTACGAGTAACTCAACGGTCTCGCCGCGATCATAGGCCGGGGGGCTCGAATAGCTCGAGGATACGTGGGTCTGAAGCTGTCCCGAGGAGTCGCGGTAGCGGATGACGGGCGCGTAAGTGTCGCCCTGTCCGTAGCGTGTCGTGACTCCCGTATATCTTTGCTGGCGGACGACAACGCCGGACACGCGTTCCGCCGATGCTTCGAGCGCTTTCCAGTCAGCCCGCTGCTCAAGCCCGAACTTCATGACTCCAAGACCAATGATGAGCGCGCCCGCGCCGAAGATTGTGAAGATGATCTGGGCGAAGGTAACGCGGCCGCCTGATCCCACGGGCTGAAGGATTTTCCACGTCTCGTCGGAGCCGGATTCCTTAAGCGTCTGCCTTGCTTCGAGGAGCACGCCGCCCCCCAGCGCAAGCAGAGGCAGTCCAACGAGAAGAGAGGCCCAACTAAATCGAAAAACAGCCAGCGCAACGAGGCCCATCACGGTGAGAGCAATGCCCGGCAAGGCAGTGAAGATAGCTCTCTTCATTTCCGGTCCCCCCTGCGCCCCAAATCGAAACCTAGGCTGGGCGCAAGCGCCTGACAATGTGGCCCATCTTACGGCCGGGTTTGGCGTCGCGCTTGCCATAGAGGGTGAGCACAGTGCCGTCCGGATAGGAAGCTGGCGGGGCGAGCGCCTCGTCGCCGAGCAGGTTTTCCATCTCGGCATCAAAGTGACGGGTCACGGGCGCGAGGGGCCAGCCGGCGACAGCGCGGATGTGCTGTTCAAACTGGCCGGTGGCGCAGGCTTCCGGGGTCCAGTGACCGGAATTGTGGACGCGCGGTGCCATCTCATTGGCGAGCAGCGTGCCGTCTTTCAGGACGAACAGCTCAAGGGCGAGGACGCCGACATGGCCGGTCTCTGTCGCTAGTGTTTCGGCAAGCTTGCGACCGTGCGCAATGACCTCATCAGAAAGCCCGCAAGGCACGGTCGAGCGCTTGAGGATGCCGCTCTCATGGTCGTTCTTGCTGGGGTCGAACGCGGTCATGGAGCCATCGACAGCGCGCGCGATGACGACGGAGATCTCACGCTCAAAGGGGACAAGCGCTTCGAGGATCGCAGGTGCTTGACCAATTTCCTTCCAGGCAGCGGCAAGGTCGTCGCCGGACTTCACGCGGACCTGACCCTTGCCATCATATCCGTCGCGGCGGGTCTTCAGGAGACCTTCGCCGCCAAGCGTTTCAAGCGCGGCTTTTAGCTGGTCGACGCTATCGACCGGCGCAAACTTGCCGGTCTCAATCCCGATTGCGTTGAGGAACTGCTTCTCGGACAGGCGGTCCTGCGAGACTTCCAGCGATTTGACGCCGGGCCGGACGACCGCACCTTTTGAAACGAGGTAAGCGACCGATGCGACGGGGATGTTCTCGAACTCATAGGTGATGACATCGCAATTTTCCGCAAAGTCGCTGAGCGCGGTTTCGTCATCATAGTCTGCGTCCCAGTGACCGGCGGCGACGCGGGCAGCAGGTGGGCTTTCACCGGGGCAGAAGATGTTCACGTCAAAACCAAGCTGGGCAGCGGCCGTCGCCAGCATACGGCCGAGCTGGCCGCCGCCGAGGATGCCGATCACTGATCCAGCTGGAAGCGGGCTCATCCTTCTGGCGCCTCGCCGACGCTATCGGTCTGGGCCTTGCGATAGGCGTCGAGCCTGGCGGCGACGTCGCTATCATTGAGCGCAATGATGGACGCGGCAAGGAGGGCGGCGTTGACAGCGCCCGCTTCGCCGATTGCCAGTGTGCCAACGGGGACACCTTTCGGCATCTGGACGATGGAGAGAAGGCTATCCATGCCTTTCAGCGCGCGTGATTTTACGGGCACGCCCAGCACAGGAAGCGGGGTCATGGCAGCGGTCATGCCTGGCAGGTGGGCGGCGCCGCCCGCGCCTGCGATAATAACCTTAAGGCCGCGGTCGCGTGCGCTCTTGGCGTATTCAGTCAGGCGCTCAGGGGTGCGATGTGCAGAGACGATGCGCGCCTCATGGGTCACGCCAAGCTGCTCGAGTGTCTCGCAGGCAAGCTTCATTACGGGCCAGTCCGACTGGCTCCCCATGATCACGCCGACGCTAGGTTGGGATGCACTCATTTTCTGGCGCCCCTTCTTTCAGGAAGCGGCAGAACATAGAGGCCGGCCCTTTTGCGTCAAGACGCGCTGTTCTGCTGGCCCGAAAGGCCGATACCGCCTATAGTCCGTATATGGACAGACCAGGCGAACATCATGCCCGCGGCGGCAGGATCAGGCGGCCAGCGACACCGGCAGAAAAACTGCTGGAGGCGCTCGAGCTTCCACTGAAGTCGGCTGATGCCCAGGTGGATGCCGGGTTGCGCGCGCTGGCCGAGGAGGTGCTCTACCTTCGAGGCCAGGAAGCGCGCCTGCACAGGGCGCTGTCCATTGCAGAAGCGCTTGCTGACCGCGATGCGCTTTGCCCCGTCTTCAATCGCCGCGCCTTTGTAAGAGAGCTTTCGCGGGAGATGGCCTTGTCCCGCAGGCACGGCAGCTCGCTATGCCTCGTCTATATCGACCTTGACCGCTTCAAGCTCGTCAATGACCGCTTTGGTCATGCCACGGGTGACAAGGCGCTCAAATCGATCTGCAAGCTCATCAACGCAAATATAAGAGAGACCGACATTATCGGGCGTCTCGGCGGCGACGAGTTTGGCGTGATCCTGTCTCATGCCCTGCGCAGCGATGGGGAAGCGAAAACCGAAGAGCTTACCAAGCTTATCGGTGACATGGTGATTACGGCGCCTGATGGCCGGACGGGGGAGCCTGTGGCGCTCGGCGCGTCTTGCGGCATCGTGCAATGGGATGGACGGATGGGCGCCGATGCCCTGATCGCGGCAGCCGACGAGGCGATGTACCGCTCAAAAACCGTGCGCCGGCAAACGTCCGAATGAAATCCTCTTCATGCGAAGGATTTTTCGTCGATTCTGCGTGACCGCCTTTTCCTGATGTGATTTACTGTGACCTCAAAAGCACAGTTTTCTCATCAGCAAGAAAGGAGCATGGTACAATGTCACTTCAAGGACGTATCGCCGAACTCTCTAACCGCCACCAGCGTCTTGATGAGGAGATTGAGCAGGAGCAGAAGAGACCAGCTGCCGACGAAATCCGCCTGCACGATCTCAAACGCCGCAAGCTCAAGATCAAGGAAGAGCTGCACCACCTTAAACCGAACTAGTCCGGCTTTCTGGCGTTACCTGATCCGGTGGGGCGCTTCCTGCCGGATCAGGAGCCCAGATGGACCAGCCTGTTACCCTTATTCTCGGACTTGGCCAGATGACTGGCGAGGCCGTAGCACGCCGCTTTGCTGAAGATGGCCATGCGGTCGTCGCCTGCGACCAGAGCCAGAAGCGCGTCGAGAAGTTCGCCGACAGCTTGCGTGACCGGGCGATCGTCCATCAGGAAGATCTAGACACGCAGATTGGCGTGAAGAATGCGCTGGCCGCCGCGCTGGAGGCGTATGGTCAGGTCGATCACATCGTCGCCGTGCCTCCGATCCCGCCAAAGACAGCCTTTGCCGAGCTTGATGTAGCGGAGTTCGAGAAGGCGCATACAAAGGCGCTGCGAACCTCAATCCTCATTCTCAAAATGTTTGAGCGCCATGTCGCCAAGCGCGTCGATGAGGCGGGTGAGACGCTGGGCCGCAAGAAGCAGCTGGGCTCAGTGACATTCGTTCTCTCGCTATCTGCGCAGCAGGTGAGCGAAGGTGATTTCGCCGACGCCGTGATGCAGCATGCGATACTGGGCGTCGTGCGTGCAGGCGCGGTGGACCTCGCCTCGAAAGGTATCCGTGTGAACGCGATCTGCGCGCTACGACCGCGCGCCGAGAGCGAAGACCCGTGGCTGCGCAAACGCACGCCGCTCGGCCGTGCCAGTCTTGCCGACGAGATCGCGGAAGCGGCGCTCTACCTCTCCTCGCCGAAATCGGCGATCATTACAGGGGAGACGCTTGTCATGGATGGCGGGCGCTCGCGCCTCAGCGGGATCATCGACGACTTCGAAGACTAGGCGCGCTGCTGCGCCCCAAAGAAAAGCCCCGCAGGTCTGATGATCTACGGGGCTTCTTAATTTCAGGTGCCGTGATGGCTTATTTCTTAGGGTGCAGGATCACCGGCATCCAAGTGTAGCCCTTCACGAAGGAGTGTGCATTCCGCTCTGGTTCTTCCAGCGCTTCGATATGATCGAAACGCTCCAGAAGCTCTTCCCAGAGGATGCGGAGCTGAAGCTCGGCCAGGCGGTTGCCGACGCAGCGGTGGATGCCGAAACCGAAGGAGATGTGGTTGCGGGCCTGCTTGCGGTCGATGATGAGGCGATATGGGTCTTCGTCCCAGAAACGCTCGTCGCGGTTCGCTGAGACATACCACATGGCGACCTGCTCGCCCTTCTTGATGGTCTTGCCGCGAAGCTCGACATCTTCAAGCGCGGTACGGCGCATATAGGCGAGCGGCGTCTGCCAGCGGATGACCTCTGACACCATGTTCGGGATGAGCGACGGGTCCGCCTTCAGTTTCTCGAACTGGTCCGGCCACTTGTTCAGGGCATGGACCGATGCGGTCATCGAGTTGCGGGTCGTGTCATTGCCGCCAACGATGAGGAGGATGACGTTCCCGAGAAGCTCCATCGGGGTCATGTTCTTGGTCTTTTCGCCATGGGCGAGAAGGCTCATCAGGTCATTCTTGACCGGCTTGGACTGACGGTCCTGATAAATGCCCATGAAGGTGGTCAGGCATTCCATGAGTTCCTGCTTCCACTGGTCGAGCCCGCCCGGGCAGATGTCCGGATTGTGCGGGTTGGTCGCAACGTCCGACCAGTGGGTCAGCTTGCGCCGATCCTCGAACGGGAAGTCGAACAGGGTCGCGAGCATCATGGTCGTGAGCTCGATCGAGACCGTGTCGACCCAGTCGAATGGCTCATTGACCGGCAGGGAGTCGAGCAGGCCTTGCGTCCGCGAACGGATCAGAGGCTCGAATTCCTTCAGCATGTTCGGCGCGACGGCCGGCTGGACGGTCTTGCGCTGTTCAGAGTGGCGCGGCTCATCCATGGCGATGAACATCGGCAGCTCGAAGTCCTCGAACGGCTCGCCAAGCGTGATGCCGCCATATTCCCAGGACGATGAGAAGCGCTTGTGGTCGATATCGACGTCGCGAACATCGTCATAGAGCGTCACGGACCAGTATGGCCCAGCAAAGCTGTCCGGCGTGTAGTGGACCGGATCATTGTCGCGCATCCATTTGAAGAAGTCCCAATGGGCGTCGCGGCGCCAGAGCTCCGGGTCCAGGATGTCGAAGGTCTTCATGTCGACATCTTCAGGCGACGGGATCGGGGCGTCACGGTCGAGATGGAATTCCATCAGCTTTTCGCGGCCCGTGGTTTTCGGGCGCTCGAGATTGTGGGCGATCTTAGTTGCTGTGTCAGCCATGTCCTTGCCTCCTGATCTCCCGGTATTCCGGTGAGTTTTTCTGTGCCTGACCAAAGGTAACACAGACAGAATGAAAAAACCATGACGCAGGCGTCATTTTTTACGCGTAGCGTTCGGCGCGGGCTTTTTCGATGGCAGATTTGAGGGCGGTGTGTAGGGATTTGCGCTCGCCCGGCGTCAGGAAGCGGCCAATCACATAGGCCTGCTGCCCGTGCGCAAGTTTAAGCTCGCTTGGGCGGCGCTCGGGGTAATCGAGACTGAGCCGGGCAAAGCCGGTAGGCAGTTCGACATGCCGCGGCTCACTGCCCGGCGCGGTGTGCGACATGGAAATCTTTTCCGCTGTCACCTCGATACGCGTTTCCTGACGCAGGCTGTGAAAGCTGGCGCGAAAGGCGAGCCAGATGGCGAGCGCGTCGAGACCGAACCAGGCAATCACGGGCACGGCCCCCATGGAGAGGAACATCATCCCCCCGACAAAGCTCATCAGACCAACGAGGCCCATGACGACCAGAAAGGCACGCGGGCTGAGCGCCGTATGCGGGGTCAGCGTGGCATCGAAGTAAACGGTGGACGGGGTGTCGCTCATCACGGAGTGGAAAATAAAGCTGTGCGGCGCGCAGGCAAGTTGATGCTTGATCGCAGCGCCGCGGCATTTACACCTCGCATCCATGGCAAAGACCCCGACTAAATCGCGAAAGAAGCGCCGTTCCCCGACGCTCGGCCCTGAGAAGACGGCGCAGCTCTATGCGGCGCTCGCCGAGGACAGGCCCGCGCCTGAAACAGAGCTGAACTATCACAACCCTTTCACCCTCGTCGTGGCTGTCGCCCTTTCGGCGCAGGCGACCGATATCGGTGTGAACAAGGCAACGAAAAAGCTGTTCGAGATTGCCGATACGCCAGAAGCGATGCTGGCGCTGGGCGAGGAGGGCGTCGCCGATCACATCAAGACGATCGGCCTCTGGCGCAACAAGGCGAAGAATGTGATCGCGCTTTGCGAGCTCCTGATCGAGGAATTTGACGGCGAGGTGCCGCAAACGCGCGATGAGCTGACACGGCTACCGGGCGTCGGTCGCAAGACGGCGAATGTGGTCCTGAACGAGGCTTTCGGACAGCCGACAATCGCCGTCGATACGCACATCTTTCGCGTGTCGAACCGTACGGGCCTCGCGCCCGGCAAAAACCCTGACGAGGTTGAAGACCAGCTCGAACGCGTGACGCCGGACGAATTCAAGAAGGGCGCCCATCACTGGCTGATCCTGCACGGACGCTATGTCTGTGTGGCGCGCAAGCCCAAATGCTGGCTGTGTACCATCAGCGACATCTGCAAGTTCAAGGACAAGACGCCTGATCCGGCCCGGAAGGAGTCTGATCTGGGGCCGAAGGGATCGTAGGCCATAACTGAGAGATGGACCTCGCCCTTCGACAGGCTCAGGGTGAGGTCTACGGGGTGCGGGCCGCAAGCGTACCCTCATCCTGAGCCTGTCGAAGGATGAAGCCGCATACGCAAGATTAGTAGAACTAACGAGGCGCGCGTTTTGCCAGGATGCGCTGAAGCGTGCGGCGGTGCATGTTCAGGCGGCGGGCCGTTTCGGAGACATTGTGGTTGCAGAGCTCATAGACGCGCTGGATGTGTTCCCAACGTACGCGATCTGCGGACATCGGGTTTTCCGGCGGCTCCGGCAGGCTATCGCCCTTGTTAACGAGCGCGCGGATGATGTCTTCCACCTCAGCAGGCTTGGCGAGATAGTCGACGGCGCCGGCTTTCACGGCGGCGACGGCTGTTGCGATTGCGCCATAGCCGGTGAGGATCACGGCGCGTGCTTCTGGGCGGTACTGGTGGAGGGTTTCGACCACGTCGAGACCTGAGCCATCTTCCAGACGAAGATCCAGCACCGCAAAGGCAGGCGGATTCATCCGGGCGATGTCCTTGGCCTCATTGGCGCTCGACACAGCAGAGACGAGGAAGCCGCGCTGCGTCAGCGCGCGGGCCAGCCGCTGCAGAAATGGGCCATCATCGTCAAGTATCAGACAAGTGCGGTCCTCTACATCCTTGAGGGCCTCATGAATTTTGACGGTAACGTTATAGTCCATGATCAAGTCTCCAGTACGGGACCATTTATTGGAATTCTGTCTGATTCCAAGCTTTCCAGTGCGCTTCGAGGCCAGACGGCCTGCACAATCGCGCCTTTTCTCGGCGGCGTCCTGTTCCTGGTGGCGATACGCCCGCCCGTCCGCTCGATCAGTGTCTTCGCGATGAAGAAGCCAAGGCCCATATCGCCGCCGTGCAGATGGGCCTCACCGCGCTGGGAGACATAGGGCTCGCCAAGCTTTGGCATCACGTCCGGTGCGAAGCCCGGGCCATCATCGGAAATGGTGACCATAAACTGCTTGTCGGTCCAGCTGGCCGCAGCCTTCACCTGACTATCGGCAAAGCTGACGGCGTTTTCAACAAAGGCACCGAGCGCGTGAAGGACTTCGGGGCTGCGCCGGATAGTGGGAATGCGGGACTCGCCATTCTCGCCCGCCGACCAGGTGACGTTCAGCGCGACGCCGAGCCCTTTGAACGGGGCGGCGGCCTCTTCGACGAGGCTGGAGAGGGGCATGTTGGCATGAACGATGTCTTCGGCTTCGCGAGAGCGGCTGAGCTGGCGCAGGATATCGCGGCAGCGGTCGGCCTGTTCTGCGATCAGGCGGACATCGTCATACTGGGGATGGTCGCTATCGAAGTCGCTGGCCAGCTCCTTGGCGACAAGGTGGATGGTCGCGAGCGGTGTGCCGAGCTCATGAGCGGTCATGGCGGCCATTGCGCCAAGTGCCGAGAGTTTCTGCTCACGGGCCATGACGACCGATGCCGCATCCATGGCGCGTACAAGCCGGGCTTCGTCTTCGCTAAGGCGGACCGACGACACGGCAAAGAAGACGATTGCGAGCAGGAAGGCGGCGAAATGACCCCACTCAAAAAGCTCTGGCAGGTTGAGGCTGCTGCCGGGATACCAGGGCAAGTCCAGCGCAAATGCTGGCATAAGGGCCGCAAGCAGGATGGCGATCCCCGCGATGATCGCCGAATAACGCGGCCGAAGGCTGGTTGCGGCTACAGTGACAGGCGCGAGTAGGAAGAGAAGGAAGGGATTTGAGAGCCCGCCGGTGAGGCCCAGCAGAAGCGCCAGCTGCAGCGTATCAAAACAGAGCTGGAGCGCGGCCTCCCACCCCTTGAGCAGGACCTGGTCGCGCATGGCAAAGGACAGGAAGACGTTCAGCCAGGCTGAGGCGGCAATGACCGTCAGGCAGGGGCCGAGTGGCACGTCGAAGCCGAGGACGAAATTGACGAAGAGCACAGCCGCCGTCTGACCACCCACGGCGAGCCAGCGCAGGGTCATCAATGTGCGAAGGCGCGCGCGGCCACGCGCCGCGTCGACGCCGGCCAGACCGGTCGGCAGCAGGCTATAGAGTGCCTGCTCTATTCCTTCGCGGGACGCGTGGGCGTCGTCCATTCTTGCCCCTTTCAGCTGTGCCGCAGGATGCGACACTGTAGCGGCGCGGCGCCACCTTGATCGAAGCACCTGCCCAACGCATACGTAGCCGCATGCGTATCAGATCGACAATTCTCTTAGCATCATTCCTTCTCGCGGCAGCCTGTAGCGGCGCGAATGAGGGGAATGAGACCGCAACTTCGGGCGAAACGGCAAGGGCCGGAGGGCCAGTCGCTGGGTGTACATCGCGCGCCTATGAAGAGATTGGCGGTCCGTTCGAACTGACCATGCATACGGGCGAGCGCGTTACCCAGGAAGACTTCATGGGTAAGCCGTCGCTGGTTTATTTCGGCTTCACCTATTGTCCTGATGTGTGCCCGGGCACGCTGGTGGCGATCAACAATGCCTATAGCCGCCTGCCTGAAGACATGGAGCGTCCGCAAACGCTGCTGATTAGCGTCGATCCGGAGCGAGATACCCCAGAAGCGCTGGCTGACTATGTGCAGAGCAATGCGTTTCCGGACGGGCTCGTCGGCCTGACGGGTACGCCGGAAGAGATCGAAGCGGTCGCGAATGAGTTCAGCGCCGCCTTCTCACGCGTTGAGACGCCAGAAAGCGTGGCCGAGTATACGATGGACCACACATCGCTCATCTATGTGATGGGCCCGGACTGGAAGCTGAAAACCTTCTTCTCCGAGACGATCACCAATCCCGAAGAGATGGCGACCTGTCTGGAAACCATCTTCGGTTAGAACTGGCTGATTGCAAAAGGTCGTTTCCCTGCCTATGTTGCGCTGCAGCATACGGAAGGTGACGCATTGCTTTACGCTCTTGTTGAAATGAACCGCGCGGCCATGGCGCCGCTGCGCCTGCAGGCCAAGGCGACCGCATCCTTCTGGAGCTCCCCGATCAACCCCGCCCGTGACACCGAAGCGGGCCGCGCGATTGCCGCGGCGGCGAACGTGTTCGAGCGGGCGACGCGCTATTACGGCAAACCTGAGTGGCAGATCGAGTCGACTGAAATCAAAGGCCGGACCCATGCGGTCATGCCTGTCACGGCCTGGTCCTCGCCATGGTGCCAGCTTGTCCATTTCGAGACTGCTGGCGCGCCCGCGAACCGTCCAAACCTCTTTATTGTTGCGCCGCTGTCTGGCCACTATGCAACGCTGCTGCGCGGCACGGTCGAAGCCTTCCTGCCGACCCATAATGTCTACATCACCGACTGGACCGATGCGCGCATGGCCCCGATCTGGTTCGGCCGCTTCGATCTGGACGATTATATCGACCACATCCAGGACATGCTGGCATTCTTGGGTGCAGGCGCGCATGTGCTCGCCGTTTGCCAGCCCGGCCCGCCAGTCCTCGCTGCGATTTCGATGATGGCAGAGGACGGGTCAGACGCGCTGCCAGCGACGATGACGTTCATGGGCTCACCGATCGATGTGCGCCGCTCCCCGACTGTGCCGAACCTTCTGGCTGAAGAGCGAAGCCTCGACTGGTTCCGATCGAAGATGATTCACACGGTGCCACTGCCTTGGGCAGGGGCTGGCCGACGGGTCTATCCGGGCTTCATCCAGCTCAGCTCATTCATGCACATGAACTGGGAACGTCACGTCGATGCCCAGCACCGCTTCTTCGAGCACCTGATCGAGGGCGATGAAGACGGCGCCGAGAAGCACCAGGCGTTCTATGACGAATACCTGTCCGTTTTGGACCTGACCGAAGAATTCTATATCCAGACGATTGAGCGTGTTTTCCAGAAGGCGCTTTTGGCCAAGGGCGAATATCGCTACCGCGACCAGCGCCTCGTCAAACCGGAAGCGATCTCAACTGTCGGCCTGATGACGGTCGAGGGTGAGCTGGATGACATTTCCGGCATTGGTCAGACGCAGGCGGCCCATGACCTCTGCGCCAATATTCCGGACACGCTGAAGGAAGACTATGTGCAGTCAGGCGTCGGCCATTACGGCGTGTTCAATGGCTCGAAATTCCGCGAGAAGATCGTGCCGCGCGTGATCAATTTCCAGAAGCACGTGACCAAGACGCGCTAGTTCTCGCTAGCGCGCCCCGTCAGGGTTTGGCCTATTCGCCTTGCGCGCGGACTTCGGCTTCTGCTTCCAGTGTCAGCGTCTCACCGGTTTCGGTCTCGAAGCTGAAAGAGATATTTGCGACTTCACCGGCAGAGAGATCCTCAACCAGGCTGAAGAACATGAGGTGGTTGCCGCCGCGCTCGAGCGTCAGCGTCTCGCCGTCGGCGATCTCGAAGCTCTCGACAGGGCGCATCTGCATCGAGCCATCATTCATTTCCATCGTGTGCATCTCGACCGTGCCGGCGATGTCAGAGATCGCGCCCGTCAGCGTGACATTGCCGCCTTCCACCGAAATCTCGATCCCGCCCATGGTGACATCGCGTCCGGCGATCGGGGCCATCACGAAAGCGTCTTCATAGGAGAGCACCGGGCCATCGGTCTCAGCCGGCTGGCTGCAGGCTGCGATAAGGGCAGGGGCGAGAAGCAGGGCAGACAGGCGTTTCATGGAAATGACTTTCACGAGAGGGGGAGGGAGTGGGGAGAGTTAAAGTGGCTTATGGGCGCCAGAACCCGACCGTCTGGCGGACTTCTTCCATGATCGGCTCCGCGATTGCGTTCGCGCGCTCGGCACCGATGCGCAGGGCAGCGTCAATCTCGCCTGGATTATCCATCAACTCGCGCATGCGATTGGTGATCGGGGCGAGGTGATCGACGGCGAGGTCGGCAAGCGCCGGTTTGAACACGCCAAAACCCTTGCCGCCATACTCGGCGAGCACCTGTTCGTCGCTCATGCCTGCAAGCGCGCCATAGATTCCGACAAGGTTTGCGACTTCCGGGCGTCCTTCGAGGCCAGCGACTTCCGAAGGGACGTCGCCCAGCGTGTCGGTCTTCGACTTCTTGATCTTGCGCGAGATGGTGTCGGCATCGTCGATAAGGTTGATGCGCGAATTTTCGGCCGGATCAGACTTTGACATCTTCTTCGTGCCGTCTTTGAGGCTCATGATCCGGGCGCCGGGGCCTTCGGTCAGGGCTTCAGGCAGGGGGAAGAAGCCCGGCGCGCCGTAGTCGCGGTTGAAGCGGTCTGCGATGTCACGCGAGAGCTCGAGGTGCTGGCGCTGGTCTTCGCCGACCGGAACGTGCGTCGCCTTGTAGGCAAGGATGTCGGCAGCCTGCAGCACTGGATAGTTGAAGAGGCCGACCGAAGAGCGCTCAGCGTCCTTGCCGGACTTTTCCTTGAACTGGATCATCTTCTCCAGCCAGCCCATGCGGGCGACGCTATCGAAAATCCAGGTGAGTTCGGTGTGCACACGGACCGAGGACTGCGCGAACAGGACCGACTTGTCGGGATCGACGCCGCTCGCCATCATCGCAGCTGCGATCTGGCGGGTCTGGTTGGCCAGCTGCGACTGGTCAAACGGCATGGTGATGGCGTGCAGGTCAACGACACAGAAGACGCAGTCCCAACCATCATTCTGCAGCGTGGTGAATTTCTTCAGGGCACCAAGGTAATTTCCAAGGTGGAGATTGCCGGTGGGCTGGATACCGGAAAAGACCCGCTTGGGCCCGGTATAGGTCGGTGTGTCTTGCTCGCTCATGGCGGGGCGTTTAGCGCATGCCTCTAGCGGCGCAAAGCCCCCTTCATGTCACTGAGACGAATAGCGCCAAACAGGACTGCGAAAACGAGATAGGCTGCGGCCCCTGCTAGCGAGATCACGATGGCGCCGACGAATTTGGAATCGAGCGCGACCTCGGAAATCTGGCCGCTGATGCTGGCGAGATACCAGAGCAGTGCGCCGAGTGCCGATGAGGCCAGCATGACGGAGACGAGGCGTTTGAGAAGCTCCGGCCCCGGATTGTACCAGTCGCGGCGTTTCAGGGTCGCAAAGAGCAGGATGACGTTGATCCACGCCGCTGTGCTGGTCGCGATGGCAAGGCCGGGGAAGCCGTAGACGCCCTGCGACTTCAGGAAAAAGAAGAGGCCAGCGCCCAGCACCGTGTTCACAACCACAGAGATGAGAGAGAAATTCATCGGTGTACGCGTGTCTTCGCGCGCGAAAAAGCCCGGCGCGAGCACCTTGATTAGCACGAAGGCAGGTACGCCCCAACCGAAGTGGAAGAGCGCCTGCGCCGTTAGTGCTGCATCGTCGCTGGTAAAGTCGCCGCGCGTGAAAAAGCTGTCGACGAAGAGGAAAGGCGCGGCCATGAGCGCCGCAGCGGCGGGGACCGTCAGCGCCATGGCGAGGCCGATGCCATTGTCCATGATATCGCGGCTGTCGCCCTCATCGCTGGCACGGGCCGCGCGGGCGAGGCGCGGCAGGATTGCGAGGCCAACGGCTACCCCAACGAGGCCGAGCGGCAGCTGGTAAAGCCGGTCGGCTGAATAGAGCCAGGACTTTGCGCCCGCCTCAAAGCTTGCGAGCGCCTGGCTGACGACGATGTTAATCTGCATGCCGGACGCCGCGATCGTGCCGGGAATGGCGAGCGCCGCGACGCGTTTCACGCCAGGCGTGATCTTGGGAAAGCCGATGCTCAGCCGGACTTTCTGGCGGGAGACCCCGTACCAGAGCAGTGCGACCTGAAGCGCCCCTGCCACGGTGACGGCGATGGCGAGTGATTGGGCGACAGCATAATTGTCCGATCCCATGAAGGCTGCTGCGAGCAGGCAGAGATTGAGCAGGGTTGGCGCGCCTGCCGACATGCCAAAGCGCCCGGCAGAGTTCAGGACACCTGACAGGAGCGCCGCAAGCGCCATGAAGGCGAGATACGGCATGGTGATCTGCGTCAGCAGGATCGCCAGCGGAAAATGGACCGGGTCATTGCGATAACCGCCGTGCAGCAGCAGCATGATCCAAGGCATGGCGACCTGCGCTATGATGACTAGACCCACCGTGACTGCCAGGAGCCCTCTCAGCGTTTCTTCAGCAAGTTTGCGGGCAGCTTCTTCGCCTTCGGCTTCCATGGTGCGCGCATAGGCGGGGACGAAGGCCTGCGCGAATGCGCCTTCGGCAAAGACGCGTCTGAACAGGTTCGGGAACATCAGGGCGGTGAAGAAGGCGTCAGCCACCGGGCCTGCGCCCAGCTTGGCGAGAATGACAAGGTCGCGGGCAAAGCCGAGGATGCGGCTGCCAAGCGTCCAGCTCGACTGGGTCAACGTATTGCGAAGAACGCTCATGCTGGGTGCGCTATACCGCCAAGGTTAACAATCAGAAGCTGTCTGCCGCATTTGCCTGCTTCAGGCTGCGGGCAGGCGTGCGCGGCGCATCTGGCTCTTCACGCTGTAGCACTTCCAGCAGCTTCTCCTTGAGGGCAGCAAGCTTCACGTCGGTATAGCTCGCAGGGAGTTGGACGTAAAAAGCATCGAACACCCGCTCACCATAACTGCCGACATGAGCGGAATGAATGGAGATGTTCTCGTCGGCCAGAAGGCGGGCGACATCGTGCAGAAGGCCCGGCCTGTCGCGGCCAGCCACATCGATGACCGTGTAACCATCAGACAGCGTGTCATCGATCTTGACCTGCGGGATGACCTTGAAGGCCGCTTCGCGCCGGTAGGACTTGGCTGGGATGTTGGCCACAGGCTCATTGGTGGCGAAGGCGCGGCGAACCTCATTTTCGAGGCGTCTCAGACGGCCCTCATCACCCGCAGCGAACACGCCGCCCTTGCCATCCTGAAGGATGAAAACGTCGACGATGAAGCCCGATGGCGCGGTGAAAACCTGCGCGGAGACAACATTGGCGCTTTGTGATGCAATCGTCCCGGCAAGGCGTGAGAAGAGGCCCAGCCTGTCCTGACCGGCAACAAGTAGCGAGACACCGCCGCCATCTTCGCGGACATGCGCAGAGACGATGGGTGGGTCCCCGGCGCGGATCGTGCGGGCATGCTGCTCCAGCGCGTCGAGGTCAAAGCCGGTCCAGTAGGCTGGATCCATGTCGGACATCACTTCGGGTATCGTGCCCACGCGGTCTGCGAGCTGCTCACGGTTCAGTGCGGCGCGGCCTTCAAGTTCGCGAGAGACGCTGACGGCGTCGGTGCGCCCACCGCGCAGCGCGGCTTCGGTGTTCTGGTATAGGTCTTCCAGAAGCTGGCCCTTCCAGGCATTCCAGATGCCAGGCCCCACGGCGCGGATGTCTGCAATGGTGAGAATATAGAGCAACCGCAGTCGTTCGATTGAGCCCACCATGGAGGCAAAGCGGACGATGGTCTGCGGGTCTGCGATGTCGCGCTTCTGAGCGGTCTCACTCATTTCGAGGTGGTGGCCGACCAGCCAGGCAACGAGGTCTGTCTCGGCATCGGACAGGCCGAGGCGTTTGCCTGCAGCCGTTGCTGTCTTCGTGCCTTCAATTTGTTGGTCGCCGTGACCCTTGCCAGTGTCGTGCAGCAGCATGGCCAGATAGAGAATGTGCTTGTTGTCGATCTTCTGGAACAGTCGGTGGGGCAGTTCAAAGCCTTCGCCGCCCTCCCGGTCCATCTGCGCCATGTAATCGACAGCGCGGATCGTATGCTCATCCACCGTGAAGTGGTGATACATGTTGAACTGGGTCTGCGCGACGATGCCGCCGAATTCCGGAATGAAGCGACCGAGCACGTCAGCCTCATTCATCCGGTGCAGGGCCAGCCCGGGGTTTTTGCCGTTCACCAGAAGGTCGATGAAGATCTTGCTCATCTCTGGCTTGGAGCGCGTGCGCGAGTTGATGACGCGGGCATTGCGGGCCGCAATCGTCATGGCGTCGGGGTGGATGTCGTGTTCGGTCTCATCAGCCAGCTGGAAAAGGCGGATCAGGTTTTCCGGTGACTTCTTGAAGACGTCTTCATCCGTGACGCTGACGCGTTCGCCATCGAGGACAAAGCCTTCATGTTCCATGGGCTTTGGTGTGCCGGTGCGGATAAAGCGGCGCCAGCCTTCAGGCTTCTTGATCTGATCGGCTTCGAGTTTTGCCGCAAGGATGCGAGTGAGGTTACCCACATCCTTCGCCACGAGGAAATAGTGCTTCATGAAGCGCTCGACGCCAAGCTGGCCCGACCGGTCGCGGTAGCCCATGCGGGAGGCAATCTCTGGCTGAAGGTCGAAGCTCAGCCGCTCTTCGGCGCGGCCTGTGAGATAATGAAGATGGCAGCGCACCGTCCAGAAGAAGCGCGCTGCGCGGATGAAAACGCTGTATTCGTGCTTGGTGAAGGGGCCTGACTTCATCACGTCTTCAAGCGAGACGCCGTCATACATGTGCTTGGTGATCCAGTAGAGCGTCTGCAGGTCACGCAGGCCGCCCTTTCCCTCTTTCACATTAGGTTCGACCACGTAGCGCGTATTGCCCTGCTTGGCGTGGCGGCTATCGCGCTCTGCCAGCTTGTCGGCAATGAACTGCGCGTCGTAGCCTTCAACGGCCTCCTTGCGAAACTTTGCTTTGGTTTCAGCAGCGAGTTGCTCATCGCCGAAAAGAAAACGCGCATCGAGCAGGGAGCTCTTGATCGTCACATCCTGTTTGGACAGGCGGATGCACTCTTCGGGCGTCCGGAAGGCGTGACCGACCTTTATGCCGACATCCCAGAGGGCGTAGAGCATGTATTCGATGACGCTCTCTGCATGGGCCGATGCCTTGTAGGGGCGGATAAAGAGCAGGTCGACATCACTCGATGGCGCGAGGACGTTGCGGCCATAGCCGCCGGTCGCGAACACGGCGAGGCGCTCCCCCTCTGTGGGGTTGCGGGCGCGGTGCACATGGACGGTGATATAGTCATAGAGCGCGTGCAGCGTCTCATCCATGACGGCAGAGAGAAGCCGCGCCGTATCGAGACCGCCTGCGCCTTGTTGCAGGCGTTCCTGCGCGATCATCCGGCCGCGGAAGAGCGCACCGTGAAGGTGGTCGAGCACCTGTTTGCGCGCCTTGGCCTCATCAGACAGATTGTCGAGGAAGTCCGAGGTGAGCTTCACGCGAAGCGCGCGCCCATCAATGATGTTGGATATGTTCCACTTGCTCGGCCAGCGACGGGTCGGCAGCTTGCGGTGGACGAGGGAGTCGCTCTGTTCGCTCATGCAACAGAACCTAGCGCACAAGTCGGGCAGGTGACCAGCGTCGCTGTAATTGATTAATCGCCAGCAGAGCGACGCAGCGAGATGAAGGCCTGCTCGAAGACGGCTTCCGATGATGCGCAGACAATCTGGGGCCCCTGTTTGGCTTCGCGCCCCCGCCAGTCTCTCGCAATGCCGCCAGCGCCCCGTACAACCGGAATAAGCGCTGCGACATCATGTGGCTGCAGGCCCGATTCACAGACCAGATCGATGCTGCCAGCAGCAAGGCGACCATAGGCATAGGCATCAAGGCCATAGCGGCAGATGCGGGCCGTGTGCCGGATATGCGTCCATGCCCCCTGTTCGGCCGGGTTCATGATGAACGGATCGGTTGTGGCGATGATTGCCTGTCGCAGGTCATTGCAGGAAGACACGCGCAGCGGCGTGCGGCCCTTTGGCGTTTGCAACCAGGCCTCGCCCGGTGCGCCGATATAGCGCTCGCCGAGGACGGGCTGGTCAATGATGCCAATGACGGGATTGCCGTCCGGGTCCGCCAGCGCAATGAGCGTGGTCCAGACAGGAAGGCCTGCGAGAAAGGCACGTGTGCCGTCGATTGGGTCGAGCAGCCAGGTCCAGCCGGATCTGCCTTCATGCTTGCCAAACTCTTCGCCGTCGATGCCGTCATCCGGGCGCTCGACTGCAAGGATGGCACGGATGGCCTCCTCGCCAGCGCGATCCGCAACTGTGACGGGGTCGTAAGCGGCGCCGCCTGCCTTGTTTTCGGCATCAATGCCGGCGCGAAAATGCGGCGAAATCGCCTGCCAGGCCGCGTCAGCGAGCCGGCAGGCTAGGTCTACAAGATCAGACTGCGATGCAGGGAGGGTCATGCCTCGCGCTTATGGCGCGCGAGACAGGAAGGTCAAGCTGCGCCTGTGCCACTCTGGTCGGATTCCAGCGCTTTGGCGAGCTCGAGCAGGCGGCGGCGTGGACGCTCGCCGAGGCGGTAGTATGCCCGCACCAGTTCGAGGGTCTCTTTCTGGCTCAGGATGTCGCCGTCCATCGTGTCGGCGTCATTCGCGGCGAGAAGGTCGTCCTGCTCGATGCCGTCGAAGAAGTACTGGACCGAGACGTTCAGCGCTTTCGAGAGATCGAAAAGGCGGGACGAGGTCATGCGGTTTGCGCCGCACTCATATTTCTGGATCTGCTGGAAGCGGACCCCCACCTGGGACGCCAGCTCCTGCTGGGTCAGGCCGAGCAGCCTGCGGCGGCGGCGTAGTCTCTTGCCTACGTGAAGGTCGGTATTGTCAGTCATGCCCGGCTCCCCTTGATCATCCTTAAGCCCGGGATCGTCCCGGTTTGAGCGTCGCAGAGATGGAGAGCAAACTTCATGCCGTCCGGTTGTCTCAGTCTGATTTCATGCAAAAACGCATCGATGCAGATTTTGGGTCTTGCATTTTGTGCGCCGCACAATAAGTTGGTCTCAGCACTGCGGTGCTAACGCCTTCTGGCGTTTCCTCCCTTTACCTTATTCGGCCGCGCCAGCCTTGGCGCGGCCCTTTTTTTATGGGCGCAAGCGGTCGCTCAATTCAGAGATATTTTCCATCAGCCCATCTAGCTGATGCGACAGCGCGGCCATCGCGTCAATCGCTGTGACTTGAGCTTCATCAAGGTAAAGTCGCCGGTTTATCTCTATTTGCAAGGCGTGGACGTGCTGTTTCGGCCGGCCATACTTCCGTGTGGTAAAGCCGCCAGCATAAGGCGCATTCCTCACAACGCTGTATCCTGCCTTGCGTAATGTTCGCTCCACAAGGCCGGTCAGCTGGCCTGTGCAGCTCGACCCAAAGCGGTCGCCAAGCACGAAATCGGGCAAGTCAGGGCGGCCCGGCTGGGTCGACGGCATGGAGTGGCAATCGATCAGAATGGCGCAGCCATGCTTCTGACGCAGTGCAGCAATCTCGCCCGATAATGCGGCGTGATACGGCGTGTGAACAAAGTCCAGACGGGCGCGCCCGTCAGCTGGGTCCAGCTTTTTTGCATAAATGAACTCACCGCGCGCACCGATACGCGGGAAGCAGCCCAGTCCCGCTTCGACCCGGACTGTGGGTGCAGCGACAGGCCCTGGCGGGTCACCATGAAACATGGAGGCGTCAATCTCGCGCGGATCGCGGTTGAGATCGACAAAGGAGCGCGCATAGGTCGCTTTCAGCAGCCGCGCACCATAAAGAGGCGCGTTCGCGAACAGCTCATCGACATAGGCGTCTTCTGTCTGTTTTAGATCCAGAAGTGGCACACGCAAACTGTTGCGGAAGTGGTCGGGATATTCCCGCCCGCTGTGGGGGGACGCAAATATCAGCGGGCGTTCATCTGTTTCAGGCATGACGAGAGAGAAGGCCGGCAAGCTCAGCCCATTGCCCGGCATCGGGCTCTGCTCTTCTGTCGCCTCAATCGTCATCGTGCCATAGGTCGGTCATTGCCTTTCCGGGTCAAGCTTTACTCCCACGTTCACCGTCGATTTACCCGAACCGTGCTTTGTGCGATCAAACGACAGTCAGATAGCCGGAACGCAGTCCCCATGAGTAAGATACTTCTCGCCGAAGACGATGAAATGATGCGCACCTTTCTGGCTGCCTCGCTGAAGCGTGCCGGACACGATGTTCAGGACTTCGAGGATGGCGAGACAGCGCTGAACGCGCTTGAGCGTGAGGTGTTTGACCTGCTGCTGACTGACATCGTCATGCCTGGCATCGACGGTATCGAACTCGCCCGCCGCGGCGCAGAGCTCGACCCGGCCATGAAGATCGTCTTTATCACCGGGTTCGCTGCTGTCGCACTGGCGTCCGGCACGCCGACGCCTGCAGGTGCAAAGATCCTGTCGAAGCCATTCCATCTGCGTGAGCTGGTCGAGGAAGTCGACCGCGTCATCGCTGCCTGACATTTGCAGCTGAAACAGGCTTGACTTGGACGCTCCGACGTCCGATTAGGGCCGCTTCGAAACGGATGGGCGGTTAGCTCAGCGGTAGAGCACTACATTGACATTGTAGGGGTCACAAGTTCGATCCTTGTACCGCCCACCATTTTCCAAATCCTGACATCGAAATCTCCGCTGCCGAAGCCGAGGCGCGCATGTGATATGGCGGGCGTTTGCCATCGACCGAGATGCAGGTCGTAATTCTTCTCTTTCAGACGCCCCCATCGTGCCGAAGCATTGCGCAACGCACAGAAGTCCTTGTATTTAATAAGAAAATTCCAGAGTTTATCGTCAGGCGCGGTATCATCTATCGATTTCTCTATAGCATAGACAACATTCAATAAAACAAAAAATATAAATGACGCGATCACTTGCTGCCGGCAGAAAAAACATCGGAAATACAAGGTTTAACTTGGTTAATCGCTAGCATGCTCAATCGTTACTACGAATTGGGAAGAGCCCCGGAATAATCCGTTAATGACTGTTTCGACTAATCACTCTCAAAGCGGGAAATAATATGCGTCTTTCTACCAGAGGGCGCGTACTCGCAAGGAGGGGTGATGAAGCGTATCAGAGTACAGAAGTGGTCACTATTAAAGCGCACTGAGGGGTCTTCGGCGGTCGAATTTGCGATCGTAACGCCGGTGCTTCTTTTCCTTCTCTTCGGCATCATCGCATACGGCATTTTCTTCGGCGCCGTTCATTCTGTGCAGCAGCTTGCGGCGAACAGTGCGCGAGCTGCCATCAGTGGCCTTGATCTGGCTGAGCGCCAGGCTCTGGTAGAGCAGCACCTTGCGTCCTCGCTGGCTGATGGCGGACTTCTCACGCGGGACGCAGTGAGTGTGAGCGTCGAAACACTTGAGGACGATTCAAGCTATCTGCGCGTAGTGGTCGCCTTCGACGCGAGCGATTTGCCTGTCTGGAATCTCTATAGCGGGCTTCCTCTACCTGAAAAGACGATACGCCGGGAGGCAATCATCAGGGCGGGAGGATACTGATGCCTCAAATCCTGAACCCTGCGAGACCTTTGAAAGAACTTGCCCGCTCTCGCGCGGGCAATGTTGCCGTAATTACCGCGGCCTTCGCGCCTATCGCGGCAATGATGGCCGCAATGGCGATCGACACTGGCGCAATCTCGACGCAAAAGCGCGCGCTGCAAGGCCATGCGGACATGGCTGCGCTGGTTGCTGCATCAGACCTTCTCAATGCCGAGCGCGTCGCCCAGGCTTATCTGGCCGACAATGGGCGGACCGGAATTGAGATTGCGCGCAGCGAAGGAGGTGAAGAGGTCCGCTCCACCGCGGGCGCCACCATGCGCGTCGAAACAGGCAGGTACACAGCTGACAGAAACCTTTCAGCCTCCGAACGCTTCATCGTCGGGCAGGAGCCGCTCAACGCCGCTCGCGTGTCCCTTTCTGAGCCGCAGCATAGATTCTTCGACTTCCTTGGCGCCTCGTCAAAGCCTGTCGATGTCACCGGGGTCGCTGTCATATCTTCAGAGGCTGGCATTTCCGTCGGCTCCCGGCTCGCCCGCCTTGAAGGCGGCATTCTGAACGATCTTCTGTCCGCTTTACTCGGCGCCGAAGTGAGTCTTTCGGCAATGTCGTACGAAGCGCTGCTCGATGTAGAAGTCGATATGATCGATTGCATTGAGTGGTTGGCCGAGGATCTTGAGCTCACGGCCGTCACCTACTCTGACGTCCTCGAAACGAATATCGGTCTGGAAGACCTCCTGTCGGCGATGGCGGAAACAGCAGGCGAGAACGTTCTCGCGCGGCAGGCCTTGCGTACATTGGCCGACGACGCTCGCGGCGATGCGCGCACGCTTCGGCTTGGCGAGCTCATCGAACTCGGTCGGATCGAACCGCGCGCGCTTGGTGACCCATCTGCAGCCGCGGGAGTTTTGCTGAATGCGCTTCCCATGCTCATGGCGAGTGCAATGGTCGCGAATGGGGAGAACCAGATCGATCTGGCGCTATCGGCGCGTGCGGGGCAGCTTGTCCATGTCGACGCTACGCTCGTGATTGGCGAGCGCCCGCAAGGGCAATCATGGTTTGCGCTATCGGGTCTTCCGGGCGAAACGGTGTCGACGGCGCAGTTGCGTCTTTCAGTCGTGGCGGAAATCGGGGGCGGGCGGCTTCTTTCCAATGCGCTTGTCAGATTGCCCATCCATATTGACCTCGCCTCCGCCGACGCGCGCATCACAGACATTGCCTGCAAACAGGGCCAACGTGAGGCCGAGCGGGTACAAGTGGCGGTCAAGCCGTCCATTGCGCGCTTGCGGATTGCGGAAATTGAGGAGTCGGGACGGGTCCAGTCAGCCAAAATCCTTGACGGCCGACTGATCCAGATAGAGGCCTTCGCAGATGTACAGGCTGCCAATCCTGACGATACGCAGCTACGCTTTCTTCGCCACGAAATTGGAGGTGGCCCGAAAACGGCAGGCACCAACAAGGCGCTGGAAGGACTTTTGTCGTCTGCAATCACAAATCTCGACTATGAGATCGACGTGGTCGGCCTCCAATTGCTGAGTGACGCCTATATCGCGTCCATCCTCTCATCCCTGTTCAGTGACCTCGCAGCCCCGCTCGATCGGCTCGTCTTCAGCCTGACGTCAGCCCTGGGGCTTGGGCTCGGGGAGGCTGATGTCTGGGTGCATACTGCGTCCTGCAACGCTCCAGTGCTGGTGCAGTGAGAATTACTTTGACGATGAAAACAAACGGGCTAACAATGCAAAGCATTGAAAGCTATGGGTTTTATATTGCGCGTTCGATAGAAATTCGAATGTCTCCCGAGACCTTTTAGGAGTTGTAATGGCAAGGCCGGCAGGCGTCCGAAATCAAGATTTTGAGCAGAAAAAGCAGGCGCTTACGAACAAGCTGTTGGCCTTTGTACTGAGTGATGGCGTCGACAGGCCCTCCTTCAGGCAGCTGGCCATCGCGGCTGAAACATCCGAACCGACCCTTCGCCACTATTTCAAGGACCGGACAGGTCTGATCATTCACCTTCTGGAGCAGATCAACGACCGATCAGAGCCGATGAGAGAGGCCCTGCGGCAGCCGCAGGAGAATCTCGATGACGCGGTGAAAGGATATTTCCGGCAGATGGCGGCGCTCACGCGCACCGACTCTTACGTAAAGGTGCACGCCTTCGGGATTCGTGAGGCGATGGCTGACGAGGAAATCCAGAAATTCTACCTTCAGAAGTATCTCGCATCCGGCATAGATTCCGTGGCCGAGCGTCTGGTGCGTTCGAAGGGTGGCATGAAATCATTTGACGAAGCCCGCCATGCGGCCATCCTGATCGTGTCAGCCTCGCTCCTTCGCGTCGTCCACCAGGAAGTTCTGAGGGGGAAAGTCCACAAGCCGCTCGATGAAGACATCTACTTTGAGCGGGTCGGCGAATGGCTGCTCAACGGCCTGAGGCCGACCTCAGGCGAGTAGGTCTGAAAGCCGTTCGACTGTCTCTGCAGGCGTAGACCAGCTTGTAACGAGCCGGTGCGAGCCACCAATCCAGGGATAGAAGGTCGCGCCCGCATCTGTCAGCGCGCGCAGATTGGCATCGCTGAGGCGAACAAAGATCTCATTGCCGTGAACAGGGTGAACCAGTTCCGTCTCGCCATCGCGGCAAAGAAGGTTTGAGACTTCGCGCGCGCGCTGGTTTGCAGTGGCGGCGAGGGAGAGCCAGCGGTCATCTGCGAACATCGCGATCGCCTGCGCCGCCAGATAGCGCATCTTGGGCGGCATATGGCCCGAGCGCTTCGCGCGGGCTTTCAGCTCATTGAATTTCTGCCGGGCACTGCCGAACAGGATAATAATCTCGCACCCCATCGCGCCCGTCTTGGTCAGGCCGAGCGTGAGTACATCAACGCCCGCCTTCCAGCTCATCTCCGCTGGCGACGCGCCGGTTGAGACGAGCGCATTGGCAAAGCGTGCGCCATCAAGGTGGACCGTAAGGCCTGCATCCTTCGCGAGCGCGCAGAAATGTTTGACCTGAGCGACCGGGTAGGCCGTGCCAGACTCGGTGAGGTTGGTCAGCGAGAGGACGTGCGCGGGCGTCTCATGTACAAAATCCGGCTTGATGCCTGCGATCGCCTCGCGAAGCGCCGCTTCATCAATCTGCGCCCCCTCGCCGGGCAAAAGCTGGAGCTTGCCGCCGCCGGTGAAGAATTCAGGCGCCGAGCGTTCGTCCCGCGCAATGTGAGCTTCCTCATGGCAGAGGATCGCGCCCATGGGCGGGCAGAAACAGGAGAGGGCCAGCGCATTCGCCGCGGTGCCCGAAGCACAGAGCCAGAAATCGAAGTCGCTGGTCTCCAGAACACGCGTCAGCTCATCGCGCAGACGCGTCGTCACCTCGTCGGCGCCATAGCTCGGCTGCATGCCATTGTTCACCCCGGCAAGGGCTTCGAGCACGGCTGGATGGGCTGGTGCGGACGTATCGGAAGAGAAGTTCATCAGACCTGCGTATCGGGTGTCTGCCACATGAGATGTTGGCCGCCATCAGTGGCGATCATCTGGCCGGTGACGCTGTCGCCTTCGATGAGATAGCGCATGGCGCGGACGATTTCTTCGGGGCGGGAGCCTTCCTGCGTCAGCGTTGCCTGTCTCTCCGCTTCGAACTCTTCGTCGCTCTGGTGAACGCTGGCGAGCGTCGGGCCGGGGCCGATGCCGTTTACCCGGATGTTCGGGGCCAGCGCCTGCGCCAGTGTCTTCGTCGCTGTCAGGAGCGCCGCTTTGGACAGGGTGTAAGTGAAGAACTGCGGATTGAGCTTCCAGACGCGCTGGTCGATCACATTGATGATCAGGCCTTTCTCGTCGCCCGGTAGCGCCTTGGCAAATGCCTGCGAGAGCGCGATCGGTGCGCGCAGATTGGCATCGAAATGAAGGTCCCAGCCCTGACGGTCATGGTCGAGGGCCGTGTCATCTTCAAAGGCTGATGCAGAGTTGACGAGCAGCCTGAGCGGTCCGCCGAGCTTCTCCTGCGCGGATGGTATCAGTGCCTTTAGGTCTTTTTCTTCAGTGAGGTCGCCCTGCACGATGACGCCCATGCCGCCAGCCTTGCTGATCGCATCCGCAGTTTCCTGCGCGCCTTCGGCAGATGAGCGGTAGTGCACCGCAACGCTCCAGCCATCTTCGCCCAGCGCTTCAGCGAGCGCGCGGCCAATGCGTTTGCCTGCGCCTGTAATCAAAGCGCGTTTCGGGGTCAGCCTATGATCTGCCAATCCAGCTCTCCACTTCGCCAGTGATGTCCCAGCCATGGATGAGGCCGTAGATATACGCGGCATAGACGAGCAGCATTGCAAGCGCTGCAAGCCGCGTCACACGGCTGCGTGGCAGGACGAACAGGCCGAGAACTATAGCGGCGCCCGCAAGTGCCCAGTGGTCGAACTGAAGAAAGGTCGGAGCGAGATCTGTCGGGCCAAAGAAAGCGATGATCGCGCCAGAGCCTGCCAGATTGAAGATGTTGGAGCCAATGACATTGCCAATCACGACCTCGCCGCGGCGACGAAGGCCGGCTGCGATGCCTGCGCCAAGTTCTGGCAGCGAAGTACCGATGGCGAGCAGGGTCAGGCCGATCACTTCCTCAGGCACGGCATAGATGCGAGCGATGCCCACGCCGCCTTCGACGATGAGATGCGCGCCAAGCGGCAGGCCGACCAGGCCGATGACCAGGTTCACCCACATGGCCACGGTGCCAAGCGACTCGCCTTCATCTTCAAGGCCGACATCGATTCCTTTGCGGATGCCCTGAGATGTCCAGACCAGCATCAGAATCGAGTAGAGAATGAGACTGCCGAGCAGCACGAAGCCGAAGACCGGCGTTAGCGGCATGAAAGCCGTCCAGCCAATCCAGACGGCCGTCACAGCAATCATGATCCAGTAGGACCGGCGAAGGCCGAACTGGCGCGTGGCGAGTGGGATGAGGAAGGCGGGGACGGCGAGCACCAGCCAGATATTGGCGATGTTCGAGCCGACGATGTTGCCGATCGCGATGCCGGGCTGTCCTTGACTGGAGGCATCAACCGCGACGACCATTTCTGGCGCCGATGTGCCAAAGCCGACAATCAATATACCGGCCACGAGTGGAGACACGCCAATCCGGCGTGCGAGTGCCACGGCCCCGTTTACAAGGAAGTCGCCCGCAACGGCGAGAATGACGAGGCCGCCGACAAGGGCTGCAAGAAGCGTCAGGTCAGGCAAGGGTACTTTTCAGGTAACCTAGTCGAGACGGCGATAGTCGATCAGGTTCAGGATGCCGAAAATGGCGACAGTTGCGCCGATTGCGAAGAGTGCAAACATGGTCTTTAGCTCCGAATTCGTCGTTCGCTGCGCTAACTAGACTGTGTTAGCCCGTTTGGCGAGGGGCGTTTTCACAGATTGGGTAGAGTTATGGCCCGCATCAGGCAGCGAATCTTTCAGGCATGGTTCCGCTTCAGGCGGCCAATGACGCTCGGCGTGCGCGCTCTGGTGGAGCGATCTGACGGCAAGGTCCTGCTGGTGCGCCATACCTATACCAAGGGGCTCTACCTTCCCGGCGGGGGTGTCGAGAAAGGCGAGATTGCCAGCGTGTCACTCCTGCGTGAGCTGAAGGAAGAGGGCGGGGTCGAGCTGACCGGCACGCCGCGACTTGTCGGCATCTATTCAAACGAGGCAATCTTTCCGAACGATCACGTCGTCTTCTATCATTTGCGGCCCGGCGACTGGGTGGGCGGCGAAGCAACCAGTGTGGGTGAGATTTCAGAGATTGTCTGGGCAGACCCGCACGCCCTGCCGGAGGATACGACGCCTGCGACCCAGCGGCGCGTCGCTGAAGTCTTTTCCGGTGGGCCGGATGATGGCTATTGGTGAGGGTCGTCGTCTGACGCGGTCAGGCCCTTCACATAGTCGATGGCCGTCATCACCGCGAGGACCGCAGCGACCCAGACCATGACGAGCCCGGCCAAAAGTGTGCCGCGCGACAGGACCCAGTTCGGCGAATAAGTGTCGGCGTCCGCTGCAACAGCGCTGATCGCCATGCCCAGAAGGACGAGCGCGATACCGCCAAGGACGAGCGCGGTCTTCATCTTGGCACTGTTGGACACTTTCATCGTGCCAGGATTGCCCATCGCTTCGCGCATGGCGGTGATGAGCACGTCGCGGCTCACAATGGCGAGTGTTGGCAGGGTGATGTACCACGACCATTTATCGATAAAGGCGAGCGCGAGAAGGCTGGACGCTGACAGCAGCTTGTCACCGATCGGGTCAAGCCGCGCGCCAAAGGCCGATTCTGCATCAAGCTTCCTTGCCAGCCAGCCATCGAGCCAGTCCGTCAGCGCCACGAATGAAAAGAGCGCAAAGGGCAGAAATGCCATCAGTGTCGCGCCATCACCTGCGCGCAGGCGCGTACTGAAATCCAGAATGGTGTAGCCGACAACGATCGCCAGAATGCAGCGTCCGATCGTCAGGGCATTTGGCAGCCATTTCAAAGTCATGCTGTCCTAACCGCCATTGAAATGGCCATAGATACGTTCAGCGAGTGAGCGATTGATTCCCTCAACGCTTTCAAGATCAACCAGCTTGGCACGTGACACGCCTTTTGCCGACCCGAAGTGATGCAAAAGTGCTTTTTTGCGGGACGGTCCGATCCCTTCGATCTCATCCAGCGGTGAGGATTTGATGTCCGCGGAGCGCTTGGCGCGGTGTGCGCCAATGGCCCAGCGGTGCGCCTCATCGCGCAGGCGCTGCAGGTAGTAGAGGACGGGCGTGTCTGGCGGCAGCTGGAAGGGCGCCTTGCCGGGGCGGAAGAATTTCTCGCGCCCCGCATTCCGGTCAGGCCCCTTCGCGATGGACACCAGCGTGACATCGTCTGTGCTGAGGCCAAGCTCCGTCAGCGTCTCGGTCACGGCGCTCAGCTGGCCAAGGCCGCCGTCGATTAGGACGAGGTCTGGGTATGTCTCCAGCTCAGAAATCGTGACCTTCTGCTCGTCGGCTTCCTTGAGCAGGCGCTTGAACCGGCGCCGCATGACTTCGCGCATCATGCCATAGTCATCGCCTGGCTCCAGCGCGGTGTCCTTGATGTTGAACTTTCGGTACTGGCCCTTGATGAAGCCTTCAGGCCCGGCAACCACCATGCCGCCAACGGCATTCGAGCCCTGGATGTGGCTGTTGTCGTAGACTTCGACCCGTTTTGGCTCTCCGGGCAGATCGAACGTTTTCGCGAGATCCTTGAGCAGGCGTTGCTGGCTTGCCGTTTCAGCAAGCTTGCGTGATAGCGCCTCGGCCGCATTACGCGTCGCCTGCGCGACGAGCTCGCGCTTGTCGCCGCGTTGCGGGGTGCGGATCTCGACTTTCCGGTTGGACTTCAGCTCAAGAGCTTCGGCAATCAGCTCGCCCTGATCCGGCGCCTGATTGGTCAGGACCAGTTTTGGCGGCGGCCGCTTGTCATAGAACTGGACGAGGAAAGCCGACAGGATTTCCGGCGCGGTCTCTTCTTTCTCGTGGCGCGGGAAGTGGATCGTCGCGCCCCAGTTCTGACCGGCGCGGATGAAGAAGACCTGCACGGCAGACTGCCCGCCCTCCATTGCGATGGAGAAGATGTCTGCTTCCTCGATCCCGTCCGGATTGATGTCCTGCTGCGCGCGGACGACAGCCAGCGCCCGTATGCGGTCGCGCAGGCTTGCGGCGCGTTCGAACTCCATATTCTCGGCGGCAGCTTCCATCTCGCTGGCGAGGTCTGCCTGAAGGTCGGTGGCCTTGCCCTTCAGGAAGTCGGCCGCCTGATTGGCGAGCTTTGTATAGGCCTCCTCGCTGACAAGGTCGACGCATGGGGCAGAGCACCGCTTGATCTGGTGCAGCATGCAGGGCCGCGTGCGTTGCGAGAAAACGCTGTCCTCGCAGGTGCGTAGCAGGAAGGCCTTCTGCAGCGTGTCGAGGGTGCGCGTCACTGCATTGGCGCTGGCGAACGGGCCGAAATAGTCGCCCCGGTCCTGCTTGGAGCCGCGATATTTCAGGATCTGCGGATAGTCGTGGTCGCGGCGGATCAGGATGTAGGGGAAGGATTTGTCATCGCGTAGCAGGATGTTAAAGCGCGGCTTCAGCGACTTGATGAGGCTCGCTTCCAGCAGCAGCGCCTCGGTCTCTGTCTCCGTGACAACGAATTCCATGCGCGCAGTGAGCGCGATCATCGCGGCGATACGCTGTGTGTGGCCACCCAGGCGGGCATAGTTCGAAACGCGCGCCTTCAGATTGCGGGCCTTGCCGACGTACAAGACCTCATCCTTGGTCCCGAACATGCGATAGACGCCTGGCTTTGCGGGCAGGCGTTTCAGATTGTCCTTGATGACATCGACGCCCCGCCGGGCTGGTCTGTTGGATGAGGTTTCTGACATGCTGGCGCTAACCTAATGGCAGCCGCGCCCGCCGCCTAGTTGGGCAGCTGTCAGGCGTGCTGCGGACTGCATCTACTGCGGCTAGATTTGCAATCAGCCTGTGCGGGCCCAATTCTTTGAGCTGAGAGCCCCGCGCCCGCTTGTGCACGGCGCGCGGGCGACATATGCAGACCCACGCCTTCCAAAGGAGTTCAGTCACATGGCAACCGAAATCGCCCTTAGCCGCGCCGTAGAGCGTGTCCAGCCTTCAGCTACGATCGCTGTCACGACCAAAGCGAACGAAATGAAGCGTCAGGGCATCGACGTCATTGGCCTTGGTGCCGGTGAACCGGATTTCGACACGCCCGAGCATGTGAAAGAAGCCGCGATTAAGGCGATCAATGACGGCAAGACCAAGTACACGCCTGCAGACGGCATCCCTGAGCTGAAAGAGGCCATCTGCGCCAAGTTCAAGCGCGACAATGACCTTGAGTATACGCCGGCCCAGATCAACGTGTCGCCGGGCGGCAAGGCCGTTCTCTACAACGCTTTCATGGCGACGCTGAACCCGGGCGACGAGGTGATCGTGCCTGCGCCTTACTGGGTGAGCTATCCTGAGATGGCGCGTCTGGCTGGCGGCGATCCGGTCTTCGTGCAGTGCGGCCCGAACTCCAATTACAAGCTTTCTCCCGAGGCGCTTGAGCAGGCGATCACGCCGAATACCAAATGGCTGGTCCTTAACTCGCCATCGAACCCGACCGGCGCAGCTTACACCAAAGAAGAGCTGCGCGCGCTCGCCGATGTTCTTCTGAAGCACCCGCACGTCTGGGTGATGACCGACGACATGTATGAGCACCTCGTCTATGACGACTTCAAGTACTTCACGATCGCGCAGGTCGAGCCGAAGCTCTACGACCGCACGCTGACGGTGAACGGTGTCTCCAAGGCCTATGCGATGACCGGCTGGCGGATCGGGTATGCCGGCGGCCCTGAAAAGCTGATCGCGACGATGCGCAAGATCATGTCGCAATCCACCTCGAACCCATGTTCGATCAGCCAGTATGCGAGCGTTGCGGCTCTCAATGGCGATCACAGCTTCCTGGCGGAGCGCAATGAAGTCTTCAAATCGCGCCGCGACATGGTCGTGAACGCGCTGAACGATTGCGAAGGCCTGTCCTGCGCAACGCCAGAAGGCGCGTTCTACGTCTACCCAAGCTGTGCGGGCGTCATCGGTAAGTCTTCGCCGAAAGGGGCGCTGATCAGCTCTGACAAGGATTTTGCCACCGCGCTTCTGGAAGAAGAGCAGGTCGCCGTTGTCTTTGGTGAAGCCTTTGGTCTGTCGCCAGCGTTCCGTATTTCCTACGCGACCTCCACCGAGGCGCTGGAAGAAGCCATGAAGCGTATCAAGCGCTTCTGTGCGGCGCTGAAATAGCCCAGACTTTCAAGCTCCAGCTATAGGCAGGCTCTATAGCTGGAGCTTCTAAATCCAATTTGTATGCGCTCCGGCGGGTCCCCATTTCAGTGCCATCACTGGTCACTGAAGACGATGAGACACGTCTGGAGGTATCGAAATGAGTAATACAGATCGAAATGCATCGATTGAGGCCCTGCGTAATGTGCTGGGCGACACCTATGCGCTTTATGTGAAGACGCACGGCTATCACTGGAACGTCACCGGGCCGCGCTTCAAGTCGCTACACGAGCTGTTCATGCAGCAATACACGGAGCTCTGGACGGCGCTGGATGAGCTTGCCGAGCGCCTGCGGGCGCTTGGGAAGTTCGCACCCGGCTCAACCGAAGAAATCCTGTCCAGCGCGACGATCAAGCCGGACAATGGCGTGCCGGACGCTGAAGACATGATCAACAATCTCGTGCGCGGTCATGAGATGCTGGCGGAAGTTGCGCGCAAGGGCGTCGAGGCTGCCGAAAGCGATGGCGACGTCGTGACGGCCGACTTGCTCACACAGCGCGCGGCGATATCCGAGAAGGCGGCATGGATGCTGCGCGCCAGCATCTAGCTGGTGGCCCGTCAGTCAAAAAGGCAGAAAAAAAGCCCGGCTGCGAGTGATCGCGCCGGGCTCTAAGTATCGGTTCCTACTTGGAGGGAGGAAACGCACAATCGGAGGAGATTGGCTGAAGCCGGAACCAAGGCATGCGCGTCAGCTAAATGCTGCGTATGCGAAAGAAAACACCCGTTTCAGTATTGAAGCCATGCATTTCTGCATGTTACCTAGGGTCAGCTTGCACGAAGTTGCAGGTTTTCGCGTTTGATCGCGTCCACTTCGGCCGTGAGGAAGTCCCGGAACACCGCGATTCGCTTGGATCGCTTGAGGTCGCTTGGATAGATGAAGAAGAGGTCGAAGGTCGGCCCGGTATGGTCCGGCAGGACGCGCACCAGCTTCGGCACCGCGCTCACCATATAGTCTGGAAGGTCCGCGATCCCGATGCCGGCTTCGACGGCGCGCAGCATGGCTGGCACGTTTCGCACCTGCAGCGTTGCCTTGCGCGGGAGCGTATCATCGCGGCCAACCCGCTGGGCCCAGCTCATCGCGTCCAGCGGCGTATTTTCCGTGCCGTAGCCAATGATCCGGTGATTATCGAGATCCTGCGGCGTGCGCGGCGTGCCATGCGCCTTCAGGTATTCCGGTGACGCATAGAGGTTCGTCGCGACCGTGCCGAGCTTGCGCTGGATCAGGTCGGACTTGTCAGCCGCCCAGAGGCGGATGGCGCATTCCGCTTCCAGCTTCAGAAGGTCATAGGTCTCGCCATCGTCGAGGCGCAGATCGATCCGCATCCCGGAATTGGCGCTGAGAAAGTTGCCCAGTCGCGGCACCAGCCAGGTCGAGCCGAAAGCTACAGGGGCTGTAACCACGAGGTCGCCCTGGGCCACATCCTGCTGGTCGCGAAGGGCTGCATTGGCCGACTGCGCCGCAGAGGCCATGTCCATGGTCGAGCGGTGAAGCGTATGGCCAGCATCCGTGAGGACAAGACCGCGCGCATGGCGCTGGAATAGCGAGACGCCAAGCTGTTCTTCAAGGGCGGAAATTTGCCGCGAGACAGCCGACTGCGAAATGCCGAGGCGTTCACCCGCGGCCGTCAGGCTGCCAGCTTCTGCCGCAGCGTGGAAGGATTTGAGCTTGTCCCAGTCCATAACGTCTTTTGGATGACACGCTCACGGACGTCAGGGCAAGCGGATTATGTGCTGCGTATGCGAACGCTGCAGGTGCTTACTGGCTCACCCAGAGGATGCGCGCAATCCAGTTGATTTGCGACGGTTTAAAAGTGCGGACAGGATGGTCGGGATTGAGTGAGACAAGCTCGACCTGCGTTTCGGTCTGCCGACCGAGCACCTTCGCCATGACCTCGCCGTCCTCGGTCTTGACCACAACACGGTCGCCCTTGCGCACCTGTGCGCCGGGGGCGACGATGATGCGGTCGCCTTCGCGATAGGCAGGCTCCATACTGTCGCCGGTGATCTCCAGCGCATAGACAGGATCGCCGCCAAGGCCGGGAAACCGGACCTCGTCCCAGCCGCCGCCGGTTGGAAAGCCGCTATCATCGAAGAAGCCATCGGCACCAGCCTGCGCAAGGCCAATGAGCGGGGCCGTCGCGCCGCGATGGCCTTCGATAAGGGCTGCAAAATCATCCATGCCCGCGCCCACTGCTTCCAGAGCCCGGGCAATGCTTTCGGTCGATGGCCAGCGCAGGCGTCCATCCTTGGCCTGGCGTTTGGAGGGGTTGAAGCTTGTCGGGTCGAGACCCGCCTGACGGGCAAGGCCAGAGGCGCTGAGGCCGTTCTTCTCTGCCAGAAGATCTATGCCCTTCCAGACGTCGCCGTGGCGCATGATCATTGATCTCCGCTTGCTCCCTGATTTCCTAACATGGGAACAAATACCTAGCAAGCTTGATGCTTGCCGCGTCTGAGGAAGCCTGTAAGACCGCTCTCATGATGCTTGATACACCCGTCTACAAAATCCTGAGTGCCGCGGACGACGAACGTGCCCGCGAGCTTGGCCATACCGATACTGATCTCGATGCCCGCGACGGCTATGTGCACCTGTCCTCGAAGGACCAGGTCGCCGAAACGCTACGGCTGCACTATGCCGGTCAGCATGGGGTCAGCCTCTATGAGTTCATCGCAGAGCGCCTCGGCGGCGATGTGAAATGGGAGGCGTCCCGCGGCGGAGATCTGTTCCCGCACCTCTACGGCACGCTGCGCCTGTCAGATGCACAGCGGCGCTGGACGCTCGAAACAGACGACCAGGGCAATCCCGTCCTGCCAGAAGAGGTACGCTAGATGGCACTCTCATCGATTGGCGCCCGCTTCTTCCGCACCATGCCGCCTGAGGCAGCACACACGGCTACAATCCGGGCCTTGAAGACCGGTGTCGGCGTACCGCGTATCAAGCCAAAGCGCTGGAACACGCCGGTGACCCTGCCAAAATCAGGCCTTCGCCTCGGCAACCCGGTCGGGCTGGCCGCTGGCTTCGACAAGAATGCCGAAGTGTTCACGGCAATGTCCCACTTCGGGTTCGGCTTTGTCGAATGCGGAACAGTGACCCCGCGCCCGCAGGAGGGCAATCCGAAGCCGCGCCTCTTCAGGCTGAGTGAGGACAAGGCGGTCATCAACCGGATGGGCTTCAACAATGAAGGGCTCGATGCTTTCGCCCAGCGCCTTCGCCATGCAGACCGCGCGTCTTGCCCGGTCGGCGCGAATGTCGGGGCAAACAAGGACAGCGACGACCGCATTGCTGATTACGAAGCCGGTATTGCGGCCGTCTATCCGCTGGCGGGCTACATCACGATCAACATCTCGTCTCCGAATACGCCGGGGCTTCGCGGGCTGCAGGACAAGGGCGCGCTGGAAGCCTTGCTGACGAGATGCGGTGAAGCTGTCGCCATGGCGCATGCTGAACTGGACGACGCAGGCCAAACGCCGCGAAAGCCGGTCTTCCTGAAACTTGCGCCAGACCTCGATGAGCGGGCTATCAATGACATCATTGCGGTCGTCCGTGGCCCGGGAAGCTGGCTGTCGGGGCTGATCATCTCCAACACGACGCTGGAGCGCCCCGAGACCCTGCAGAGCGAACACAAGGCGGAAGGCGGCGGCCTCTCCGGCGCGCCTCTCTTCACGCCGTCTACGCAGGTGCTCCGTGCGTTCGCGCGGGAGCTTCTCGGTGAGTTCGACCTGATCGGTGCGGGCGGCATCTCGAACGGCGCGGAGGCTTATCAGAAGATCCGCGCAGGTGCGCATGCCGTGCAGCTCTATTCAGCGCTGGTCTATAAGGGGCCATCGCTGGTGGCGCAGATCAACAAGGACCTTGCCGCAAGGCTCTATGCCGACGGCTTTACGTCTGTTGAGCAGGCTGTCGGGGCTGACTTTCGCTGACCTTGGCAATCATTGACGGCAGGTATACGCCGAGTGCGGCTGCCCGCCAGACATACATCGTCAGAAAAGCAATCCAGACGCCCGTATTGGCGAAGGCATCCTTCAGAAGCACGTCTGTCCCGACATAGAGAATGGCGGCGACGACGCCCGCGTTTCGCAGCGCCTTGCCCTGCGTCGCGCCAAGGAAGAAGCCATCGAGTTGCCAACAGGCCAGACCGATAAGCGGCACCGCAGCGCAATAGGGCAGGTAGGCCAGCGCCACGGCGCGGGCGTCTGCATCCGCCACGAAATTTTCGATGATCCAGCCGCCGCCAATGAAATAGGCGAGCGTGATGACGATGGCGCAGGCGAGCGCGATTTCGGTCGTCAGGCGCATGGCGCGCATCAGGCGCGCACGGCTTCTCGCGCCATAGGCTTCGCCAATCTCCTTCTCGGCGACGAAGGCAAAGCCATCCAGAACAAAGGCCGATACCGACACGAACTGGAGAAGAACTTCATTGCCAGCCAGCGTCGCGGTGCCAAGGCTCGCGCCTGAATTCACGAACCAGGCAAAGCAGAACAGCAGCGCCAGTGTCCGGATGAGGATGTCGCGGTTCGCATTGATGAGGGCGGCCAGCCGCTCACGGTCAAACAGTTTGCCGGAACGCGAGAAGCCCTTGCGCACGAGGACCAGCCCGAAGGCGAGCGCGACCCATTCAGCGATGGCTGTGCCTGCACCAATCCCGGCTGGTCCCCAGCCAAGGCCTGCGACGAACCAGATATCGAGGGCGGCATTCGTGCCGTTCATGACAATCTGGAAGGCCAGCAACTGCCCGGTCTTCCCCGTGCCCAGCAGCCAGCCGGTAATCGCATACCCCATCAGGACGGCAGGTGCGCCCCAGACACGCGCGTCGAAATAGTCCCGGGCGAGCGACTTCACCTCAGGGCTCGCCTCAAAGGGCTGAAAGACGGCGAGCTTCAGGAGCGGTGACAGGATGAGAATTGTGAGACCAAGCGCCCCGCCGAGCAGAAGCGCACGCTGCAGCACGGTCTGCGCTTCCAGCCGGTCACCGCCGCCCGCTGCCTGCGCGGTCAGGCCTGTCGTCGACATGCGCAGGAATCCGAACGCCCAATAGAGGAAGTTCATCACCACAGCGGCAACGCCAACAGCGCCGAGGTCGAATTTGGTGCCGTAGAGACCCATGACTGCCGTGTCGACAATGCCGGTCGATGCGGTCGCCGCCTGTGCCAGCATCACCGGCACGGCAAGCGCAACGACCTTTGAGCGGGTGAGGACGGCATCTGACATGGCAAGCGGCTTATGGCGCTGGACCCTGCTTGACAATCAGCCGCCTGCCGACATCTCACCCGTCATGGCGCTGCCGATCGTTCATCACCCTGACTATGACGCTGAGAGCGTGCCGGACAGCCATCGCTTCCCCATGCGCAAATACTCGCTGCTTGCCGACCTCTTGCGCGCGAGAGGAGAGACATTTGCCGTGCCCGCACATGCCCCCGAACGCTGGCTGCATCTTGCGCACGACCCGTCCTATGTGACGGCGGTGCTGACCTCTTCTGTGGACGCGAAAACGGCGCGAAAGATCGGCTTCGAGATGACGCCAGCCATTGCCGCGAGGACGCGCGCCTCTGTGGGCGGCACATGTCTTGCCGCCCGGCTCGCCGTCCAGCATGGCGCGGCGGTCAGTCTTGCGGGCGGCAGCCATCATGCAAGCTATGAAAGCGGGGCAGGCTTCTGCGTCTTCAACGATGTCGCCGTCGCCGCGCGGGTCGCTCTGGAGGAGGGACTTTGCCGCAAGGTCGCGGTCATCGATTGCGACGTGCACCATGGCGATGGCACGGCCAGCATCTTCGTCGAGGACAACCGCGTCTTCACCGCGTCCATGCATTGCGAGGACAACTGGCCGCGCATCAAGCCGCCATCCGATCTCGACCTTGGCCTCCCACGCGGGGCAGGGGACAGCGACTATCTCGACGCGCTGGATGGCTTTTTGACCACTATCTTCAGCCGCGCAAAGCCGGACCTCGTTTTCTACAATGCTGGCGTCGACCCTCATCAGAATGACCGTCTGGGACTACTTTCGCTGAGCGATGATGGCCTTCGAGAGCGTGACCGCAGAGTTGCGGAAGCCTGCGCCAGACGCGGCATTCCACTCGTCGGTGTGCTCGGCGGCGGCTATGAAAAAGACGCCGCTGCCGTCGCGCGCAGGCACAGTTTCATGGTGGATGCACTTGCAGCTGCAACTGCGCCTGAAGGGCGAAGTGCCTTTTCTTCGCCTCAATAATCCTTAACGACTGTTAACCGGCAATACTGCTAAGCAATCAGACTGGAGCACCTGCGGGATGTTTGGGCTGGCATGGACTGACTGGCAACTGTGGCTGGTGGTGGCGGGTATTATCCTGCTCCTCTACGTCGGGCGACCTTATCTGCACGGGCTGTTTCGCGGGATCTTCTTCGGTCTCGCCTATGTCCTGCGGGATGTTGCAAGACGCCTCGAGAATGCCAGCAATAATATCTATCGCCAGTACATAGAGCTCGTCGCCTCGCACACCGCCGAAACGCTTGAGCAGCGGCTTGTCAGCCAGGAAATGAAGCTGGAAAAGCGCGCGCCGGAAATAGACCGGCGCATCAGCGGCATTGTCGACAAGCTGGACACCAACCAGTCCGACCTGTCCGAGACGCTTGAGGCTTTCCGCGCGGTAGACCTTGATGAGCGCACCCTGGAAACGGTGCGCAACCGCATCGAGGCAAACGGCAATGGGCAAAGCCGGGCCAAGCTCGCCAGCGCAGCCTCCGATGTGCGCCGCGCCGTAAAGGAAGAGCTTTCGCCGCTTCGTCCGCAGATCAATGCCCTGCGCTCTGAACTCAAACCGATGGCGGAGAACATCACCCGTCTTCGGTCAATCTCGAACGAGCTCAGCCGGTCTTCGAAGCAGATCAACAAGGATCTTGCGACGTTCGAAGAGTGCATCCATCCCGACTATGAGCACCGCCGCGAGGCGGCCCAGCGCCAGTCCATCCTGATCCCGTGGCTGCTTTCGCTGCTTGTCATGACGGTGGCGCTGACCGGCGTATTCCTGAACTTCTTCCTGATCCAGCGCCCGATGGCAGAGATTGTCGGCGACGACCTCCAGGTTCTGGGTGTCGGCCTGCCGACGGCGGCGGCTCTAGTTGTCATCTTCCTCGAGGCAGTTGCTGGTATCGTCCTCATGGATGCCGCTGGGATCACAAAGATCACGCTCATCTCGACCCTGCCGCGCATCCACAAACGCGTTCTGCTCTATGCAGCCTTCGCCTTTCTTGCGGCCTTCTCTTTCTTCGAGGCCATCCTCGCTATCCAGCGCGAAGTCCTGATCGGCATCGACCAAGAAACAACCCGCAGGGCGCTCGGTGAGCTACCTGCCGACGAGGCTGGTGAGACCGGCGGCATATCGCTCACCATGATCGGGCAGATGATACTGGCCATCCTGATCCCATGGTTGCTCGCTGTGGCAGCCATTCCGCTGGAGACGGTGGTGCAGAACTTTATCCTGATCCTGCGCCTTGTCATGCACCAGATCACCATGTTCCTCGCATTCATCTTTGCGATCCTCGCAACCGTGCTGAAGGCTCTCGGTCTGTTCGTGCTGAGGGTGTACGATCTCTTGATCTTCCTGCCGCTTACGGTGGAAAAGATGTTCAGGCGGATCCGCGCGCCTGCGCGCAAGAAACAAGCTTCTGGAGCGACATGATTACCAAGACCCTCAAGGCGCTGACGGCTGGGCTTATACTTGCAGGCATTTCGGCCTGCGGGGCTGTCACTTCCAACTCCAAGGCTGTCTTCATGCTGGTGGACGCGTCAGGCACCTATGTGCGTGAAGTGCCGGATGCGGTCGTAACAGCGAAGCTGCTGACCTCGAAGCTGAACTCGAATGACATGTTCGCCTTCGGCGAGATCGGCTCCTGCAGCTTCACGGACAATAGCCTCGTTGTGCGCCGGACCCTTCCCGGCACGCCGAGCGAGGCGGCCTATGCCAAACAGGATGTTTTCGAAAGCCTCGAATTCTATGCAGCGAACGTCCAGCCGACGGGCTGGACCGACATCAAGGGTGGTCTTCGCTATGCGGCGGCCGAACTGGAACAGTCTGAACAGGCAAGCCGCTACATCGTCGTCGTCTCTGACCTCGTCGAGGATGTTTCGCCCGAGTGTGATACGAGTGGTCTGGAGCTCGACCTCGAAGGCATCACGGTGATCGTCACGAACGTCACGCGCTCAGACCGCGACGCGTCCGACCCGAACGCCTATTTTGAGCGCCTCGAAGCCTGGGAAGCGCTGGTTGAGGATGCTGGCGGCACCTGGGTGCACGCGAACTCCCGCGACCGGCTGCTGGAATACATGTTCTAGGCGCGCATAGCGCCGCTGGCTGACGCTTCCATATTGATGAATGGCCCCGACTCCCGCGAAGGATAGGGTATGTCCGTCACAAACTCCGAAATCGCATCAGAGACGCCGCTTTCCCTGTTGAAGCGGGTCTATGGCTATGACGCTTTCCGGGGGCTGCAGGCTGACGTCATCGACGATGTGATGGCGGGCCGTGACACGCTGGCCGTGCTGCCAACAGGCGGCGGCAAGTCGCTCTGCTACCAAATACCCGCTATCCTGCGCGACGGCGTCGGTCTCGTCGTCTCGCCGCTCATCGCGCTGATGGCAGACCAGGTCGATGCGCTGAAGGCGCTCGGTGTGCGCGCTGAGCGGCTGGATTCTTCGATGGCGCCTGAAGACAAGCAGGCCGCGCTCGAAGCGGCGCGCCGCGGCGAGATGGATATGCTCTATGTCTCACCAGAGGCGCTTGGTACCGGCCTCGCTGGCGTTCTCGTACGGCTCGGCGTTTCGGTGATTGCCATTGATGAGGCGCACTGCGTCAGCCAGTGGGGCCACGACTTCCGCCCGGATTACCGCGCCCTGAGCCGCTTGAAGCAGCTTTTCCCGGGCGTGCCGCGTATCGCCGTGACGGCGACGGCCGATGAGCGCACGCGCGATGATATCCTGCATGAGCTCGACCTCACCTCCCCGCAGGTCCATGTCGCGAGCTTCGATCGGCCGAACCTGACGCTCGGCGCAGAACCGAAAGCCGGAAAGCGCGCCGACCGCGTGGCGTCTCTCGCAAAGGCCCATTCCGGCGAGAGCGGCATCGTCTATGCGGCCACGCGCGATGCGACCGAGATGCTGGCTGAAAGCCTGGAGCGGGCAGGTCTTTCTGCGCTGGCCTATCATGCCGGCCTCGACCCGGAAGTGCGAGCAGAGCGTCAGCGCCGCTTCCTGCTTGAGGACGGCATCGTCATGTGCGCCACTGTCGCCTTCGGCATGGGCGTCGACAAGCCAGACGTGCGATTTGTCATCCATGCTGACCCGCCAAAGACGCTGGAAGCTTATTGGCAGGAAGTTGGCCGCGCAGGCCGCGATGGAAAGCCTGCCGAGGCCTTTGCGCTGTTTGGCCCGGCTGATATGCGCCGCTCGATCAGCTGGACGGTCGAAAGCGATGCTGCCGAAGAGGTCAAGCGTGTCCAGCTTACGAAGACGCGGCAACTGTTCGCGTTCCTGAATGGAACGGAGTGTCGGCGCGGCGCTGTGCGACGCTATTTCGGCGAGGAAAATGTCGCCCCGTGCGGGGAGTGCGACAATTGCCAGCGCGAGCCGGGCGAGGGGTTCGACGCAACGCGCTTTGCCCAGATGGCAGTCTCCGCCGTCATCCGCTGCGGGCAGCGTATCGGACGTGGCCGACTCATCATCCACCTTACCGGATCTGCTCGCGACGGCTTCGATGAGGACCTCGCACAGCTGTCTACGTACGGAATTGGAACTGACTTGTCGAAACAGGGCTGGAGCGCCGTCTTCGACGAGCTTCTCTTCTCAGGCCTCCTTGCTGAGACGGGTGATGCGATGCGGCCGGTCCTTGCCGTGCCGGACCAGGAAGCGGCCCGCGCGCTCTTCAAGGGTGACCGCGAAGTCTGGCTGCGCACGGATCCCAGCCAGCGCAAGACCACACGCAAGCGCTCTGGGATGGCGGCTGCGGCAGTTCATGATCTTTCCGAGCGCGACCAGTCCCTCTTCGAGGCGCTGCGCAACTGGCGTCTAGAAACAGCCAAGGCCAAGGGCGTGCCCCCTTATGTGATCTTCCACGATCGGACCTTGGCCGCGATCGCGGCAGAGCGGCCTGCATCAGGCGATGAACTTCGCAATATCAGCGGCGTTGGGGAAAAGAAGGCTGGCCGCTACGCCGATGATATCGCTCGGATTGTGGCTGAAGCCGCCTAGCACCGGCGTTTGCCGCCATCCATCTCTTGCCGCTTCGCCTGCGCTGCTTAGGTTTGGAGCATCCAATTCTATCAGGGGGACGAATGCCCAGCGAAAGAACCAAGGCTTCTGTTGTCGTCAGGAATGCAACGCTCGACGATGTGCCGGCAATCGCCGCGCTCGTCCTGAAAGTGTATGGCCGACCGGCCGATGGCTACACGCCGGGCATGCTGCGCGGGCAGATATCTTCCTTTCCAGAAGGCCAGTTCCTCGTTGAGTATGACGGCGAGATCGTCGGCTATGCTGCGAGCTTTCTCGTCTCTGAAGACCTGGCGCTGAAGCCGCATGACTGGATCGAGATTACCGGCAATGGCTATGCCGCCCGGCACGACCCGGAAGGCGACTGGCTCTACGGTATGGAAGTCTGCGTCGATCCTGAAATCCGCCGGACCCGGATCGGCCAGCGCCTCTACAATGCACGCCAGCAACTCTGTGAGGACTGGGAACTGAAAGGCATCGTCTTTGGCGGTCGGATGCCGGGCTGGAAGCGCAAGCGCAAACAGTATCCGAATCCGGAAGACTATGTCGAAGCGGTCAAGGCGCAGAAGATCACCGACCCGGTCATCCGCTATCATCTACGCGCGGGTTTCGAGCCGATTGGCGTGCTTCACAACTATCTCGAGGAAGACACCGACAGCGGCGGCCACGCCACGCATATGGTCTGGCGCAACCCTTATGCGGTCGAAGTAAAGCCTGCCAACAAGGTCTCCTACGCCGTGAAGGAGCGCGTGCGCGTCGCGACCGTTCAGGTGCAGATGCGGGCGGTCAAAAGCTTTGAAGAGTTCATGAGCAATGTCGAATACTTCGTCGATGTCTGCTCTGACCGGCGCGCCGATTTCGTCGTGTTCCCGGAACTGTTCACCCTCCAGCTCCTTGCCTTCGAGAAACGCAAGCTCAGCCCGGCAGAATCCATCGAAGCGCTGACCCGCTACACGCCGCGCTTCATTGAGGAGATGCGGGAGCTCGCCATCTCCTACAACATCAACATCATCGGCGGATCGCACCCGACCCGGACCGATGATGGTGACATCCAGAACGTCGCCTACGTCTTCCTCCGCAATGGCTCTGTCCACGCGCAGGAGAAGATCCATCCGACGCCGGATGAGCGCCACTGGTGGAACATCAAGGGCGGCGACAGTGTCGATGTCATCCCGACCGATTGCGGCCCGATCGGCGTGCTCATCTGTTATGATTCAGAGTTTCCGGAGCTTGCCCGCCGCCTGACCGATGAAGGCGCGCGCATCCTGTTCACGCCGTTCTGCACCGACAGCCGCCAGGGCTATCTTCGCGTGCGCTACTGCTGCCACGCACGTTGCATCGAGAACCAGCTCTATGTCGTCACATCCGGCTGCACCGGCAACCTCCCGAACGTAGAGAATATGGACATCAACTATGCCCAGTCTGCGATCCTGACGCCGTGCGACTATCCTTTCGCGCGCGAAGGCATCGCAGCAGAGATTGCAGAAAATGTGGAAGCAGTCGTCATGGCTGATCTGGACCTTAATGACCTCAATTTCGCCCGGTCGGAAGGCACGGTCAGAAACCTTCGCGACCGCCGGTTCGATCTCTACCGCGTAGCCTGGAAGGATGGCGGTTGAAGCTTCCAGCGCTGAGCGAGAACAAACCGCTCAGGCTTGGCAGCCTTATGCTGCTCTATGCCGCTCAGGGCGCGCCTGAAGGGCTGCTCTACATCGCGATCCCCGCATGGTTCGCGGCGCAGGGCGTCGGGGCCGATGCCATTGCAGGCTATATCGCGATCATCCTGCTGCCTTGGAGCTTCAAGCTCTTCAACGGCATCCTGATGGACCGCTATACATGGGCGCCAATGGGCCGGAAGCGGCCCTGGCTGATCCTGGCTCAACTCATCCTGATCGGCAGTCTTGTCTGGTTTTCAGGTCTCGGTGAGCCGACCGAGGCGCTTCTCTGGTTTGCTATTGCTGGCTTTGCGGTGAACTTCGCAGGGGCCTTTCAGGACGTCGCCATCGACGGGATGGCTATCGACATACTGGGTGAGGAAGAGCGCGCCACGGCCAATGGCCTGATGTGGGGTGGCAAGACGCTCGGCACTGCGGGTTTTGCGTTTCTGACGGGGCGTCTCATCAGCGATGAAGGCCATGCACTCGCCGCGATCGTTACGGCGGCCTTCGTCGCGGTCGTCATGCTGCTTCCCCTGCTTCTGAGAGAGCGCGCCGGTGAAAAGCTGATGCCGTGGAGCGAGGGGCAGGCCTCCACACACACCCAGTCAGTGCAGGTTAAACGCTGGTGGCCACTCGTGACGGGCGTATTCAAGGCGATGAAGCGGCCCGCCAGTCTCGCCCTCGCAGCAGGTATTCTGGTCGCATTCCTGGCCTACGGCCTGAAGACGGCCTTCTCGCCAACGCTTGCCGTGCAGGAGCTCCAGTGGGACCGGGGTCTCTTCACCGACAGGGATGCGACTGCGGACCTTCTCGGCGGTCTGTTCGGCATCTTCGTGTCGGGCTGGCTGGCCGACAAGGTTGGGCCACTTCGCGCGCTCGGCGGGGCGCTTATCGGCATGGCGGTGCTCAACGCGGCAGCGACCGCGATGTGGCAGGCCGAAGGCTTCTATTTTGCCTATTTGCTTCTCTACAGTGTGCTGTTCGTGCTGATGTCGGTCTGCACTTACGCCATCGCGATGGGCCAGTCGCGCGGCAGCGTGGCGGCGACGCAATTCTCGATCTTCATGGCGCTGCTAAACTTCGGCACCAGCATCGGCGCTGGGCAGCTTGGCTGGCTCCGCGGTGCAGGTGGCTATGAGGCAGCATTCGCCGCTTGCGCCGCCCTCAGCGCGATTGCGCTCGGCTTTTACGTACTCTCGGTCCGCCTCAATCGCGCGCTGGAAACCTCAACCGTCCTCAGCGACCAGGAAATGCGCCTGTAGGGCAGTGACGACCTTGTCCGGATCGTCGCCTTGCCAGGCCTCGGCCCGCACGCTCGCCATGCGCCGGCCAAGCTTGTGCACGATGGCTCGGGCATAGAGATCCTCACCCTTCGCGCTGCGCAGATAGTCGATTGTCAGATTGATCGGCTTTGGCGGGCGCTGCAAATCAGACTGAAGATAGACCTGCGCAACAGCAGTCAGTTCCAGAAAGGCACCCGTTGCGCCGCCATGCAGGGCATTGATGGCGCGGTTGCCAATAAACTTTTCCTGAAACGGCAGTCTGGCGATCAGCGTATCGCCGTCCGCCTCGAACTCCATGCCGATGAAGCGGGCAAATGGTGTGCGATCCAGAAAGGCCTGCAGCTGGTCAGCGCGTGAACTCATTTCTCGCCTCCCAGCACCTTGTTCGCGATGTCCATTGCCTCATTGCCGCTTGCCCAGCGGCTAATGTCGTTCAGCGCGAATGTGCCGGCGGCCGTTGCGATCACCTTGTCGCGGCTCTCATGATACGCCCAGGCATGGGTGAAGGCGACATTGCGGGTAACGTGATAGCACTCGGCCTCAGCCAGGATATCGCGGCCCTTGTCGGCTGGGCGCATATAGTCGATCCGAAGGTCCAGCGTCGCCATGGACATCGGCTTCGTGAGCGCCGTGTTGATGCAGACGCCGCTGAGATTATCGAGCAGCGCGGTCAGCACGCCGCCATAGATGACGCCCGTATCGGGGTCGCCGACAAGGTCTTCGCGCCAACCTACCTTTGCGAAGGCGCGGCCCTTTTCGATGCCGGTCAGCTCAAAGCCGAGCGCCTGCGCCCAAGGGACCGTCGACATGATCCGCCGGGCATTCTGCTGCATCAGCTTGAGCATCATGTCCTGACGCTCGTTCTCTTCGCTCATACCGGCCCCTCGCTGTTGCCGCGACGTGAAATTGACGCTGCATCCTAGGTCGATACCATCACGAAAAGCGAACACAATGAGTGACGCTGCGGGAGGAAAAACATGGCATTCGACGGACGTTCAAGCGGCAAGGCCTGTATCATCGGAGCGGGCTGCTCAGGCTTCACCATGGCAAAGCGCCTGAAAGACTATGGCATTGCCTATGACTGTTTCGAGATGTCGGACAATATCGGTGGCAACTGGTATTACCGTAATCCGAACGGACTTTCGTCCTGCTATCAGAGCCTCCACATCGACACGTCCAAATGGCGTCTCGCTTTTGAGGACTATTCCGTACCGGAAGACTGGCCGGATTTCCCGCATCACGCCCAGCTGCTCCAGTATTTCCACGACTATGTCGACCATTTCGGCCTGCGCGAGACGATCACTTTCAATACCGCAGTCGAGAAGGCAGAGCGGCGCTCTGACGGCGACTGGGACGTTACGCTCTCGACCGGTGAGACGCGGACATATCAGTGGCTCTTCGTAGCCAATGGTCACCATTGGGATGCTCGCACGCCGGAGTATCCGGGTGAGTTCAATGGCTATCAGGTTCACTCGCACCACTACCGCGACCCGTTCGAGCCTTACGACTTCCGCGGCAAGCGCGTCATGGTCGTTGGGGGCGGCAACTCCGCCATGGACATCTCTTCGGAGCTGTCCCAGCGCCCGATTTCAGAGAAGCTTTTCATCTCGATGCGCCGGGGCGTCTGGGTGCTGCCGAAATACATGAATGGCCAACCAGCCGATAAGGCGGTGTTGCCGTCCTGGATGCCGACCAAACTTGGGCGGAAGATGGCCCGCGCTGCGATCAAGAAACGTATCGGCAATATGGAAGACTATGGGCTGCCAAAGCCTGACCATGAGCCGCTCGACGGGCACCCGTCTGTCTCAGGTGAATTCCTGACGCGCGTTGGTTGCGGCGACATAACGCCCAAGGGAGCGATTGAAAAGCTCGACGGTGACGGTGTCGTCTTCAAGGACGGTACACGCGAAAAGGTCGACGCCATCGTCTGGGCGACGGGCTACAATGTGACCTTCCCATTCTTCGACGATGACCGCCTGAAGCCGGTTGAGAACAAGTTTCCGCTCTTCAAGCGCATGGTGAAGCCGGGCCTTGATAACCTCTTCTTCCTTGGGCTGGCGCAGCCTCTGCCGACCCTCGTGAACTTTGCTGAACAGCAGTCAAAGCTCTGCGCGGCGAAGATTGCCGGGGAGTATGAATACCCGCCAGAAGAAGAGATGAAGGAGATCATCAAGGAGGATGAGCAGTTCCATCTCGGCCATTTCTACGATGCGCCGCGGCACACCATGCAGGTCGATTTTAACGCTTACGTAAAGGATCTCATGAAAGAGATAGAGCGTGGGCGGAAGCGCGCAAAAGCCACCGCCTGATCTGGGTTACTGACCTCATGGATGGCTCTCATGCTGCGAACCGTGCTCGCATGCCTTACTGGACTGTTGCTGGCGACCGCCTGTAGTACGAAGCCTGCACCCGTCTCCTATCCGATGGATGGCCGGGTCGCGCCTCCAAGCGCGATCACGACCACTGCGAGCGTTAGCGCAGAGCAGGGGCCCTTCCAGCCAGATGCCGAGCTGTTCCTCTGCCCGAACAGCACCATCACGAATGCTTTCGAGTACGACGCCGACTTCCGGGTCCTGAACTTCAATCCGATCGTGCTGGTCGACGGGAAGGTCGTCATCGCCGCGGTGCCGACGAACAACGCTTGTATGACGTCGGGCTTCGGCCACCGGATGGGGCGCACGCATAAGGGGCTGGATGTGCGCTCGCGGCCCGCCGGCATGGTCTACTCAGCAGCGCCCGGCACGATCCGCGAAGCCAAGCGCAGCCCCAGCTTCGGCAATACGATCCTGATCGATCACGGGCAGGGCATCTTCACCCGCTACGCTCACCTTGCGAACATCGAGTCCGGCGTTGAAGCCGGTCAGGTTATCGGCTTTGGCCAGCCACTCGGCATTATGGGCACAACCGGCCGCAGCACTGGCGTCCACCTTCATTTCGAAGTGTTGACCGGTAGCTATCCAAGCGGCCTGACGGCGCACAATCCGCTTTCCTTCCCGGCCTATTTGGCGCAAAGCGCGTCATACTGATAAAGGGACGGGGACCCCGAACATGCCAAGACTGACACCGGCCGCGCTCGCGCAGGCTTACCGCGACCCTGTTTCCTGGCTGGTCCTCGCCGTCGACCTCTTTCCCATCATCGCCATTTTCCAATTCGGCTGGGGCGCAGCGGCCCTGGTGATGCTCTACTGGCTCGAAAACCTCGTCATCGGTTTCATCACCCTGCTTCGCATGGTTGCCGCGGCTGCTGGTACAGGGTTCGCAGCAATTATAGGAGCGCTCGTCTTCGGGGCCTTCTTCACTTTCCACTATGGCATGTTCTGCTTTGTGCACGGAATCTTCCTGATGGCCTTCGCAGAGATACAGGGCGGCTCTGGTGGTGATTTTGAAATTAGCCCGTTTGGCCTGATGCGCTATGCGCTATCGACCGGAGACGGGATGGTCTGGTTCCTTGGCGCGATCCTCGCGCTGCAGCTTTTCCTGTTTGTGCGCGACTTCCTCCTTCGCGGCGAATACCGCGAAACAGACCTTATCTCGGAAATGGGCAAGCCCTATGGACGTATCATTGTCTTGCACGTCGCTCTCTTTGCGGGCTTTGGCCTGCTTGTTTGGCTGGGTGAGCCATTGATCGGTGTCCTCGCCCTCATTCTGCTCAGAGCGGCATGGGGCGCGCTGCAATCGGTCCGCCGCCAGCAGGAAATCGCAGCCCATCATGGACCTAAAGTTGACGAAGTGTCACCAATCTGATCACTGCTAAAACTGTTACAGATCAGGGGCTTTTCATGGTGGCAGCGGCGCAACCGGCACAGGGGCAGGGCAAGCGGGCCAGGACCAAGGCGGCAAACCGCCAGGCCATACTTGAGGCAGCCCGGCAGGTCTTCGCTCGGCTTGGTGCTGAGGCGACCACAGTCCGTGACATCATCCGTGAAACGGACCTCGCTGCGGGTACTTTCTACAATTATTTCCGGTCCAAGGAAGAAGTCTTCGAAGCGCTCGCCGATGAAGGCGTGCGCCGCTTCCGCCCACGGCTCGCCTCAATCCGCGAAAATGCGTCTTCGCTTCAGGACTACCTGCTCGAAGCTTACAGCGCCTATTTCGAATTCCTGAACGAAGAGAATGAAGAGGCGATCCGGCAAGGCGCGCCCCATGCGGCCATGATCGGCGTGCGGGTCGACACGCCTGAGATGCAGGCCGTCTTCGAAGAAATCCGCACCGACCTTGAGCAGGTTGCCAAGTCGACGGGTCTGTCGCTGGCCGACTCAGGATTTCTGACAGCGGCTGCAATTGGTATTGCGCGTGAAGTGGGTGACCATATGCTGATGCGCCGCCCGGTCGATACAAGAGGGGCAACCGAGTTCGCGACGCAGCTCTTCCTGCATGGGGCAGGTGCGCTGGCGTCCAAAAGCAATAGCTGAGGGTGTACGCCAATGAGCCTGCAAGCCACGATCGCAAAACTGCTTCTGAAACTTCCCGATAGCCTTCTCGTCAGGCTGTCCGGTGGCAAGCCGCTGGAGCTTGGCGGACGCACGCTCGACCCGCGCTTCCAGTTCATGATGACCGGCGCAAAAGCCCAGCCAGCCATGTCGAGCCTGTCACCACAGGAGGCGCGCGCCGCTTCCGCTGCTGGGCTCGCCATGTTCGCTGACAAGCCAGAACCCGGCGTCACCTGGGAAGACGCGGCGATCAAGTCGTCCGACGGCCACCAGATCCCGGTGCGCATTTATCGCCCGGACGATCAGGATGCTGCCGCGCCGATGATGGTCTATTACCACTTCGGCGGCGGCGTGATCGGCGATCTGGAGACCTGCCATGTCTTCTGCACGATGATTGCGAAGGCGGCCAAATGCCCTGTCCTGTCCGTCGATTATCGCCTTGCACCAGAGCATCAATTCCCCGCTGGCCTCGACGACTGTATCGATGCGTATGACTGGGCGTTGCGCAACGCACGCAAGTATGGGGCACCTGCGGGTGTCGCAACGATTGGCGGCGATAGTATGGGCGGAAATTTCTCCGCGGTCGTCGCGCAGGAAATGGTGCGTGAGCGCAAGCCCGTGCCGCTACTGCAGCTTCTGATCTATCCCGCGACCGATATCGACCGCGAGTTTCCATCCTATCAGACCTATGGCGAGACTTATCCGCTGAATGCCGACACAATGCGCTGGTTCATGGAGCAGTATATTCCTGAGGGACAGGACCGCGCCGATGTGCGCCTGTCACCTGCCCGTGAGGCCTACCTCGAGAAGCTGCCACAAGCGATCATCGCAACAGCCGGCTTCGACCCACTCGTCGACGACGGTGCAGCGTACGCCCAGCTTCTCCGCAAGGCCGGGGTGAAAGCCAGCTATAAATGCTATGACAGCCTCGCCCACGGCTTCACCGCCTTTACAGGCGTCGTTCCCGCCGCCCGCCGGGCATGCGAAGAGATCGCTTCGCTGGTCGCCGAAGCTTACAAATCGTTCGAGATCGATGAGGACTGAGCGAGGTTTCCGCTTAGTCCGATCAGGCGCTCAACTCAGGCTGCAATAGCAGCGATGGTGAGCAGGCTGACGAAGATAAAATAAATGGTGCGCATCGTTACACTAGTGTCCGAAAAGCTTTAATAAACTGTCACACTGACGGTTCTAGCGGCTCATCGTTCCAAGAGCAAATCCGGATGATTGTTGCGCACATTCCCGACATCCGGGTGCACCGGCCAGACAGTCATGTCTTCCGATGGGAAGGGCACCATCAGGTCATCCACCTTCTCACTGACGTCCAGCCAGCGCGCGAAGTCCGATTGGTGCAGGATGACAGGCATACGGTGGTGCACGCCTGATGTCGCCTCATTCGCTTCAGTCGTCAGGACGGTGAAGCTATGCAGCTCTGACCCTTCAATGAGCGCCACATCGTAAAGGCCGGCGAGACAGAAATGCCGCCGGTTCTGAAGCCCGATCGCGAAGGGCGTTTTCGCGCCCTTCCGTCCGGTCCACTCATAGTAGCCGCTGACGGGGATCAGGCAGCGATGATGGCGGTAGGCGCCGCGAAAGACTGGCTTCTCCGCCACCGTTTCGGACTTGGCATTGAAAGTAGTGAAGGTTTTCTCCTTCAGCGGTTTTTTCCACCAGGAGGGGACCAGTCCCCATAGCGCGGGCGCAAGTTCGACGTGTCCCCCATGTGCCTTGCGCAGGATGGGTTGGTATGAGCCCGGTGCCGCATTGTAGGTGGCTTCAGGCGGGTCGACCTCATCTGGCGGAATAAGGTTCAGCCAGGCATGAAAGTCGGACCAAGTAACGCCGTGTCTAAAAAATCGTCCGCACATGTTGCCCTGTATTCATCCTGAAACGCTAATGTCGTCAAAGCGTATTGGAACGAAGTCAGAAAGTGAACGTTTCCGATCAAACACCTCCTCCAAAAGGGTAGGGGGCAAAGCTTTATGAGGAGATATCATATGAATAAGATGATGATTGGCGCAGCCGCAGCTGCATTCGTTCTCACCGCATGCGAAGGCACCGGCCTGTCTCAGAACCAGGCTTATGGTGCTGGTGGTGGCGCACTTGCAGGTGCAGCCCTCGGTACGCTCGCGGGCGGCGATGACGGCCGTAACGCAGCCATTGGCGCAGCAGTTGGCGCTCTCGCGGGCGGCGCTGTCGGCACGTATATGGACCGTCAGGAACGCGCCCTCCGTGAGCGCACCGCGAACTCCCAGATCCAGGTTGAGCGTCAGGGCGACCAGATCGCTCTTACCATGCCATCGAACTCCAGCGTGAACTTTGCCGTCAATAGCGCAGAGCTTCAGTCGAGCGCCTATGGCCCGCTGAACGAAATCGCTGGTGTGCTTCAGGAATACCCATCCACCCGCGTTGACGTTGTCGGCCACGCCAGTGCTGACGGCCCGGACGATTACAATATGCGTCTGTCCGAGCAGCGCGCCAACACGGTTGCCAACTACTTCGTGAGCCGCGGTGTCGATGCGGTTCGCATCTCTGCCTATGGCCGCGGTGAGACGCAGCCGATCGCCAGCAACGACACGCAGGCAGGTCGCGCAGCGAACCGCCGCGTTGAAGTCCTGCTGACGCCGGTCACGACCAGCTAGGCTATTCGGCTAGACGAAATAGGGAAGGCCGCAGCAGCAATGTTGCGGCCTTTTTTGTGCGCACCGCTCAGGCAGCGGCAACCTTGATTTCGGCTTCAAGGCCGGCAGCCATCCAGCGACCAAAGCGTTCAAGCTTCGCTCTGAATTCCTTGGCATCAATGTCCGACGGATCCATCGCTTTCTGCATGGCGAGAAACATCGAGTTGAACACAATGTGCGTCCCGGCCTGATGCGCGGCTTCCGGCGTCATGGCTCCGTTGCTTGATGCAACGAGTCTCTCGGACATGGCTTCAGCTGCAGGCTCAAGAATCTCGACAATGTAGTGACTATAGACTTCGCTGTCGGCGATCGCTTCGCGCAATGCAAATACGTGCCGCCGGATATAGGGCGCATCGGTACCTGCCTGGCTCGCGAGCCGGACATAGTCTTCGATGGCTTCGCTGACCGTCTGAAAGGGGCTGCGCATCGCGGCCCGCACCTGCCTTGTTGTGTCACGCATATGCTTGAAAAGCGCGATCACCACACCGCGGCGATCTCCGAAATAGTGTTTGAGATTGATATCAGACACACCAGCGGCAATGGCGAGCTGGCGCAGAGACGGTTGGACGACGTCCTCACGCTCGACATGGCCGATCATCGCATCGAGGAGCGCGGCGCGCTTTTCTTCATAGTCCTGATTCTTGACGCCGGCTGGTCTGGCCATGAGATTCCCCTGTCACGCGCCTCTCATGTGGAACACACATCCATAAGGGGTAATAGGGAATAGTACCGATTAAAAATTTATACTTCAGTTGTATTCATTGTAAGTTATTGTAATTAAAAAAGAAAAGGCCGAGGCAACTGCCCCGGCCTTCTGCTTTTATTTTGTGAGCCGCTGCTTATGCGGCGACTTTTGCCTTCACGCCGCCCGGTGGGAAGCGGTCATAGAAGCTTTCACCCTTGGCAGCCATGTCTTTCAGAAGTTCAGGCACCTTGAAGCGCTCACCATACTTCTCTTCCATTTTCGTGGCTTCCTCGACAAAGGCTTTGATGCCCCAGACGAGATCCACATAGGAACAGCAGCCGCCCGTATAAGGCGCAAAGCCCCAGGCGAGGATAGAGCCGATGTCGGCATCGCGTGCATCGGTAATGACGCCTTCCTCGAAGCAGCGGGCAACCTCAATCGCCTGCCGGATCAGGAGGCGGTTGATGTAGTGCTTCTTCAGCTCTGGCGGGCATTCATCGACTTTCACATCGATGCGGGTGTTGAGGTCCGGCCAGAGGCGCTCTGGCTTGCCCTTCTCATTATAGTCGTAGAAGCCCTTGCCAGCCTTACGTCCAACGCGGCCACTGTCTTCAACGAGCCATGCAAGGAACTGGGTGCGGTCATCCTTCTGGATGTCGACGCCCATCGCCTCTGCGGTTGCACGCGTCACTTTCAGGGCCGTGTCGAGACCGACGGAGTCGGACACTTCCAGCGGGCCCATCGGCATGCCGGACTGGCGCCCGACATTCTCGATGATCGCCGGCTTGATGCCTTCGGCCAGCATTTCCATGCCTTCGCGCGTATAGGTGCCGAAGCAGCGCGAGGTGTAGAAGCCGCGGCTGTCATTGACCGCGATCGGCGTCTTGCGGATGGCGAGGACATAGTCGACCGCCTTGGCCAGCGTCGCTTCGGACGTTTTCTCACCAGAGATGATCTCAACCAGACCCATCCGCTCCACAGGAGAGAAGAAGTGGATGCCGATGAAGTTCTCAGGGCGTTTCGATGCCTTGGCGAGACCGGTGATCGGCAGGGTCGAGGTGTTGGACCCGAAGACAGCATCTTCGCCCAGCACAGCCTCGGCCTGCTCGGTGATCTTCGCTTTCAGTTCCTGGTTCTCGAAGACCGCCTCGATGACCAGGTCTGCGCCCTTCACATCGTCATAATTGTCGGTCGTGGTGATCAGGTCGAGCAGCTTGTCGCCCTTTTCCTTGGTCGACTTGCCGCGTGAGACGTCCTTCTCGACGAGACGGCGGGAATAATCCTTGCCCTTCTCGGCGTTTTCCTTGGACACATCGACGAGCACGGTCGGGATGCCGGCTTTTGCCTGAACATAGGCAACGCCTGCACCCATCAGGCCAGCACCGATGACCGCGATCTTCTTGAACTCGGTCTTCGGATAGCCTTCCGGACGGTTGCCGCCCTTGGACAGGGCCTGCGTCGACAGGAAGAGCGAGCGGATCATCGCCTTGGCTTCAGGGCGCGACTGGGTGTTGATGAAGTAGCGCGTCTCGATCCGGAGGCCTGCATCGATCGGCACCTGAATGCCTTCATAGACGCAGGACAGGATGTTCTTCTGAGCCGGGAAGTTGCCATAGGTCTTGGCGTGAAGCATGGCGTTCGCCATCGTCATGACCTGACCGGCGCCCGGGCTCTTGTGCGGCACGCCGCCTGGAACCTTGAAGCCTTTTTCGTCCCATGGCGCCTTGGCGGTCGGGTTCGCTTTCACCCAGGCCTTTGCTTTCTCCACGACCTCTGCACCCGGTGCGAGCTCCTGGATGACGCCCATCGCCTTGCCTTTTTCAGCATCGAAGCTCTCGCCCTGAAGGATCAGTGGCAGGGCTGCCTGAACACCGACGAGGCGTGGCAGGCGCTGCGTGCCACCCGCACCCGGCAGGAGGCCGATCTTGGCCTCCGGCAGGCCGAATTGCTGCTTCGGATTGTCATTGGCTGCAACGCGGTAGTGACAGGCCAGCGCCACTTCGAGACCGCCGCCGAGCGCGAGGCCATTCAGGGCGCAGGCCACAGGCTTGCCGCAGGTCTCAAGCTCACGAAGCGTCTTGTTGAGGGCGAAGCCCTGATTGAAGCGCTCTTTCAGCTTCTCGTCTTCGCTTTTGCTGGAGCTGTCTGCCGCCCCTGCACGGTTGCCCATTTCGCCAAGGTCTGCACCGGCGCAGAAGCCGGAAGGCTTGCCCGATGAAAGGACGAGGCCCTTGATCTTGTCGTTGCTGGCAACCTCTTTGGCGATTGCGATGATGTCCTGAACGGCCTGACCGGTCAGCGTGTTCATACTGCGGCCCGGCACGTCGAATGCGGCGTGCGCAATGCCATCGCCGTCAATGTCGAATTTGAATGTTTCGAGTTCCATCTTGTGTTTCCTCTTGAAGCTCAGCCCTGTGGGCCGTCTTCGTCCGTCTTCTCTTCAGGGTCTTTTTGATCGAGCTGCCCCTTGCCGAAAGCAGGGGCAAGCGCGATGCCGATGGCAATGCCGGCGCCCATGAAGGCCATATTGCCGAGCGCAGCCCCGAACGCGGCACCGATCGCCACGCCAACGGCTATGCCAACAGGCAGGCCTTTCTGGAACGCCTCATTGCTCATCTAGACACGCTCAATGATCGTAGCCGTACCCATGCCGGCGCCCACACAGAGCGTGACGAGTGCGGTTTCCTTGTCGGAACGCTCAAGCTCGTCGACCATGGTGCCAAGCAGCATGCCGCCGGTCGCGCCAAGCGGGTGACCGAATGCAATGGCGCCGCCATTTACATTCATCTTCTCATGCGGAATGCCAAGCAGGTGCATCATCAGCATCGGAACCGAGGCGAAAGCTTCGTTAAGCTCGTAGATGTCGATGTCGCCGACTTCCATGCCCGCCTTCTTGAGCGCCTTCTTGGACACAGCCGTCGGGCCGGTCAGCATGATGGCTGGCTCAGAACCGATCGAAGCCATGGATTTGATGCGGGCACGTGGTTTGAGGCCAAGACGTTCACCCATTTCCTTGGAGCCGAAAAGCACCGCGGATGCACCGTCAACGATACCCGAGGAGTTGCCGGCGTGGTGGACGTGGTCGATCTTTTCCAGCTCTGGATAGCGCTGCTTGATGACCTCGTCGAAGCCCATGCCGCCCATGCCTGCGAAGGATGGGTTGAGTCCTGCGAGCGACTGCATGTCTGCGTCAGGACGCATATGCTCGTCATGATCGAGGATGATCGCGCCCATCTGGTCCTTCACAGGAACGATGGACTTGGAGAAGCGGCCTTCTTTCCAGGCAGCTGCCGCGCGCTTCTGCGACTCGACGGCATAAGCGTCGACATCATCGCGTGAGAAGCCCCACTTGGTCGCAATCGTGTCTGCGCCGACGCCCTGCGGGGCGAAGTAGGACTTGATCGCGATGGACGGGTCGGACGACCAGGCACCACCAGCTGCGCCCATTGGAACGCGCGACATTGCTTCGACGCCGCCGCCAATTGCCATGTCGGCTTCGCCGGTCATGACCTTGGCTGCTGCCATGTTACAGGCCTCAAGGCCCGAGGCGCAGAAACGGTCGACCTGAACACCAGCGGTCGTTTCGGCATACTCGGCATTCAGCACGGCGATACGGGCAATGTCGCCGCCCTGTTCGCCGACAGGCGACACACAGCCGAGGACCACGTCATCGACATAGTTGGTGTCGAGCTCGTTGCGGTCACGGATCGCCTGGAGCGCCTGCGTGGCCAGCGAGAGCGAGGTGATTTCGTGCAGCGAACCGCTCTGCTTGCCTTTGCCGCGCGGCGTGCGCACAGCGTCGTAGATATAGGCTTCAGTCATTTGGATTAAGCTCCTTTCAGGACATTCATTTATTCAGGTGTTTGGACTGGCGGTAGACGATGAGGCCGATCACGAGCGAGCCGAGGCCGAGCGCGATCGGCGCAAATCCGCTGACACCCGCGTCTGGTCGGCCAAACTCGACATACGCCCCCATCAGGACCGAGATGATCCCGAGGATAATGGACGCTATGCCGAGCCAGCGTATCATCTGCGCTACATCGTCCGCGCGATGAGCATTTTCATGACTTCGTTCGCGCCGCCATAGATGCGCTGGACGCGTGCATCGGCATACATCTGGCCGATCGGGTACTCGTCCATGTAGCCATAGCCGCCGTGAAGCTGCAGGCACTCGTCGATGATCTTGCACTGCAGATCAGAGATCCAGTATTTCGACATCGACGCCGTCGCCGCATCGAGCTTGTTCTCGATCAGCAGCTGCGTGCAGTGGTCTGCGAAGACCTTGGCAACTGTCGCTTCGGTCTTGCACTCTGCCAGCTTGAACTGCGTGTTCTGGAAATCCCAGATCGTGCCGCCAAAGGCTTTGCGCTGCTTCACATAAGCGGTGGTTTCGGCAATCGCGCGCTCGATCATGCCAACGCCCTGCAGGCCGATGACATGACGCTCCTGCGGCAGCTTCGTCATCAGCTGGACGAAACCCTGGCCCTCTTCTGGGCCGAGCAGGTTTGAGGTCGGCACGCGCACATCATTGAAGAAAAGTTCTGACGTGTCGGACGCCTTCTGGCCGATCTTCTCAAGATTGCGGCCGCGCTCGAAGCCTTCGACCTCGTCGGTTTCGACAACGACGAGAGAGATACCCTTGGCGCCCTTGCTTGGGTCGGTCTTGGCGACGGTGACAATCAGGTTCGCCGTCTGGCCGTTCGAGATGAAGGTCTTCGAGCCATTGATGACATAGTGATTGCCGTCCTTCGTCGCCGTCGTCTTCACCGCCTGAAGGTCAGAGCCGGTGCCCGGCTCTGTCATGGCGATGGCAGCGATGAGGTCACCGGAAGCAAGGCGTGGCAGCCACTTCTTCTTCTGCTCTTCAGAGCCGAACGTCTCGATGTAAGGGGCGATGATCGCGTTGTGCAGGGTGATGCCGAAGCCGTCGATACCCTTCCACTGCTGCTGTTCAATGATCACCGCTTCATGGCGGAAATCGCCGCCTGCGCCACCATGTTCCTCAGAAATAGACGCGCAGAGGAGACCGGCTTCGCCTGCCTTCTTCCACATCTCGCGGGGCACGTAACCCTGCTTGCGCCACTCTTCGACGTGCGGCTTGCACTCGCGCTCAAAGAACTGGCCGACGGCGTCGGAGAAGATCGAAATCTCCTCATCATCACGCCATTTTGCTGGTGGTACGTTCAGCACGTCCTGCATCGATATCTCCCTCTTATCGCGTCTGCATCGACAAGTTGTCGTTTACGTTCACGTCAATCTTATAAGGCCCGTCCTCTTGCGGGACGAGTCCTCACGCCGCGTCAGGCCGCGCTAGTTTTAGCAGCCCCGAAACCCGTTTGGTGACGGGCTTCGGGGCTGAAAATCAGAACCGGTCAGCCGCGAGCGCCATAAGGGGCTCTGCGCCGGTTTTCAGCTTGGCCAGGTGGGCCGACGTCTCTGGGAGGATACGGCTGATATAATACCGTCCTGTGACGAGCTTGTCGTCATAGAACGGGTCGCTGCCGCGCTTTGCGATTGCGGTCTTCGCCATCTTGGCCCACATATAGCCAAGCGCCGTCAGGCCGAACAGCTCCAGATAATCCATGGAGGCGGCACCGGCATTGTTGAAGTCGCTCATGCCGTTCTGCATCAGCCAGCTGGTCGCTTCCTGAAGCTCACCCTTGGCAGCGCTGAGGGCGTCGATGAACGGCTTCAGCTCCCCATCGCCCTCATTTTCGGCAATGAAGTCGTCGAGCTCTGCGAAGAAAGTAAAGACAGCGCGTCCGCCATTGGCCGCCAGCTTCCGGCCGACGAGATCGAGCGCCTGAATACCGTTCGTGCCCTCATAGATGAGGGCGATGCGCACATCGCGAACATACTGCTCGACGCCCTGGTCCTTGGTGAAGCCGGTGCCGCCATGTAGCTGCAGCGCGTCATTGCAGGCCTTGAGGCCGCGATCGGTCAGGAAGGCTTTCACCACTGGCGTCATCAGCGCCATATAGTCGCCTGCCTTCTCGCGCACTTTCTCGTCAGGTGATTTGTGCAGAAGGTCGCCGTGCAACGCCGTCCAGTAGCTGAACATGCGGGCGCCTTCGATAAAGGCGCGCGTGTCCATCAGCATCCGGCGCACATCCGGGTGCACGATGATCGGGTCGGCAGGCTTCTCCGGCGCTTTCGGGCCGGAGAGCGCACGGCTCTGCAGGCGCTCGCGGGCAAAGTCAGCGGCGTTCTGATAGGCGACCTCTGCCTGGGCGAGGCCCTGCATACCGACGCCAAGGCGTGCTTCGTTCATCATGATGAACATGGTGCGCATGCCTTTATGCTCGTCGCCGACCAGCCAGCCGGTCGCCTCGTCATAGTTCATCACGCAGGTGGCATTGCCGTGAATGCCCATCTTCTCTTCAAGGCCGCCGCAGGAGACCTTGTTGCGCTCACCCAGCGATCCGTCCTCATTGACGAAGTATTTCGGCACGACGAAGAGCGAGATACCCTTGATGCCCTCTGGCGCGCCTTCGATGCGGGCGAGCACGAGGTGGACGATGTTCTCGGTGAGGTCCTGCTCACCGCCTGAAATCCAGATTTTCTGGCCAGACAGCTTGTAGGAGCCGTCGCCCTGCGGCACGGCTTTCGTCTTGATGAGGCCAAGATCGGTGCCGCATTGCGGCTCCGTCAGGTTCATGGTGCCGGCCCACTCGCCGGTCGCCATTTTTGGGCCATAGGTCTGCTTCTGCTCGTCAGAGCCGCCAGCCATAAGCGCCTCATAGGCGCCAGAGGTCAGGCCCGGATACATGGCAAACGCCATATTGGCGGCAGACATCATCTCGCTGACGGCGATGGACAGCGCATGAGGAAGGCCCTGTCCGCCCATCTCCGGCGTCTTCGACAGGAGCGGCCAGCCATTTTCGACGAATTGCTTATAGGCGTCCGGAAAGCCGTCTGGCGTCTTCACGGAAGCGTCTTCGGCGCGCTTGCAGCCTTGCTTGTCGCCAACGCTGTTCAGCGGGAAGAGGACTTCACTTGCGAACTTGCCGCTCGTTTCCAGGATCTGATCGACAATGTCCGGGGTCGCATCAGCAAAGCCATCGAGGTTGGAATAGTTCTGCAGGGCCAGCACATCGTGGAAGATGAATTTCATGTCCCGGATCGGCGCGTCATAGCGTGGCATTCGTGAAAGCTCTCTTCAGTCTGAAATTGCAATGCAACCGGCCCATCGCGAAGACGGGCCGGTTACCTTGGTTCTACGCGGATTTTACGCGTGGCTTACGCGTCGTCCAGCTGTTTGCGGGCGACGGCATCATATGCCGCAACATTGCGGGCCTGGTCATTGGCCGGGCCGATCTTGGCAAGATCGTTCTCGAGCCAGTCGATACCCTTCTGGAGTTCGCCGAGAGCGATCTCGATGTCTTCGCGCTGGTTTTCGAATTCCTTGACCTGGTTGCGGAACTTCTCGAGCGTCTTGCGCTTCTGGGCGCGCTCATTGTCGCCAAGGCCGTACAGGTCGAGGATTTCGCGGATGTCAGCTAGCGGCAGGCCGAGGCGCTTCATCCGAACGATGATCGTGACGCGGGCGCGGTCGCGGTGGGAGTAGACGCGGGTCATGCCGTCCCGGGCAGGGTGCAGCATGTCCTTGTCCTCATAGAAGCGCAGCGCGCGCGGCGTGATGCCGAACTCGCGTGCGAGCTCAGAAATCGAGTAGGTCCGGCTTTCGGAGATCGAAAGGGATGTAGCTGTGTCTGGCATGACTTCCTCCTGATTTTGTTATTTACGTATACGTCAACGTTAGCCTTACCTTTGCGTCAGAGTAAAGCCCCTCCGCAGCGTCAGCTGCTGATGTCTGAATCGATCTGGCCATTCTGTTTACCATTTTAACGACCTTTTAAGACGAACCTCGGCATCGGTGGATCAATGCGGTGATCCGGCATGCGCTTTCTGCAGAAGTGCTGCCCCGGAATTGAGGAGTTCGCGTATGTCAAACTACGGGCCCTGGAGCGTGAAGGGGAGCGACGAGCGCGCGCGCGAAGCCGCACGGGAAGCGGCCCGTGAAGAGGGCCTGACCATCGGCGAATACATTAACCGTATGCTCAAGATGGAGACCGACGGCCCCGGTGGCACCGTTGGCGGTTCGGGCGCGAGCACACGCTCGGGCGATGCGCCGCGCCTCGCAGCAGGCGGCGGCGATGGCGGCGGCGACTATCCGGGGGCGGGCTCTGCAGGCCTCGTCCGCGATCTGCTCGGCCGGCTTGAAGCCGTCGAAGCGCGCTCCGCCGTAGCGCTCAGCGGCATCGACCGCTCGATCATGAGCCTCACCGAACGCCTCGAAGATGCGCAACGCCGCACCGATGGCCTTTCGAACAATTACGAGACAGTGATCGAGGATATCCGCTCGACCCATGACGCCCTGCGCTCGAAACTGGAATCGCTCGAGCATGGCGGCGATGGCCGCCGTGATGTGAAAGCGCTGAAGTCGCTTGAGCGCGCGCTCGGCAAACTCGCTTCTCATATCCATGAGGAAAGCTCCCGCCAGAAAGATAATTCGGCGGATATGCGCAGGCGCGTGGAAACCGGCCTTGAAGAGCTTGGCGGACGCGTATCAAACGTTGAAGGCCGTATCGACAAGACACTGGACGAAGCTGCGAACCGCCTCGCAAAAAAGATCGAGCAGGCTGAGCTTCGCACCGAAGGCGCAACGAAGCACCTGTCCGGACGCTTCAGCGACCTTGAAACCAATGTTGCCCAGCGTCTTGCACGCCTTGATGACGTCACCACCCGTCTCGACACAGTCGAGACCACGACCAGTAAATCGCTGACGTCGATGGAAAGCCTGGTGGAGGCGCTGCAGGCCCGTCTCGACAGGGCCGAAGCCCAGACCAATGAAGCTCTCGACAAGGTCGACAAGACGTTCGGTGCTCTGAGTGAGCGCGTCAGCGCGCTCGCTGATACGGCGCTACCAGATACCGCAATGGCGCTTCGCAGACAGTTCGAAAGCCGCTTCGAAGGCCTTTCCGAAGAACTTCGCGCGTCCATTGAAAGCACACGCCAGAAGCTCGCCAGCGAAATCGACGCCGCCGCCACACGTTCGGCGCGCCCGGAACAGATCGATGCGCTGAAGGACTCGCTCTCCAACCTCGCCGACGCCGTCGACCGCAAGGATTCCAACGCGCTCGCTGCCATCGCGACGCTCCGCCAGGACATGGAGTCTTCAGGCCGCACGTCGCGGACGTCTGTTGATGACCTCGCCAAGCGTGTCGAGACCAACTGGAACGCATCGCAAGCCGCCCTCGAAACGCTGCGCCAGCGCTTCGAGGCCAAAGATGCCGTATCCCCGAAAGCGTTTGCGGACCTGCGTGAGCGTATGGAAGCCAATCACGACAAGGCTCTCAGCGAACTTGCCGCGCTGCGCGGTCAGGTCGACACTGCCGCGCGTAACGCAGTAGCGCCCGAAAAGATTGCTGCGGTCCAGAAAGCTGTGCGCCAGATTTCCGACCATCTCGGCAAACGTATCCAGCAGGTCGAGGACCGAGACTACGCCGCCCAGATCGAAGCAGTCCGTGCGGACATGCACGCGCTTTCGCATGAGGTGACGCTCCAGCTCGGCAACGCCGGCGGGCAGGGCGATGCCATGCTTGAGAAGTTCAGCGCCGAATTGAAGCAGATGGCCGAACAGTTCGAAGCGCGCGTCGACGAAAGCGAGAAGCGCAGCGCAAAGGCGATCGAGCAGGTTGGCGAACAGGTTTCCAGCGTTTCCCAACGCCTTCAGGCCCGCCAGGAACGCTCGCTGCGTGACCTCGAGCAGAGCATCGAAACGGAGCGTAACGAGCAGCAGAAGCGCCTCTCCGACGCGCTCAGCGGTGTCTCCGACCGGATGGAAGAGATCCAGGAGCGGTCGACCAGTTCGCTGTCACCTGTTCAGAAGGCAATCGCTTCGCTTGCTGCCCGGCTTGAAGCCTTTGAGGATGCAGCGGCACCGCGTTCGAAAGCTGCACGCAAGGCTGATGCGCCGCGCAAAACCGCAGACGATGACTACTTCGCGACCTTCATGTCCAATGAGGATGAAGAGCAGGAAGAAGCTGTCGCTCCGCCGCCAGCCGCCCGTCGCCAGCCAGCGAAAGAGCCATCTTTCGATGAGCGTTTCGACTTCGACGAAGATGATCGCGCAGCCCCGCCACCTGTCGCGAGCCACGATAGCTTCGACTATGAAACCGATCTTCATGACGAGCCGGCATCAAGCGACCCCTTCGCTGAGTTCGACGACTTCGACACTGCAGACGATGAGCCCTTCACGGGCGATGACGCTGTCTATGAGGACACGTCCAGCGATCTCGACTGGGGCGCGCCGCAGACAGCGACGCGCAGCCGCGGCGGCAATGATTATCTCAGCCGTGCGCGTCAGGCCGCACTCGACGCCAATGAGGCGCCCCCTCAGAAAGCTTCTGCTTCGAAGCGTGGACGCAAGAAAGCCGAACCGCGTGAAGAGAAGTCCGGCAAGTTCCCGCTCATTCCTGCTGTCGCGGCTGCCGCACTCGTAGCCGTTGCCGCTGGGTTCTACTTCGGCAAGGACATGCTGTCCGCCAACGATCGTCCGCAGATCGCCACCCGCTCGGATGTTGCGGTTCCGGTAAATGCCGGTCAGCCATCTGAAGTTGCTGAAGCAGACACGCCAGTCCAACCCGATACGGTCGAGAACAGCACAGAGGCCTCAGAGACTGCCGCCAGCGACACACCTTCCGAAACCGTCAATTCAATGCAACCGGCCGCATCGTCCGCTGAACTTCAGGACACGCTACCCGTAGAAGACGCGGCGCCTGAAGAAGCTGAAGTGAGCCTCGCAGGTGTTCGCGATCCAGATGAAACGCCGACCGCTACGCCCGCTGTAGAAAACCCCCGGCCAACTCTGGCAGAGGTCGACCTAATCCCGGCTGGCCAGTCGCTTGAACAGGCCGCCGCGGGCGGTGATGCGATTGCGCAATATCAGCTTGGTGAGCGCCAGCTCGAAGCAGGTGACTATACCTCAGGACCATCGATGATCCGCCGCGCGGCAGAGCAGGGCCTTGCCGTCGCTCAATATCGTCTGGCAAAGCTCCACGAGTCCGGCCTCGGCGTCCCGCGCGACCTCGAAAAGGCCCGCGAATGGACCGAGCGCGGCGCAGCTGGCGGCAATGTCAAAGCCATGTACGACCTCGCCGTCTATTACGCCGAAGGCGAAGGCGGTCCGCAGACCTATGCAGGCGCCGCGGAGTGGTTCCGCAAGGCAGCCGAGTTCGGCGTAACCGACGGCCAGTACAATCTCGCCGTCCTTCACGAGCTTGGCCTCGGTGTCAGCGAAAACCCGGCTGAAGCGCTCTACTGGTATGCTGTTGCGGCCAATCAGGGTGACAGCGAAGCTCCGCCAAAAGTCGCCGAACTGACAAATGCTGTTGGTCAGGAGCAGGCCGCACAGATCCGCGCGCGAGCCGCTGGATGGACGCCGACCCGTCCGAACCGCGCCGCAAACGGCATCTTCCCGCAGCAGGGCTCACAAGACGCCGCGACGCCGCAACAGATTGCCGCCGTCCAGAACGCGCTCGCCGCGCTCGGGCATGAGCCGGGCCCGGCTGACGGTCTCCTCGGTGGAGGCACGCAGGCCGCGATCCGAAACTATGAGCGTGAGAATGGTCTGAACGAGACGGGCAATGTCTCACCCCAGCTCATCGAAAGCCTGAACGCTCGCATCGCTGAGGCGAAAAGCTAGGCCTTATTCGAAGGCTGGCCGCGCACCGTAGCGCAGCCGCCGCCAAAGGATGTAGAGACCGAACAGCGCTGCTGCCGCGCTCAGCCAGTGCAGGTCTGTCAGGTACCAGTTGTTTACCGCGATACCGGCAATCCCCCAGCCAAGGGCTGCGAAATAGAAGAGGCTCGCGCTGATCCGGCTGGCAAAGACCCAGGCGAGAAGGCCAGCACTCAGCAGGGCGATCCAGAGCGAAACCCACACATGGTCACTGGGTGCCATGCCTGCTGCTTCCCTCCAGGTTGCGGCGAGTGAGATCGACAGCGCCGCCGTAGTCCAGCCAGAGAAAAGCCCTGTCAGCACGCAGGCATTGAAACGCGCCAGCGTCCCATCGAAGCCGCCCATCCGGTGCAGCCGCCGCGCTGAGAGCCAGCTAAAACCAAGGATCGGGACCAGTAGCAAAAGGTCGACATACTGATTGGCAAGCGACTGGGCGCTTATCATCCACACGACATTGCCGATGCCTGCGAACAGCAAGGGCATGGCGATCCGGTGCTCCAGATAGCCTGGCTTCCAGAGGCTCGAGAGGGCAAAGACCAGATAGCCCAGAAAGATGACGCCCCAGATCGAGAAGAAGGGGCCGGGCGGCAGCTCCGGCGGCCTCACAGCTACATCGCCGCGCGTGCCGATCGGTTCACCTATGCCAATGGTCGGCAACATCGGCGCCAGAAACTGCGCGATGGCGACGACCAGGAGTGCGATGCCAACTTTCCGGCTCATGCCTCTAGCCTTTATCCAAAAGCGGGTCTGCCGGAAGCATTTTTTCAAGCGTTTCAAGCCGGTCGGCTTCGGCGCTCGGCTTGTCCCAGCGGATACGATTGATGCGGGGAAAGCGCATGGCAAGGCCCGACTTGTGGCGGGGGCTTCGCTGCAGGCCTTCAAAGGCGACCTCCAGCACGAGGCCCTTCTCCTTGTTCGCCGTCACGGACCGCACAGGCCCGAACCTGTCGATCGTGTTCTCGCGAACGAACTTGTCGAGCTGTTTCAGCTCTTCATCGGTAAAGCCGAAATAGGCCTTGCCGACCGGCGTGATTTCATCGCCGTCCTCGCCTTCGCGCCAGACGCCGAAGGTGAAGTCGGAATAGAAACTGGACCGCCTGCCGTGCCCGCGCTGGGCATACATCATCACCGCATCGATCAGGAACGGGTCGCGCTTCCACTTGTACCATGGGCCCGTCGGACGCCCGGCTTCATAGACGCTGTCCCAGCGCTTCAGCATCAGCCCTTCAATCTCTGGCGCGGGCGGCTCGTTGCGGGCCGCTTCAAGCGCCTCGAGGTTCGTCACGGGCACCAGCGGCGAGATATCGATACGCTCGCTGGCGGACTTCTCGACAAAGGCTTCCAGCCGTTTGCGGCGCTCAGAGAAAGGCAGCGACCTTAGATCCTCATCGCCCTCGACCAGTATGTCATAGGCGCGGATCATGGCCGGGCGCGCCTCCATCTGTTTCTTCGTCACCGTCTTCCGGTTGAGGCGCTGCTGCAGCTCATTGAAGGGGGCAACCTCGCCATTTGGGGCGCGGATAAGAAGTTCGCCATCAATGGCCGCCTCGAAATCCATCGCTGCGAGTACGTCCGGAAAGGTGTGGGAGATGTCGTCGCCGGTCCGCGTATACATGCGCCGTACACCGCGCTCGGACACCGCCTGAACGCGGATGCCGTCATACTTCCATTCGGCGGCAAAGATGTCGGGGTCGATCATCGCCGGGTCGATGGCGTCCGGGTCATCCCGCTTGTTCTTGGTCACCAGCGGATGGGCCAGCATGACCGGCCTGAACGGGGCCTTGATGTCCGGTGACGGTTTCTCGGCATTGCCGTCCAACCAGTCGAACAGGCTTTCATAGGGCGGGGCGAGGCCATGCCAGATCTCTTCGATCTCGGCCGGTTCAACATCGCCCATCTCGGCCAGCGCCACCTTGGCAAGCCGCGCCGACACGCCAATCCGCAGCCCGCCGGTTACCATCTTGATGAGGGCCCATCGCTGCGGCGGCTCCAGCATGTCCAGCCAGCCAGCGACCAGCCGCTCGCCTTCGGCACGCGTCGCGCCGAGCAGCGCCTCGATAACATCATCGATGGGCGGAATGCGGTTCGCGCCGCGCGTGCCCGGCCACATCAGGCTGACGGTTTCGGCTAGGTCGCCGACATAGTCATACGACATGCGAAACAGCTCGGGATCGACCCGGTCTTCGATCAGCCTGCGGATCGACCCGCCTTTGACGCCGGGAATGTCGAGCTCCCCCGTCAGCACCGCCAGCGTCCAGCCGCGCGCCGGGTTCGGCGTCTGGCGAAAATAATTCACCATCAGCTCGATCTTCGTATTGCGCGAAGCGGTCAGGATCAGACGTTCAAGAAGGTCGGAAAAGGCCTGCATCGGAATGACATAGGAGGGGGCGACAACAATGACAGAGAGCGATGTGCGTCCCTCGCCCCACCCCGACCCTCCCCATGAATGGGGAGGGGGATGGCGTCATACCTGACTTGAGGTGAGCCGACACATCCAGGACCATCGCCCCCTCCCCGCCTGCGGGGAGGGTCGGGGTGGGGCCTCCTGCATCAATCGATGCTCTCATCCTCATAGCCGACAAGCCGCAGCGGCCGTGCCTTGCGCCCTTCCAGTTCGGCCCATCGCACCAGCGCATCTTCGCGCCCATGCGTGATCCATAGCTCTTCGGGATCGACCTCGCGGACGGTGTCGGTCAACTCATCCCAATCGGCATGGTCGGAAATGATGAGTGGCAACTCGACGCCCGATTGCTTGGCGCGTTGACGAACGCTCATCCAGCCAGAGGCAAAACAGGGCAGGGGGTCGGGGAAGCGACGTCCCCATTTGTCATGAAAGGAGGAAGGCGGGCCCAGCACGATCTTGCCGCGAAACCGCTCCTGCGCGCCGCGTTCTTTCGTGTCCAGCGTCGCGGTGTCCAGCGGGCCGAGCGCCACGCCGTGATCCTCATATAGCTTGCAGAGCTTTTCCAGCGCGCCGTGAATATAGAGCGTCTCATTATAGCCTGCCTCGCGCAGCAGCTTGATTACACGCTGCGCCTTGCCGAGCGCGTAGACGCCGACGAGGTGCGTACGCTCCGGGAACATGGCGACGCTGTCCAGCAGCTTCCTGATCTCTCCATCGGTGTCCGGGTGCCTGAAGACCGGCAGGCCAAACGTCGCCTCAGAGATGAAGACATGCGTGCCGGGGACAGGCTCAAACTGGCGGCAGGTTGGGTCGCGGCGGCGCTTATAGTCGCCGGTACAGACCATGCGCAGGCCCTTCCATTCGACGACGACCTGTGCAGAACCGAGCACATGCCCGGCCGGCGACATCCAGACGGTGACGCTGTTGATCTCGACTGTCTCGCCATATTCGATGGGCTGGCGGCTCTTGGTGAATTCCTCGCCATAGCGCGCTTCCATGATGGCAAGCGTTTCAGGCGTGGCGAGAACGGCGCCATGCCCCGCGCGTGCGTGGTCGGCATGGCCATGCGTCACCACGGCGCGGTCGACGGCGCCACGCACCGGGTCGATATAGAAATCGCCGGGCGGGCAATAGAGCCCCTTCGGCGTGGGATGGAGAAGCAGGTCGGGTCTGATCATCGCTGATTTATATAGGTCGCGGCGTCAGGTGTTTCCCGCCATGTTTCTGCCTTTTCCGCATGGGAGACACAGCAAATTCTGTCCCCTTGCCCGGCAAATGGAGTGACCCTGAATGCGACGTCTTTTTCTTTCAGCCTTGATCGTTACCGCGCTGGCCGCAGGTCCTGCCCAGTCCCAGGAGGGCGGCGAAACAGAGATCATGCAGAAAGCGCTCGCGGCAGGCTACAAGGCGCTCTTCACCTGCTCGGCAACGTTCACAGCCGACAAGAGCCGCGCCGAGATTGAGTATAATGAGCTCGACGGCATCTATACAGATTATCGCGGGCCGATGCGCTCCACGTCTGAAGCCAACATCTCGGATCGCTCGCGCACGGTTGCTGTGCGCTATGCGCCGGGAGAGCCGCCGCGCATCGCCGCCTGGCGCGAAGGTTTCGGCTGCTCCCTTCTGCCGATTGGCGCGGACCTCGATGATGTCGACGTGCTCCCGCGTTTTTCTGACGACTTTCCCATGCGCCAGCAGGATAGCTCCACTGCGCTGGGTCAGGCCGTGCAGCTGATCGACGCCTCGCCTTATGCCGCCCGCCTTGAAGAGCCGGTCCGCGCGGCGTTCGATGGCGCGACCTATGGCGACGACACCCGCACCAGCGCGGTCCTCGTCGTCATGGACGGTCAGATCATGGCAGAGCGCTATGCTCGCGGCCTCAACGCCACGACGCCGCAGCGCACCTGGTCGGTGGCCAAGTCACTGACCGCCAGCGTCGTTGGCGCGGCCGTGCAGCAGGGCCTCATCGACCTCGACCACGCGCCGCTGCTCGACGCCTGGTCGCGCAACGGTGACCCGCGCGGCGAGATCACGCTCCGCAATGTCCTGCAGATGGCGAGCGGCCTTGATTCAGGTGTAGCGGGCAATCGCACCGACCGCACCTATTTCGGCGGCGCTCTCGTGACCGATACCGCTTTCGTGAACCCGCTGGAGATCACGCCAGGCGAGCGCTTCAAATACTCCAATTACGACACGTTGGCCGCCATGCGCGCGCTGCGTGAGACCATGGATGATGACGGCGCCTTCTGGGGCTTTCCTTATGAGAGCGTCCTCTGGAAGATCGGCGCAATGAACACCGTCCTCGAAACCGACTGGGCAGGCGATTTCATCTCGTCCAGCCAGGTCTGGATGACTGCCCGCGACATGGCGCGCCTAGGCCAGCTCTACCTGCAAGATGGCATGTGGGGCGACGAGCGCATCCTCGCCGAAGGCTGGACAGATTTCGTCTCTTCACCGGGTGAGGCCCAGCCAGACCGCTCATCCAGCGATTTCGGCTATGGCGGCAGCTTCTGGCTCATGGACCGCTCTGAGGGCGTCCCGGCCGACACCTATGCCGGGTTCGGCAATCGCGGGCAGTATCTCGTTATCATCCCGTCGCTCGACATGGTCATCGTGCGCCGCGGCTTCGATACCGCTGATGGCGGGCGTTTCGACGTCGCTGCATTCACGCGCGATGTCATCGCCGCGATCAATCAGGCCCATACTGACAGGCTCGACGCGCAGGCAGAAGCAACCGCGGCTGAGGCTGGCTACAACTAATCCAGCGACCGGGTTCGCAGGACCGGCCTGTTCGCGCTATGTCCTTGCCCATGCCGGACGCTGCGCGACCAGATTTCAGCCTGCCTGACCGCTTTTCTGACTGGTTTGCCAGCCGGAACTGGGTGCCGCGCAAGCATCAACTGGACCTCACTGAAACCGCGCTTGCAGGCGATAGCGCGCTGCTGATCGCGCCAACCGGGGGCGGCAAGACGCTGGCAGGGTTCATGGCCAGCCTGATCGAGCTGTCAGAACGCCCGAAATCCAATTCAGGAAGGCCCGCGCTTCACACGCTTTACATCTCGCCGCTCAAGGCCCTCGCGACCGACGTTGAGCGCAATCTCAACACGCCCGTCGCTGAAATGGGTCTCAATATCCGAATCGAAACGCGCACCGGCGACACACCCCAATCAAAACGCCAGCGCCAACGCTCCAATCCGCCAGACATTCTGCTGACGACACCCGAACAGCTCGCGCTCTTCCTTGCGTCAGACCACGCCGATGAGTTTTTCTCGGACCTCAAATGCGTGATCATTGATGAGGTCCACGCCATCGCGGCCTCCAAGCGCGGCGATCTTCTCTCGCTCGGTCTCGCCACGCTGGCTGAATGGGCACCCGCCTGCCGCTTCATCGGCCTGTCGGCCACGGTCCGCGACCCGGCCCAGCTCGCAAGCTGGCTGGATGTCCGCAAATCTCCGCAGGAACATCCTCCCCCGTTCACGGGGGAGGTGCCCGAAGGGCGGAGGGGGCATGCGGCAAACGCTACGCACGAGATATCCCCCCTCCGAGCCGCTTCGCGGCCCACCTCCCCCGCAGGCGGGGGAGGAGTAGGTGCAACTTCGGCAAAAAAAGGCGTCCACCTCGTCCACGCAGAAGGCGGCACAAGCGCTAATATCGATATCCTCGTCTCGCGAGAGCGCATCCCGTGGTCTGGCCATTCGGGGCGCTTTGCCGTGCCGGAGGTCTATGAGGCCATAAAGGAAGCGGAGATGGCGCTGGTCTTCGTCAATACGCGCAGCCAGGCCGAAATGCTGTTTCAGGAGCTCTGGCGCGCCAATGAAGACGCGCTCCCCATCGCGCTCCATCATGGCTCTCTCGCCCGAGAGCAACGCCGCAAGGTCGAGGCCGCCATGGCCGCAGGCGTCCTGAAAGGCGTGGTCTGTACCTCGACGCTCGACCTCGGCATCGACTGGGGCGGGGTGGACCTCGTCATCCAGATGGGCGCTCCAAAAGGCGCCGCCCGTCTCATCCAGCGTATTGGCCGCGCCAATCACCGGATGGATGAGGCAAGCCGCGCACTGCTCGTGCCAACCAACCGGTTCGAAATCCTCGAATGCCGCGCGGCAGAAGCCGCTGTCGAGGCCGGAGAGATCGACGGCGAGCCCATGCGCCTCGGCGCGCTCGATGTCCTTGCCCAGCACATTATGGGCCGGGCGTGCGGCGTCGGGTTTGAGCTGGAGCCGCTCTTCAATGAGATCCGCCGCGCCGCGCCCTATGAAGGCCTCGACTGGGAGACCTATGAGCGCGTCGTCGATCTCGTCGCCACGGGCGGCTATGCCCTCAAGACCTATGACCGCTTCAAACGCATCGTGCGCGGGCGCGACGGCGTCTGGCGTGTCCGCACGGCCCGCGACGCCCAGCAGCACCGCATGAATGTCGGCGCCATCGTCGAAGCGCAGCTGATGAATGTGCGCCTCGCAAGCTTTGTCGGAAAGGTCGGCGAAGCGTCTGGCGGCGAGGAGCTCAAGAAAGTGCGCGGCGATCAGCGCACCATGCGGGCAGGGCGCAAACTCGGTGAAATCGAGGAATATTTCATCTCGACCCTGACTCCGGGAGACACTTTTCTCTTCGCGGGGGAAATCCTTCGCTTCCTTGGTGTGTCGGAGCTTGATGTACTCGTCACACGCGCGAAAACCGACAAGCCGGCCATTCCAACCTATAATGGCGGCAAGTTTCCGCTCACCACATTCCTGGCTGACCGCGTCCGCCACATGATCCACGATCCAGACCAGTGGTCGGGCCTGCCAGACCAGGTTCGTGAATGGTTCGAAATCCAGCGAGAGAAATCCGAAATCCCGCCGCCAGACCATTTGCTGGTCGAGACCTTCCCGCGGGCAGGGCGCCACTATCTCGTGACCTATCCCTTCGAAGGGCGCCTCGCCCACCAGACGCTCGGCATGCTGCTGACGCGGCGGCTGGAGCGGGCAGGGGCCAATCCTCTCGGCTTCGTCGCCTCGGAATATGCCATGGCGATCTGGGCGATGGAGGATATGGGCAGCATCGACATGGACGGGCTTTTCCATCCGGACATGCTAGGCGACGATCTTGAGGAATGGCTGGATGAAAGCCCGCTCATGAAGCGCACCTTTGCCCAGTGCGCGCAGATTTCAGGCGTCATCGCGCGCCGCCTGCCGGGTAAGGAGAAAACCGGCCGTCAGGTCACCTTCTCGACCGACCTTATCTATGATGTGCTGCGCAGCCATGAGCCCGATCACATCCTGCTACAGGCCGCCCGTCAGGACGCCGCGACAGGGCTCCTCGACATTCGCCGCCTGTCAGACATGCTGACCCGTATCCGAGGCAAGATCGATCACCGTCCGCTGAAGAAGATCAGCCCCTTCGCCGTCCCCGTCATGCTCGAAGTGGGCCGCGAGCGCGTGAATGCCGAAGGCGTCACCGACGCCATCCTGCGCGAAGCTGAAATGGACATCATCCAGGAAGCGATGGGGCGTTAAGCCCCCTCCGCCCTGCCGGGCACCTCCCCCGTGAACGGGGGAGGATGGCGGTACACTAGCATTGGTTCTTCTTCCCCCGCGTGCGGGGGAAGTGGCCCGCGAATGCGGGTCGAAGGGGGCGGCCAGCTAGAACTTCACCCCACCCGACGCGATCTTCTTATAGGTCTCTGGCGTCACCAGTTCGTACGTCCCGGTCTCGGAGTCGAAGTACCAGACTTTCTCACCGGCGCGCTCAGGATCGAAACCGTCCTTCACAAGGTCGCTCTTGCGATACTTGAAGGTCGTCGTCGTCGAGGCTTCCTGCTGTTCGCGGATGAAAACGGGCACCGCATATTTCGGCAGGCGAGACGACAGCTTGTCCAGCACGTCCTTGTAATCGAGATAGCCGCTGGTGGTGATAGACGCCATGCCGGCTTTGCCGTCCGTCCCCGGGATCGGCACGCCATAGACATTCGCCGTCTCAACGCCCGGCACACCGGCCAGCGCGTCGGCGACCTCATTGGTGGAGACGTTCTCGCCTTTCCAGCGATACGTGTCCCCAAGTCGGTCGACGAAGTAGATATAGCCATGATCACCCTGGCGCAGCAGGTCGCCGGTCCGGAACCAGGCATCGCCCTCTTCGAAGACATTGCGAAGTATCTTGGCTTCGGACGCGCGCTTGTCGTGATAGCCCTCGAAACGGGTCGTCATGTCCTCGCCAATACGGCCGAGGGCTTCGCCCGTCTCGCCGCGTCCGGCGCGGATGCAACGGCCATCTTCATCGCGAAGCGGCGTTTCGGTTTCCGGATCGACTTTCACAAAGGCGATATGGTCGAAGTATTTCGCGGCGTAAGGCGGGATGCGACCGCAGGCGCCGGTCTCGCCGTCAAAATTCATCAGCTTCACATTGCCTTCGGTCGAGCCATAGAACTCGATCATGGTCGGGATCTTGAAGCGGGACTTGAACTTGCCCCAGATCTCCGGGCGCAGGCCATTGCCAAAGCCCTTGCGGACCTTGTGCTTGCGCTCCTTGGCATGGGCAGGCTGGTTCAGAAGATAGCGGCAGAGCTCACCGATATAGACAATCGTGGTCACGCCGAAATCGGCGCAATCATTCCAGAAGCGGCTGGCAGAGAATTTCTCCCGCAGCAGGACCGAGGCACCTGTATAGAGCGCGATACCCACGGCGCAGAGACCGCCGGTGCCGTGATAGAGCGGCAGGGTGATATAGACCCGGTCCTTCTCGCCCATCTCAAGCGGCGAGATGAAGCTGCGCATCATGTTGCGCACGCGCGCGATCGACATCTTCGCAGCCTTGGGCAGGCCGGTTGTGCCGGATGTGTAGAAATAGAAGCCGATATCGGCATTGGTGAGATGTGCGCGGTGACTGCGGTCCGGGCGCTCAGAAGACTGACCTGCCAGCTCACTATCGAGCGGTGTGCCCACCTCCCCGCCAAGCGTCCAGACCGGCTGGCGGACCTGCACCATTTCCAGCGAGCGCATCGCGCGGTCCTGTTCGGCGCCCGTAATGATCAGTTTCGGCTCAACCGTCTTCAGCGAATGAACCAGTGCCTCGCCGGTCAGGTTTGAATTCACCAGCGCGCTCACGACGCCAATCTTGGACAGGCCATACCAGGCCGCGACATAGTCAGGCCGGTTTTCCATGAAGAGCGCGACCGTGTCGCCCGCCTTCAGGCCTTGCTCAAGGCCCCAATGGGCGAAGCGGTTGGCCTGCTCGTCCAGCTCGCCGTAGCTGGTTGTCCGTCCTTCGAAGATGAAGGCAAGGTTTTCGCGGTAGGAATCAACAGCGGCCTCGAGATCATCGGCCAGAAGTTCGGTCGATTCATTCGTGATCGGGTCGAGCCATTTCTTCGCGCGCAGGAGGATGCGCACAGTTTTGGCCTCACGCACGGCAGATTTGAGCAGTCTCATCACCATCAACACCCTTGCCTCTGGCGCGCGGGGGTGCAGTCTGTTCTCGCTGCTTCTCTCCGGCGCGCCTGTTTTCAGTCACCGCCGGGAGTGATAAGCGCGCCTTGGTTAAGGTCTGATGGGAAAGACGATCGAATATGACAGATGCCGTTTCCGGTTTGTTAGAACTTCTCGATGTCGAGCGTCTCGAGGTTGACCTCTTTCGGGGTATCACTCCTGACGAAGAGGCCGGACGTGAGCGTGTCTATGGCGGGCAGGTGATCGCGCAGGCGCTCGCTTCGGCCTATCGCACGGTTGGTGAAGACCGCCTCTGCCACTCCCTGCACGCCTATTTCATCCGGCCGGGCGATCCGAAAATCCCGATCATCTACGAGGTCGACCGCTCCCGCGATGGCGGCAGCTTCACCACCCGCCGCGTCGTTGCCATCCAGCACGGCCAGCAGATCCTCAACATGTCGGCCTCCTTCCATGTTCACGAGGATGGCTGGGACCACCAGCATGAGATGCCAGAGGTCAAACAGCCTGAAGAGCTCATGTCCCGCCAGCAGCTTGCCGAGCAGTTCAAGGACAAGATCTCGGACGAACAGCTGAAACACTGGATGCGCCCACAGCCCTTCGAGATGAAGGAAATCAGCGGTCTCAACCCGTTCAATCCAAAGCCGAAGTCAGACGTGAACTATGTCTGGTTCCGCACCGACGGAAAGGTCGAGGCGTCGCCTGCGATGCAGCACTGCCTCGTGGCCTGGGCTAGCGACATGAACCTCCTTGGCTCCAGCCTGCGCCCGCATGGCTTGCACTGGATTAACAAGGAACTGATGACCGCCAGCCTCGATCACGCCATCTGGTTCCACGCGCCGGTGCGCGCAGATGAGTGGCTGCTCTACGCGATGGATAGCCCCAAGGCGGGTAATGGCCGCTCCTATAATCGCGGCCTCATCTATACGCGCGACGGCAAACTCGTTGCCTCGACTGTGCAGGAAGGCCTCATGCGCAAGCTCAAGCCGCGCAAGAAGGATTGATGTCGCTGGCCTGACGGCCTAGCAGGCCATCCATGCTTACGATCGACAGTCTCACCTACCGGATTCAGGGCCGCACGCTGATGGAGGACGCTTCGGCAACCCTCGCGGCTGGCTGGAAAGTCGGCCTCATCGGCCGCAACGGCACCGGCAAGTCGACGCTGCTGCGCCTCATCCGTGAGTCCGGCGACGAAGCCGACAGCGCGATCCGTATCGGCAAGGCGGCCCGCCTTGGCTGGGTCGCACAAGAGGTCGAAGCGTCTGACCGCACCCTGCTGGACGAAACCCTCGCCGCGCACACAGAACGCGCCCGCCTCATGGAGGAGGCTGAGACCGTCACCGATCCGCAAGAGCTTGCCGATGTGCATGAGCGTCTCACCGCCATCGACGCTTGGTCGGGCGAAGCGCGCGCATCGACCATCCTTACTGGCCTCGGCTTCGCCCAGTCAGACCTTTCGCGCGCCTGTAAGGAATTCTCCGGCGGCTGGCGCATGCGCGCCGCGCTCGCAGGTGTTCTTTTCGCAGAACCTGACCTGCTGCTGCTCGATGAGCCGACCAACTATCTCGATCTTGAAGGCGCCGCCTGGCTTGAGACCTATCTGAAGCAATACCCGCACACCGTGCTGCTCGTCAGCCACGACCGGGAGCTGTTGAATAACTCCGTGACGCACATCCTGGCGCTGGAGAACCTCAAGCTCTTTGTCCATCCCGGCAATTATGACAGCTGGCAGAAAAAGCGCGCCGAACAGCTCGCCCAGCTCGAAGCCCAGAAGGCCAAGCAGGACAAGGAACGCGCCCACCTGCAGAGCTTTGTCGACCGCTTCCGCGCCAAGGCCTCCAAGGCGACGCAGGCCCAGTCCCGCATCAAGATGCTGGAGCGGATGCAGGATATCGTCATCCCGCTCGAAGCCCGCACGCATGCATTTGATTTCCCGACGCCGGAAGAGCTTGCCTCACCGCTTTTCGTGCTGGATGACGCCGCGCTCGGCTATGCAGAGGGCCACCCGGTCCTGCGCGGTGTGCATCTGCGCGTCGATAATGATGACCGGATCGCGATCGTCGGCGCAAACGGGCAGGGCAAATCGACCCTCGTCAAATCCATAGCCGGGCGCCTCAAACTGCTCGAGGGCAACCGCGTCGCGGCGCCCAAGGTCAATGTCGGTTATTTCAGCCAGGACCAGCTCGATGAGCTTTCCGCAGGCGACAATGCACTCGACCATGTCCGCCGCCTGCGCCCGACCGCGACCGATGGGCAGGTCCGCTCCATCGTCGCCAATATCGGCTTCAACCGGGACAAGGCCGAGACCAAGGTCGAGAAGCTTTCGGGCGGCGAGAAAGTGCGGCTACTGCTCGGTCTGATGGCGCTGCAGAAGCCGAACATTATGATCCTCGACGAGCCGACCAGTCACCTCGACATCGACAGCCGCGAAGCGCTCATCCACGCGCTCAACGATTATGAAGGCGCTGTCCTTCTCATCACGCACGATGTCTACCTCGCTGAGGCGACGGCGGACCGGCTCTGGCTGGTCAATGAAGGCCGCGCTGCGCCTTATGATGGCGACCTGTCCGACTATCGTGCGCTTGTGCTTGCAGCAGACAAGACGCGCACCGACACGCCGCACGCGAAATTCGAGCCCGCGCCGCCGCCCGCGCCGAAGCGTTCAGAATCTGAAATCCGCCGCGCCACCGCCGACATCCGCAAGCGTATCTCAGCGGCCGAGCGCGAGATGGAAAAGATCCGCAAGGAGCTTGCCGGCATCGATACAGAGCTTGCCGACCCGACCCTCTACGACACCGACCCGAAGAAGGCGGTGGCCCTCGGCAAGTCGCGCGATCGGCTCAATGCCGCCCTCGATACGGCAGAAGAAACATGGCTCGCGGCCAGCGAAGAGTTTGAAGCAGCCGCCAGCGCCTGAAGGCCATAATTCGGCCACGGCTTGCTCGCCAATCTGAGTTTGGAGCCTTTCGCCAGCCAGCGATGCTCCATACCCTGTCCACGATAGCGGCCCCGGCCGCGCCCAAACCGGCAGAAGGGCCATATCAATTGCGCACACGAGCAAAAGCGCCGGCCATGATCATCGCCCTGCTCGCCGCAGCGGTGGCGCTTTCTGCCTGCGATGTCGCCCTGCCAGAAGAAAGCGGCGACTACTGCCGCTCCGTTACCTTCCGCTCACTGCCCTACACTGTCTGCACCTTCCGCGCTGACCGCGACGATATCCGCCTCTTCTATGCCGATGGAGAGGCTGGCCAGTACCTCCAGTTCAACACGCTTGCTGACACGCTGGAAGCGCGCGGCGAAACGCTCGTCTTCGCGATGAATGGCGGCATGTACCACGAAGACCGCCAGCCCGTCGGCTATCTGCGCGCCGAGGATGGCGACCGTGCCAGCGTCAACACGAATGAAGGGCCCGGCAACTTCCATATGAAGCCGAACGGCGTCTTCTGGCTGGAGGATGGGCGCGCCGGGATTTCCGTGTCCGAAGCCTATCTGGAAGAAGATCGCGACCCCGAATACGCCACCCAGTCCGGCCCGATGCTGGTCATCGATGGCGAGATACACCCGGCGCTCAACCCCGACGGCACCTCCCGCAAGCGCCGCAACGGTGTCGGCGTCAGCGCCGATGGACGTACGGTCCACTTTGCCATTTCGGACACGCTCGTCACCTTCCACGACTTTGCGAGCCTCTTCCGTGAGCGGCTCGAAGTCCCGGACGCGCTTTTCCTCGATGGGCAGGTCTCCCGCATCTATGCCCCGGCCATGAGCCGTGATGAGCAGGGCGCCGATATGGGGCCAATCGTCGGTGTGGTGGAAAGATGAAAAAGATAGAGCTTTCTGACGAACGACGCGGCGCCCTTGTCGCGCATCTCCAGTCGCTCTTTGCTTCCAGCTTCGATGAAAATCTGAGTGACTTTCGCGCGGGTGAGATCCTCGACCTCATGCTGCGTACGCTCGGCCCCACTGTCTACAATCAGGCCGTGGAGGATGTCCGTGTACACCTTCAGGTCAAGCTCGATGACCTCGACGGAGAGGTCCATATCGAGGAAGACTGATCAGGTCCCCCAATGCATCAAGGGCGGCCACCGCGAATGCAGCGCCGCCCTGAAACCAATACATACTGTCAGCAAGCGATGCCGAAGCCTGGCGCTGCAGGCTTCGGCGATGCGCTGAATTGCAGGGCCGGACATCAGCCCTGAATAAACCTAGTACTCGTTGTCGCCTTCAAGCGCTTCATCGGCCTCATTGACGATGTTGCGCGTGGCTTCCCCGGTTTCTTCAGCAGCTGCGCCAAGGAACTGGTCCATGCGCTCACCAGCACCTTCGAAGGAGCCTTCTGCAATGCGGAAGTACAGCAGGATGATCAGAAAGATTGCGGCGATCAGAACGATCAGGCCGGAAAGAAATTTACCCATCAGCTTAGCCCTCTTGGATCGGGAACGCCCACAGCCACCCGCTACGGGCTTCATTCAAAATCCTAACACATTATTAAGGTATTAGTTCCGACGCGCAAGCTTGGACTTTGCCCGGCATATCCCCCATCTCCTGTCAGGCGAATAAACCTCAACCGGAAGGATAGATTGATGGCAGCCCTGACGCTTTATGGCCTGAAGAACTGTGACACCTGCAAGAAAGCGATGTCGGCGCTCGACGCCGACGGCCATGACGTCACGCTGGTCGACATTCGCGAGGACGCCGATCTGCAGGAAAAAGTCCCGCTCTGGCTGGAGGCTGTCGGCCCGGACAAGCTCGTCAACAAGCGCTCGACGACATGGCGCGGCCTCTCCACCGAAGAGAAGTCCGAGGTCGAACAGGGCAAGGCAAAGGCCCTGCTCATCCAGAACCCGACACTGATCAAGCGTCCGGTGATCGAGACCGGCGCCGATATCTATGTCGGCTGGACGAGCGACGTTCAGGCCGTCTTCTAGGCTGGCGCCGTCAGCCCTCTAGAATAGCGCGAACCAGAGACAGCTCACGCCGGTGACTAGCATCACGATGGCGGTCAGCAGCGTGCCGAACATGCGGCCCGGGCTGCCCCCACTGGAGCCGCCAAGACCGACTGCGTGCAGGATACGGCCGATCAGGAATAGCGCGCCAAGCCCGTGGATCAGCAAAACCGGCGCTGACAGGACCCCGAGCCCCATAATACCGATCAGCGTGACCGGCACATCCTCGACGGCATTGCCCTGCACGCGCTGGGCGCGCTGCAGGCGCTCATTCGCGCCGTCGCCGAAAATGATCTTCTCGGCTGAACGCACCCTGCCGACATTCACCTTGAGCAGGATGAACAGGATGATGAACAGGCCAGCATAAAGAATGGCGGCTTCGATAGATGTCATGGCGTTTCCCCTTCGCTGTGCGCGTCTGCCGCGCGCATGCCGATATCTCCGCCGAACCGCGCAAGCTGGTCAAGCGTTTCTCTTGAGACCCCTTGCCGGAGGTGGCTCGAAATTGATTCGGAACGCCAATGGCGCGCGGTCCGTTAATCAAGCGACCCTACAGAAATTAGGAGAAACAAATGAAGAAGTTCATCACCGCACTCGCGACGACCACTATCCTGGCGGCAAGTCCCGCTTTCGCTGACAATCATATGGAAGGTTCAGACGACAATTCCGAAACGATGAAAACCGATGTCGATAATGAGACCTCGACCGAGGCCACTTCTGAAGTCGACACCGCACCAGCCCCTACAGCGTTCCCGGCCGAGACGATCGTGGATCCCGAAACTGAAGCTGAAACCAGCGCCGATGTCGAGATGACGACGGAAAGCGACATGGAGCAGACCGAAAGCCCAACGCCGCCAACCACCACGTCTACGACACGTACAACGACGCGCACCTATACGTCTGACGACACGGCCGAGATGGACACCGAAACCATGAACGACACCAATACGTCGGACATGACGCAACCGGACACCACGACGACCACGACCGAGAACGTCGAGACAACTGAAGCGGAAACCGAAGACTTCGTCCGCACGAGTTCCACGTCCGTGCCAAGCAATGAGCTAGGCTCTTCAATGGCCGTCCAGCTTTTCCTCAGCATCGATGGTGACGGCAACGGCATGATTTCGCAGTCCGAGTGGAGCGACTGGCAGAACCGCTCGAATGTCGGCGACGATCTCTTCGGCAAGTATGACGCCGACCGCGATGGTGACATTGAGCTCAGTGAGTACCTGATGACCTACGACGCTTCGTAATCATTTGGATATCTACCTCGTTAAAGCCCGCCTCATTGGCGGGCTTTTTCATGTCTTATCCCATTGAAACGCGCGCAGTCAGGCGCGATAGCCAAGCTCATGCTCATCGCCTTCAACAAGCCTTTTGGCGTCCTGTCCCAGTTTACCGACAAGGGAACAGAGGGAAGCCCCCGCCAGACCCTGTCGGATTTTATAGATTTGCCGGGCGTCTATCCTGCGGGTCGGCTCGACCGGGACAGCGAGGGCCTGCTCCTGCTCACTGATGATGGGCGTCTCCAGTCCCGGATTGCCGATCCGCGTCACAAGACCGAGAAAACCTACCTGGCCCAGGTCGAAGGCCTGCCTGAGCCGGAGGCGCTAGAAGCCTTTCGCCGCGGCCTGGATCTCAAGGACGGCCGCACCCGTCCTGCGAAAGTAAAGCAGGTTGATGCCCCTGAAGGACTGTGGGAGCGGGATCCACCCGTACGCTACCGCAAGACGGTGCCCGATTGCTGGCTTGAGATTGGTCTGCGGGAAGGAAAGAACCGGCAGGTCCGGCGCATGACGGCAGCAATCGGTCACCCGACCCTGCGCCTCATCCGTATTCGCATCGGCGACCGGTCCCTGGACGGTCTCGCACCCGGTACATGGCGCGAAGTGTCCCGCTAGCACGCAAGCACCGGGCCTCTTCCAGCAAATTTCTCGATAATTTTCGCTCATATAACCCGGCAGGGTGATGCGGGCCAAAAAATCCCCTGATCTATTGCATTCACTTCAGTTTCAGGGGGAAGCAAAATGCTCAGGAAAATCATTCTCGTTTCGATTGCCGGACTTGCTGCAACGGCCTGTTCGACCACCACGTCGCTTGGCGGCTCTCAGGAGCTGACGCCGCGCCTTGTCGCGAGCCAGCCGGGCGACGCCGACATGAGCTGTGAGGCGCTCAGCACCGAGATCGCCAGCATGGACACCTATATGGCGCAAGCCGACCAGAGTGCCCGCAACGCCGAGACATCCGGCGCAGCGGCCAGCACGGCAGCCGGTCTTGCAACGAATGCCGCGCTTTATAGCGGCGCCCTCGGCCGCGTGCCGGGACTGGGCTTTGCAGCAAATGCTGCAGGGGGGCTTGCGCAGCAAACCGCGCAGGCAGAGGCCGAGCGTCAGGCCGAAAATGCACGCACGGCAGAACTGCGCCGCACAGCGCTAATGGGGATATATGCTGGCAAGGGCTGCTAGGGGCTGTCTGCCCGGCCCGTGTCGGACGTGTTGCTGATTGCATCCAGTATGAAGTGAGCGACCCGTTCAGGCCTTTGATACAGCATAATGGCGCCGGCGCCCGGCTCGGTTTCAAACCGGGCGCCGCGCAACTTCCCAACGAATTCGCGGACCGCTTCCGGGTCCAGGATCGAGCAGTCTTCCGGCTGCAACCAGTATTGCGGGCAGGCCAGGTTTTCAGTGTCGCCCGACCAGTCCGAATGTTTTGATTTCTCATCCAGAAAGAACGGGATGCCTTCCTGCTCGCAGGCGTGGAATGTCCCGTTGGCGTGGAGCTCCATGACGCCGGGCATCAGAAGCGCCCGCATATCGACCTCGGAGCGCGTATACCGGTCGATCAGGAAGGCGCGCACCCCCTTTTTCCTGAAACTCCGTATGCCAAGAGAATTGCTCATCTTGAGGATAGACGGCGCATGGCGCGTCGCCATGGCGGCGAACCGCACACGCCTGTCCATGCTGGCATAATGCTTCTCCTGAAGCGGGATCCCTCCGTTGATCAGGACCAGCGACCGGACGCGGGGGCCAAGTGCGCGCGCGATCCGAAACGCATGGCTGGTGCCGAGTTGATGGCCCACCACATGGACCTCGTTCACGCCTTCAGCCTCCAGCATCGCCAGTGCATCGGCGACCGTATACGCCTCGAAGTCCTCGGCTGTTTCTGGCGGGTCCGTATAGCCATATCCCGGCCGGGACTGGGCAAGCAGACGCACACCGGCTTCGGCCAGCTTGTTGAGGAAGGCCGGCGCAAAGAACGGCCCCTGTATCAGGGCATGGGAAAACAGCACCGCCGTCTTCGCGTCGCTCGGCCCATGCCGGTAATAGGCAACCTTGCGCCCCTCACGCATGAGATGGTTCAGCGCCCGCATGGGTGTCGCCCAGCTATCGAGGCTCGACTGGCGCTCATCGGGCATCTTGCGCAGAAGGTAGGACATGCTGGCCGCCAGCCGCACCACATCGGTCATACGCGCGCAGCCCGTCTTCCGCAGGATGGTTTTGGCCTGCACCTTGATCGTCTCGGGTGAGCGTCCGCGATCCTCGGCAATCTCGCGCGGCGTCTTGTTATCGAGATGCCCTTGCAGGACTTCGGTCTCAGACTCCGTCAGACCCAGCGCATTGCCAAGCCGCTCGATCAGCCCGTCAGACCAGTGAATAAAGGATAGAGAAATGCGCGCTTCGGCACTCTCCGAGCGGCCCGGCTGGACAAGGGCGAGGCATGGGCGCGGATCGCTGCCCTCAACTGTCGCAAGCACGATGCGGTCTTCACGTGCAGGTTCAGAAAGCGCTTCGCGGACCTGAGCGAGGGCTTCATGATCGAAGGGCAACTCGTCCAGCGGCCGGGGCAGGGTGCAGCCCAGCAGGGCGACGGCGGCCTCATTCCCATCAACCTGCATCGTTCCCGGCGCGACCCGCAGCACGCTATGATAGCGCGCATCCGTTTCAGCTTCGTGGGCCTCTGCCTTCAGCGCCACATCGAAGATTCGTTCCAGACGGCTCGTATGGTCCTCGACGCCTTCGGGGGTGAATTTCGCCACATCCTCGGCGACCTTTCCCGTCTCCGGATCGGCGCAGAAGAAGTCATGGGCGGCATCGAGAAAATCTTCAAAACCCGCGCTCTCGAGCGGTATCTCATAGGCCCGGCCCAGGAGTTCAAAATATCTCGACTGCGTCGTCGTCTCGGCCATGAGAAGTCTCAAAGCTGCTGGCCCGCCTTAAGGTTGCAGCAAGCACGGGGCCGCTGGCAAGGGGGATTTCGGAACGCTTCATATTTGGCGGGAACGGGCTGCGCCCTAGCTCTCGGAGTGTTCACTCATTCAGAAAGGGAAACCGCCATGCGCCTTCTCACAGCTCTTGCCGCCTCCACAGCCTTCACCTTCGCCGCCCAGGCCGGCGAGACCGTCGACTACACCGTCGATGGCGCGACCTATGAAGGCTACCTTGCTGAGGCCACGCGCGAGTCCAAAGGCCTCGTCGTCATCATCCATGACTGGGGCGGCCTTGATGAGTATGAGATGACCCGCGTCGAAATGATCGCTGATGAGGGCTATGACGCCTTCGCGATCGACCTTTATGGCAAGGGCAATCGTCCGGCGACGACCGATGCCCGCAAGGAGCAGGTCGGTATGCTCTACAATGATCGCGAGATGATGCGTGCCCGCATCCTTGGCGGCATTGCTGAGGCGCGTGAAGCCTCCGGTGAGACCAATGTCATTCTCATGGGCTACTGCTTCGGCGGCGGCGCAACGCTGGAGCTTGCCCGCTCTGGTCAGGGTGAGAATATCGCAGGTTATGCCACTTTCCATGGCAGCCTGGATGCCCCTGAAGGTGCCAACTACTCGGCCACCTCAGCGCCCATCCTCGTCATGCATGGCGGCGCCGATAGCGGCATCCCGAACAGTCTTGCCGCAGACCTCGCCGACCAGCTGGAAACCGATGGCGTAACCTATGAGGTCCAGATCTATTCAGGCGCGCCGCATGCCTGGACCGTTTTCGGCTCGGACCGCTATCAGGAGCTTGCTGACAAGAAGAGCTGGGACGCGTTCATGGACTTCACGGAACGCTATCTTGAAGGCGACGACGACTAGTCGCCCCCAACCCGTCTGCCAAAATCAAAGGCCCGGTGCCGAGGGGAAAGTCCTCTAGGCGCCGGGCCTTTTCTGCTTCTGGCTATGCCGCGAAATTCGGCTGACCGTTGGACGCTGAAAGCCCGCCATCGACCGGCAGGATAACCCCGCTCACGAAGGCAGCATCCGGTCCGGCCAGGAAGGCGATAACGCTCGCCACTTCCTCTGGCTCTGCGGCCCGGCCAAGCGGCAGGCGCGCGCGCACCTTCTCCATCTTGTCCTCGTCCGAATGGATGCCTTCGGCCATTTCGGTCTTCGTCACGCTCGGTGCGACGGCATTCACGCGCACGTCGTACTTCCCAAGGTCGAGCGCCACGGCGCGCGTCATGTTCGAGACCGCGCCCTTGGACGTGTTGTAGCCAAACATCCTCCAGTCGCCGCCAATGCCGGACACGGACGAGGTGTTCACGATAGAGCCCTTTGCCGTCTTCAGATGAGGAAGGGCGGCGGTCACCGTGTGGAAGATGCCGGTGACATTGATCGACATGATCTTCTCGAAATCTTCCAGCGACAGGTCGCCCGGCTCGCCCATTTCCGCGACGCCCGCATTGTTGATGAGGCAATCAATGCCGCCAAATTTCTCTACGGTCTGAGAGATCAGATGCGAGACGTCATTGGCGTTCGAAACGTCGCCAGACACAACCAGCGTGCGCTCAGCAGGCAGATCGCCTGCCACCTTGTCCAGCTTCTCTTTCGTGCGTCCGTTCAGAACGACATTCCATCCATCGCCCGAAAACCGCTTCGCCGTCGCCTCACCGATGCCGGACCCGGCGCCTGTGATAATGACTGTCTTGGTATCGCTCATTCGTCTTCCTTTCGCGTGTCTGGTATGAAGGCAGGCAGGGAGGGACCATGCATGCCGCCATCGACGCCCGCAGAGGCAAAGCCCGCCGCGCCGCTTCGCCAGGAGCTACGCAGCGCCTTCGACGCAGTTCCGGATGACGTGCGTCGTCGCTGGATTGAGCTGCGCGAGCTTGTGCTTGAAACGGCCGCTCGCACCGACGGGGTCGGCGCAGTATCCGAAAGTCTGAAATGGGGCGAGCCGAGCTTTGCGGCGCGCAGCGGTACCCCTGTCCGCCTGGGGTGGAAGCCATCGAGCCCGGGCATCGTCCGCCTGCTTGTCCATTGCCAGACGGACCTCGTCGCGCGCTGGCGTGAGCGCTATGGCGACACCCTAACCTTCGAAGGCACGCGCGCCATCGCCCTGCCGCTCGACCAGAAACTGCCTCGGGACGAGCTCGCTCACTGCATTGCCATGGCGCTGACCTACAAGCTTTAGGAGACTAAGCCTCCGGGCCCTGAGCGCGCGCCCCGCACTGCGCATAGAAAAACAAGCTTGCCATAGATTACATCTGTAATTATCACGAAAGACTACATATGTAGTCAAAGGGTTTCGTGATGGTTGCAAAATGCTGGATGGCAGCCCCAGTGATTGGGCTGGTACTGTGTGTGGGGGCGGCGCACGCGCAGGCGGGCGTCGATCAGGCCTGCGCCGCGCTACCGGACCCATGCCTTGCAAGCGGCAACATCGTGGTTCTCGCGCCTGAAGACGTGGCACCTGCCATGCTCGCGTCGGCGCACGAAGCGTCGCGTCAGTTCGAAACCTTTTTCGGTGTCGCACCTCGCCCGGCCGCTATTGTCAGCGGCGGTGAGGTTTCGACAGACCTGAAAGCGCGTCTCGAGGGCGAAGGCATCAACACGGTTCTGCCCTGGCTGTCGGCAAGCGACCGCGCCCGCATGAAAGAGCAGAGCATCCGCCGCCAGCTTGCGGACCTGCCGGACAGCGTGCGCGACGCTGCGATCAGGCAGGCCCTGGCTCAGATCTCTACGCCAGACCCTCAGGATAGCGGGCTCGCCGATCAGGAGAGCGGCGCCCTTCGCCATGAGCTTGGCCATTTGTGGTTCATGGCGGCATTCACGCCCGAAGACGCGGCCAGACAGACCGGTCACGGCTATGGTGGATGGGCCCCGGACTGGCTTGATGAGACCGCTGCGGTCCTCCTCGAAACGCCGTCCCTCGCTGACAAGCGCCGCCAGTCCTTTCACGAGACTCACAAGCATGAACACCTGAAGGACCTGACGACATATCTGAGCATGGTGCACCCGTCTGCGGGCGCGGCCAGGCAGTTGCAGCAGTCGGCCAATACCGCCGATCAGGATGCGCCCGGCACTGCGGGCCGCGTAATGTTCTTGAGCGGCGAGGAAGCCGAAGCCTTTCTGCGCGCGTCTGGCGGCGCGGCCGCTCCCGCTTTTTACGGGCAGGCCCGCCTCTTCGCCGATTTCCTTATGGAGAAAACCGGCGACGAGCAGGTCTTTGCTTCGATAACGAGACATCATGCCGCCGGCGGCAATTTCGAAAGCTGGCTTGTCTCAGGCGAAGCAGGCGGCCTGCCGCAAACTCTGGACGCTTTTGAGGCCGCCTGGCTGGACTGGCTGAACGCAAACTGACGGTTGCTCCCCGCTTTTCATGGCGCCGGGTCCATCCTAGACCCTCCTCATGTTTCTCATCGGTCTCATTGGCGGGGTCAGCCCCGAAGCCACGAAAATCTATTACGAGCTGCTCAATGCTCATGCGCGCACGCGCCATGGCGGTCAGCATTCGGCGCGCTGCATCTTTTTCATGCTCGATTACGGCGTGATGATTGGCCACTATCATGACGAGAACTGGGACGCTTTCCGCGCCGAAGTCGTCAAAAGCGCAAACGCCCTCAAAGCCGCTGGAGCAGAGGCTATCGCTATCACATCCGGCACGACACATGTCGCCGCTGATGCCGTGGCGGAGGCGACCGGGCTGCCTGTCATCCACATGCTCGATAGCCTGTCGGATGCGATGATGGCGAAAGGGATCGCCAGTCCGCTCCTGCTCGGCACGCCATGGGTAATGAGCGGCGATTTCTTCGCCCCGGCGCTCGCCCAGCGCTTCCCCGGCACGCCGGTGATCCCGTCCGAAGACGACCGGAACCTCATCGGCCGCGTGATCTTCGATGAGCTCGTGAACGGCGTAGTGAAGCCCACCTCCCGCGATGAGCTGACGGCCATGATTACCCGCTATGCAGACGAAGGCGCAGACGGCGTCATCCTTGGCTGCACAGAGCTTTGCATGATCCTGTCAGAGGGCGATGGGCCGCTACCCATTTTCTCCACCACCCATATTCACGCCGACGCCATAAATGACTGGATGGCAAAGGACGAGTGATCCGCCCAAAGCCCCGCCGCGCTTGGTGAGAGCGTCTGTGGCGGGCGCTTGCGAATTCGCTTAGGCTCCCGTCACTCGGATACGAACCGGATGTCCCATATGCGCGCTACGCTTACTGTCCTCTTCCTTGCTTTCACCAGCTTCTCTGCGGCCACCGCGCAGGAAAGCCTCTGCGGCGAAGACCCGGTGGCAACAGGCGAGGCATTGCTCGCCCGCGCCGAGGCGCTTGAGGAAAGCGGCAATGAGTGGGAGCCGCTTTTTGAAGAGGTGGTCGGCTTCGAAAATGAATGCTCGCAGTCTTTCGAAACCGACCTGATCGCCGCCGAAACGGCCTGGGAAATGTCTGACCATGCCGCGCGTGAGGACAGCTATCGCGCGGCCTCCTTCGTGCTTTACGCGGTCCAGTCGATAGAGGCGCGCTGGATGGACGAAGACGCCATCTGGGGCGCTGCCGGTCCTGACGAAGCTGCCGTAGAACAACGCCTTGCAGAGACAGAGCGCCTCGCACCCGTCATCGAGGGCTTCATCGCGCCGACCATCCTGCGCGCGATCGGAAGCGGGCGCTACTATCAGGGCTTCGATGGGCCGGATGAGACCTGCCCCTACCAGTATGGTCATATCGCGCAGATCGAGGCACGCGCCCAGCTGGAAGGCATCATGGGCGTGCTGGATGGCAACCCGGCAGATAGCGTGACGCTGCCCATCATTCCGGGCGACTACCGGCTTCTCGTCCTGCGTGACCGTTGCCAGATTGTCGCCGACGATGTGCGCCTCGTGCGCGCATTTCTCCTGACGCAGCTTGCAGAACGGGCGCTCGCCAATCCCGGCGTGCCGATGCCGGATGGCTCAGCCCCACCGGAAACGCTCGCGGCCACCCTGATCGAGCAAGCGCAGGCTGAAATCGCCGCCATGGACACGGCGCTCGTCGCCGACAATGCCTTCATCAAGGAAGAGGCCGACGCCCTCGCCGCGCAGATTGCCGGCGAAGAGGGCGGCTGACGGGGCGCGCTATAGCGCCTCTTTCAGGAAGGTGACCGTCTTCGGCCAGTTATCCTGCTGCGCGGCCCGGTTAGAGGCTGGCGTCCCGCCCCAGTCGAGCGCCTCATCCGCTGTCTCAGGATCGAGCGTCTCGGCGGGCAGGCCGCCTGCGCCATGTCCAGCCTCTGGATAGGCAAGCACCGTCACCTCTGGTCCGTCCATCGCTTCGGCGTGCGCATCGATAGCTTCCGCCATGGGGCAGCTTGGCCACAGCGCATCTGACCCGCCGCAGATGAGCAGCATCGGCGCATCGCTCTCTTCTACAGCGATCACCGCGTCTTCATGCTCGGAGACGGCTTTCAGCCCATTGGCATAGAGCGAATAGAGCCCGGTCTGGTAATCGAATTCGCCATAGGGCAGGGCAGGATAGGGCGCGCCATTAAGGGACCAGGAGGCTTCTGGTTCGCGCCCGTCAAAGTCCCAATTGATGCCTGTCCAGGAGACACTGGACGGCACGATGGCGACAACGCCGTCAATCTCGCGTCTCCGGCTCGCCATGATCAGTGCTGCTTCGGCGCCTTTTGACGTGCCGAATATGCCGACCCGGCCTTCGTCGACCTCATCGCGTGCAAGCAGCCAGTCCAGCGCCCGGTCAAACCGCTCCAGCGGCACCATTTCAAGGTTCTGCTCCTGCCCTTCATACCGGTAGAAAGACAGGTGCAGCACGTGAAAGCCCTCGGCCCGCAGCGCTTCGGCATCGCGAACGACACCCTCGCTCAATCCCCCTTCAGACCCGCCAAACATTAAGATTGCAGGCCCGGGCGCATCGGCGCGCATGGCCGGGTAATAATTGGCGATCAGCCCGTCTTCCCGGATTTCGATGACCTCGTCCAAGGCGCCTTGCGAGACAACTGTCTCTGGGGCGGCCTCCGGCACGGACTGACAGGCGGGCAGGATCAGCGCCGCCGAAAGGCACACGGCAAGGCCCAGCGGGCGAATGGAAAAGGACATGAGGTGCTTCCTCGTACTCGGGCTTCAATAGACGTCCGGCCTCGCACAGGGCGCCCCTGCGGTCCACTTGCAAGCTCAACCATTTGTGGATAGCGCGGGCGGGCTGCCACACGGAGACCGCCATGACCGCCCCCGCCACCATCACCATCCCGAAACAGTTCAATGGTCCGCCCGGCAGCGGCAATGGCGGCTATTCAGCGGGCCTGATGGCGCAGCTTCTCAACGGCCCCTACACGATCCGCATCAATGCGCCCATTCCGTTGGAAACGCCGCTCAGCCTGACGCGCGATGGCGAAACCGCAACGCTTCACGCAGGCGACACGCTCATCATGACGGCGCGGCCTGAAGCGGCCTCCATCGTGCCCCGCCCGGCCCCGTCTTTCGAAGCGGCAAAGGCAGCAAGCGAACGTCCCCGTCCCTTCGGCGCGGGTGAGCTATCGGTCTGCTTCGTCTGCGGGCGCGGCCGTGAGCCGGGCGAGGGCCTCCGCATCTTCTGCGGCCAGCTCGAAGACCCTGAAACCGCCGCCACCATCTGGACCCCGCATGAGACCTTTGCAGGCGATAACGGCCTCGTTCGCGATGAGATCATCTGGAGCGCGCTCGACTGCCCCGGAGGCTTCTCCCTGCCAGATGTGGACCGTGCGCTTCTGGGCGAGATGAACGCCAACATCCTCACCCGCCCGCCCGTCGGCGAGCCGCTCATCATCGCCTCATGGCGCACGGGCGGAAAAGGCCGCAAGCACTTCGCAGGCACAGCGCTCTACACGGCCAAAGGCGAGCTCCTCGCCCATGCCGATACGCTCTGGTTCGCTGTCGACACGGCGCAGTTTGAAGCCAATGCCTAGACCCCGGGCTGTCCTACGCCGGGCGGCGACTTGAGACCATGCGGGCATCGCCCTACCGTTTCGGAATGCAGAGAGGGGACGCTCATGATCAGATCAATTGCTACCGCGCTGGGACTTGTCAGCCTGCCTTTTGCCGCCAGCGCGCAGGCAAGCGAACCGACGTGCCCCGAAGATGCTTTTCAGCAGATAACGGATGTGCTGGACAGGATCGAAAGTCTGCCGACCGATAGCGGCCGGCCGGAGACGCTGCATGGCGAGATTCAGTCACTGCATTCGGCGTGTCCCGGCGAAATTGAGGTCCAGCTGCGCCTCGCTATGGCGGCCTGGCTGCTCATCGATTTTGAAACAGACTCGGACGGCGTTGCGCGGCAAGCTGTCTTTGCGTCGAATGCCCTGCGAAATGTTGAACGCCGCTGGATGGCTGACGATACGGCTGAAAGCTGGCCTTACGCCAAGGGCACACCGCCGGAAGAACGGGCTGAAGCACAAAGCAGAGCGCGCGCGTCCCAGATCGACCTCGCCAAGCAGATCCTGCAGGGATTCGTGGTTAAGACCATGTTTGAGCGAATGCTTGAGAGCATTTACGATACCGGTTTTGACGGTCCGGATGAGCAGGCCTGTCCTTATGCGTCATCGGTGTTGTTGGCCGCCGAGCTGGAGACCCAGTACGACTATTTTCGTCAGTTGGCGCAGCAGCTCGATCAGCAGGGCAGGATCGTACCCGGCTTGCCGAATGCTTACCGGCTGAATCTGCTGCGTGACAGGTGTGAGGGCGCGGGTCAGCCAATCGCAAAGGCGCTCGCGCAATACTATTTACAACTAGCCGAATTCGCAAAGACCTATCCAAACCGTCCCCTGCCAGACGGATCGCCCGCCCCGGACGGCCTCGCCGGAGAATTGGCCGAGGCTGCCCTTAGCCAGCTCGACGCCTACGACAGGCTTCCGGCGGGTTCTGAGGCGGGTGGGGCGCAGTCTGGCACCAGCATTGCCGACATAAGGCGGCGCGCCCATGCAATTCGGAGCGAGGCCGGCTGATTACCCATCTCCACACAACGAAGTTTGAGGCGAACGCCTAAAGCCGGCCGCTCGCATGCGGGAAGAGCTGCTTGTGACGTGCGCAGATTTTTGGCCAGAGCGCCTCAAGCTCCGGCTCCTCAAGGCCGAACACCTCGTCCAGCACGGCTGACAGCTCTTGCGGCGTGTCCATGACCTGCTGCGTGCTGCGCCCCGGCATCTGCGTTTCCAGCATGCGCCCGCGCAGCATGTAATAGGTCGTCCCGCGCCGGATTTTGGCGCTCAGCGTCTTGCAAAAAATGCTGTTCGGGTCGGTGATCTGCCATTCGTGACGCGCCGCCAGCAGGGCTTCATCGGCAGGCTCTGCCCTGAAGTCATAGCTGAAAGTCGCACCTGGCCCGCCTTCATGCAGGCGCCAATAGCCGTCATCGGTCCGCGCGAGCGCCATGCGCACCGGGGCATGGTCGCTCACGCCTTCTTCCAGCGCGATGGCGTGCACCTGAGAGCTGCCAAACCCGACATCGGCGAGATAGTCGCGCTCCAGCCGCACCAGCAGCGCCAGATGGTTGCCCATCGCCTCATCGCCCAGCGCCTCCCGCCGCACCCCTGCGCTGAGGCGCAATACCTCGAACCCGATCTCCGACAGCGCCCAGCCAAAGACGGCATTCATCTCATAGCACCAGCCGCCTTTGCCGCGGGTGACGATCTCCTCATAAGCGGCTTCCAGCGACAGCGGCACAGGGCGCCCGGCATGCACATCAAGGTTCTCGAACGGCACCGCATTCACATGCGCCGCGTGCAGCGCATTCAGCGTCTCAAGGTCGGCCCGCACCGGGCCATTAAAGCCAATGCGATTGAGATAGGCGGCAAGATCCAGCGTCATCGCCCGGTAGATGCCGGACCATACTCAGCCAGGCAAGCCATGCTTGCCGCCGCCCCCTTTCCGAACGCGCCGCTTTCCTCTACGGTCCACTCAATCCGAGGGGCGCGTATTGCTAGCGCTGAGATGGGCCAGACGCAGGTCCAGCACCCTTAGAACCTGATCCGGGGAATCTCCGATTGTGGAGGTGGCCGGCGTAGGAACGGAAAACCACGCGCCCCCGGGTCTCAAACCTTTTGGAGAGACCCCACATGAACAAGCCCACCAACCAGTCTGACTTCCAGACCCCGCAAGTCACCACCGGCCCGCTGCCAGCCAGCCGCAAGGTCTACACCCACCCGAAGGCCGACCCCACCCTCAGCGTTCCGCGCCGCCTGATCGACCTGCACCCGTCGGCCAATGAAGAGCCGGTGCCCGTCTATGACACGTCCGGCCCATACTCCGACCCGTCGGTCACTATCGATGTCGAGAAGGGCCTCGCCCGCCACCGCACTGACTGGGTGCTGGAGCGCGGCGGCGTCGAGGAATATGAAGGCCGTGAGGTCAAGCCAGAGGACAATGGCGGTGTCAGCGGCAAGCATCTCGCCCGCCAGTTCCCGACCTATCACAAGCCCCTTCGCGGCCTGCCCGGAAAACCCGTCACCCAATACGAATTCGCCCGCGCTGGCATCATCACGAAAGAGATGATCTACGTCGCAGAGCGTGAGAATCTCGGCCGTCAGGAACAGCTTGCAAACGCGCAGGACCAGATCGACCAGGGCGAGAGTTTCGGCGCCGAAATCCCGGCCTTCATCACCCCGGAATTCGTCCGCGATGAGATCGCCAAGGGCCGCGCCATCATCCCGGCAAACATCAACCATCCAGAGCTTGAGCCGCAGATCATCGGCCGTAACTTCCTGGTTAAGATCAACGCCAATATCGGCAATTCCGCCGTCACCTCATCGGTCGAGGAAGAAGTCGACAAGATGGTCTGGGCAACGCGCTGGGGCGCCGACAATGTCATGGACCTGTCGACGGGGCGCAACATCCACAACACGCGCGAATGGATCATCCGCAACAGCCCCGTGCCCATCGGCACCGTGCCGATCTATCAGGCCCTCGAAAAGGTCAACGGCGTCGCCGAGGACCTGACATGGGAGGTCTACCGCGACACCCTGATTGAGCAGTGTGAGCAGGGCGTCGACTATTTCACCATCCATGCCGGCGTGCGCCTCGCCTATATCCACCTCACCGCAAAGCGCGTCACCGGCATCGTTTCGCGCGGCGGCTCGATCATGGCGAAGTGGATGCTCGCCCACCACACAGAGAGCTTCCTCTACACCCATTTCGAGGACATTTGCGACATCATGCGCGCCTATGATGTCTCCTTCAGCCTGGGGGATGGCCTCCGCCCCGGCTCCATCGCGGACGCCAATGACGCGGCCCAGTTCGCAGAGCTGGAGACCCTCGGTGAGCTCACCAAGATCGCCCATGCCAAGGGCTGCCAGGTCATGATCGAAGGGCCGGGCCACGTCCCGATGCACAAGATCAAGATCAATATGGACAAGCAGCTCACCGAATGCGGCGAGGCGCCTTTCTACACGCTCGGCCCCCTCACCACGGACATCGCGCCCGGCTACGACCACATCACCAGCGGTATCGGCGCGGCGATGATCGGCTGGTACGGCACGGCCATGCTCTGCTACGTGACGCCCAAGGAGCATCTCGGCCTGCCGGACCGCGACGATGTCAAAGTTGGTGTCATCACCTACAAGCTCGCCGCCCACGCCGCAGACCTCGCCAAGGGCCACCCTGCCGCGCAGATCCGCGACGACGCGCTATCGCGCGCCCGGTTTGAGTTCCGCTGGGAGGACCAGTTCAACCTCTCCCTCGATCCTGAAACCGCTCGCGACTATCACGACCAGACCCTCCCGAAAGAGGCCCACAAGGTCGCCCATTTCTGCTCCATGTGCGGCCCGAAATTCTGCTCCATGAAGATCACCGGAGAGGTCCGCGACTATGCGGCCGGCATGACGGACAATGAAAAGGCGGACCTTGAGCGCCAGGCGCGTGCGGCGGAAGAAGGCATGAAGGCGAAGAGCGCGGAGTATGCGGCTATGGGCCGGAAGTTGTACGTGGAGCGGGAGAGTTGATGTCTACAGATTTGAGTGCTGAAATCCAATCCGTGTGGGGCAGAACTTGGCAACCATTGTGGGGACACATGACGTTGCGGTTAACCAATAAAGGGCAGCGCGCTATCGCGCCGGGAACCTTGGCCGTCAAGCAAAGGAAAAAGGATGGGTCTGTAGTGGGCTTTTCTCGATTTTCAGACGTAGAGCTTGAACCCGGCGAGCATACGCTAGTTTCCTTCTCATCATACCCTGCCGATAAATGGCTGTCGTTAAAGTATACGGTGGAAGACGGGAGCGTTCACGATTTGCGCTGGCAGACCTCGATAAAAGTATTTTTTTGGCGCAATGCGGTGATTGAATCCGAAACCAAGTTGTAGCGGCGCCTATCGCGAGCGCCGCTAACGAGCGGCGGATGGCGTACAATTCAAAGCGCATTATACATGGCGCAGCGAAGTTTCGACCGGGGTGCTGACTTTTGGAACCTGAATTTCCCTTCGAGTTCTTCCTGCCGGGCGTTCCAGTTTCAGCGCAGGCCAAAAACAAAGCGAACTTGAGAGCATGGCAGGCTCGCGTTGAAGCGGCCGCTATTGCGAAGCTCCAGCCGCAAACCTTTGTTACTTTCGAGCCCTTAGAGTTCGAATTATTATTTTTCGTGGAGACCGATCTAGCTAGCGATTTAGACAATGCCACTAAGCCTATCTTAGATGCGTTGCGCGGAGTAATCTATTCGGACGACCGACAGATATTCGATTTGCATGTGGCGAAGCACATTGAAGGGGGTGTCGATGTATTCTCGTCACCGTCTGAAACATTGCTCGCCGCTTTGAAAGCGAAACGCCCAATTGTATATGTTAGCATTGATGTGGTGAACTAAGATGTCGGCCAAACTGGACTTTTTCGACAGTGAACAAGCGATCCTTCGACGCCTGCAAAGGGAGTACGAAGAAAAGGGATATGAGTTCGTAGCTCAGCCATCCAGATCGTTGTTGCCTGAGTTTTTGGAACGTCGAGGTGTCGACGCTATAGCATTTAAGCCATATACAAACGTTGCAATTGAGGTTGTGCACTCATCAGGTCGCAGTCATTCAAAGAGGTTGCAGGAATTAGCTAAGTCGTTTGAGTCTCAGCCTGAATGGACGTTCAAAACCTACTATGTATCCGACTTTCCAGATCTGCTTGAAGAGCTGGAGATCTCAGATCTAGATCTGCTCAGATCAGCGGTCGATACGGCCCGCAATTTGCGAAGCGCAGAATTTATTCAAGCGGCATTCGCATGGGCTTGGATTGTTTTTGAAGCCACTTATCAGAAGTATACTGCCGGCTTCGAAGGTGCTCGCCACGCTCGAGTTACTAGCCCAACTAAGATCATTTCAACGCTCGAAGAAATGGGTGAGATTAGCTATACTTCTGCCAGGCATCTGAGGGTAATCGCAAATAAACGTAACGCGCTTTTCCATGGTGCGCTCAACACGAGCATTCGGAACGAAGACATCGATCGTTTGATGAGTGTTTTGGAAACGATGCTTCGGCAGTTTGAACGCGAAACTCAGTAAGCCAAAGTCCGTTTCGCCGTAGTGCGGGATGTCAGCCCGCACCTGTGATCCGATGCCTCAAACGACAATTGGCGGAATTGCGGTTGCGCCTCCATCGCCGACCCGCTGGCTCTGGTGGCCCGAACAAGTACACTATGGCCAAATGGCAGTTTCTGCCATTTGGCCATAGCCAGCCTTTTTCGATCTGATTTTGCGGGTCAAGGGCGCTTCGCGTCCTTCGGATTACACCCTTGACCCGCAAAATCAGATCGGACACCCACCGCCCTCCCAACTCATCCGCTCATCCCGGACTTGATCCGGGATCTCAGCCAGTTAGAGCGCGGCGCCTACTTCACGAGACCCCGGATCAAGTGCGGGGTGAGCGGAGGTATAATATTGCCTCACCCCACACGCGCCGCTAATCCCGCCCCCATGACCGACAGCGCCCCGACAGACTCCACCCGCCTCGACGAGCTTGAAATCCGTATCGCCCATCAGGACCAGACGATTGAGGACCTCAACGCGGCCATCACGGCGCAGTGGAAGCTGATCGAGCGGCTGGAGCGGCAGGTGGTTCGCCTCGCCGAGCGGGTCGCCGACAGCGAACAGGCCATCAGCGAAGCCGCCGCCCCGGTCAATCGTCCCCCGCCGCATTATTGAGGGTGAGGGTTCGGGGCGTGTCGCTCATGGAGAGCGTCACCCTCGACGGGCGATAGCCCGTCTGAGGGTCCAGCTCCTGCTATCGCCGCCGTCCTCATCATCTCAAGTCAGAAGATGGACGCTCAGACCGCGTCCCGCGGTCGAGCGTGACGCCGGACTTTAAGGCTTCATCCTACCTTCCCGAAGACCCCTGCGCAGGCAGGGGTCCAAGGTATTTCGTCTGAACCGTTAGCTGCCGGCTTTGGGGCCCGCTATGGATACCTGCCCCTCATCCTGAGCGAAGTCGAAGGACGCAGGTATCTTCGGAGTGAAGCGCCCACAACAAGACCCCCTCCGCCCTGCCGGGCACCTCCCCCGTGAACGGGGGACGAAAGCGCGACGCCAACGTGGCTTCTTCTTCCCCCGCAAGCGGGGGAAGTGGCCCGCGCAGCGGGTCGAAGAGGGCGTAGGACAAAACAAATCCATCCCCACCCTCTCAAGCCCGACCCATACTACACGCCTCCCATCACCAGACAGGGCGGTCCGGACCGACCGGAAGGTGATGGTTTTCGTTGACGCTGCGCACGCCGGTACAGACCCCGGTGCGCGCAGGCAGAGGCGGGAGGGCTCATGCGCGGCAAATGCTGCCCATGAGCGGAGTGCGAAGGAGACGAGTGCTGCCGGTATGGGACTAACGGCCCTGCCAATGGCGGTCCGCGCTATCCACTTGTCCAGTCAGGCGACGGCTCGCCTTTCTGAGTCCTCTGGGCGGCCCGCGTCAAACGAGCGGGCAATTCTTCGCAGGGCGCGTCCATGGCGCACGCTCTACAGCCACGCCGAAAGGCTGGCATTACCTACAGCGTCCACCCTGGACGCGCCCGGCCCTGTCACTGGGGCGAGACTGCAAGCGTACCGCCAGCGGGATGCCCCGCGTGGCGATATTGGTGTTTGTGGAACAATTCCCCTCTCCCTTGGGAGAGGGGCTAGGGGTGAGGGGGAGCTACGCCGAGGCACTATGAAACAGCGGCAGTGATGCGCCTTTGCTCATCACTGCAAATCACAGCGTGTGCTGGAAGCTCAGTCCCCCTCATCCCCGACCCTTCTCCCGAGGGAGAAGGGAGAAGGGAGAAGGTCAGCGCCTGCTTCACGAGATCCCGGCCTGCGCCGGGATGAGCGGTTGGTTGGGACATCCGAAAAGCCCGCATGGTGAGCGAAGTCGAACCACGCGGGCGAGACGCGCCCCCCTGCCCAAACACCCCTTGCCGCAGTCCCGCCTCCCTCTAAAGTCTCGCCAGACGGCACATCGGGGGGACATTGCCATGCTGAAAACACACTGCGCGGCGGCGCTTGCTGCCTTCATCACGCTTGCTGCGGGGCCTGCCCTTGCTGACACCAGCGCGGCAGCCACAGCCTTTGAGCGCCTCAAGACTCTTGAAGGCAGCTGGCAGCTGCAGGGCCAGCCAGAGCATGGCCTGCGCATTGGGTTCAGCACGAGTGCGCGTGGCTCGGTCCTGGTCGAGGAGTGGACCTATCAGGGCGCACCCCACTCGCTCACCCTCTATCACCGTGACGGCGATACGCTGCTCGCCACCCATTACTGCCCGCAAGGCAACCAGCCGCGCATGGCGCTCACCTCAAGCGAGGGTGACGCCATCCGTTTCACTTTCAGGGATGTGACCGATTACGACCCGGCGAGCGAGCAGCACCAGCATGACCTCTCCTTCTCATGGAGCGGTGATGGCCCGCTGGAGCGCAGCGAGATCTACCGCGACGGCGAGGGCGCCGATCATCCGTCCGGGCTGACGCTTGAACGCGCTGCGGACTAGCGCCATCAATAGCTAATCGAGAAAAGAGGGGACACGCACATGCTGAAAACAACCATCGCCGCCGCCGCGCTCACGACGCTCGCCATCGCTGCAGCGCCGACCGCCCATGCCGGGCCGGACGAGTATCTGGGCGAGATCATCACGGTCGGCTTCAATTTCTGCCCGCGTGGCACGCTGGAGGCGGATGGGCGCCTTCTCTCGATCAGCGAAAATACGGCGCTCTTCTCCCTCTTCGGCACCTTCTATGGCGGCGACGGGCGCACGACCTTTGCCCTGCCAGACCTTCGCGGCCGCACCGTGATTGGCGCAGGCGATGGTCCGGGGCTCACCCCGCGCCAGCAAGGCGCGAAGGGCGGTCTTGAAAATAACGCCACCAACAATCCGGTCCCCGTCGATTTCGGGGAGGGCGAGGTGATGGGCGACAGCACGACGGGCGAGAATATGCCGCCCTTCCTCGTGCTGAAGCAGTGCGTGGTGACGCAGGGCATTTATCCTTCACGGGGGTAGGAGGCCCTCTCCTGCATGATCGAGGTTAAGCTGCGGGCGGTCTCAGCGCGCGGGGTGGAAACCAAATCTCGCGCCGCGCTGTTGATCCTTCATTGCTCAACGAAAGCGCAGCCATGTTCACGCAGCTCAACCCGCCTATCCCCATGACGGTGACCGACAAGGGGGACGGCTTTGCCATCGCCGTCATCGATTACGGCCAGGAGCATAACCTCATCTGGGTCACGGTGATCACGGCCACCGGAGAGATCTGGTGCGCCCCGAACCCGAAAGTGCGCGGCCAGTCAAACTGGACCATGGGCCGCGCCCGGCCAAAGCTGGAAACGCCGCACTAGAGCGTTTCCGACTTCGACGGAAACGCGGAGGCGAGAAAGGCGAGCCCGGCGCGAATGCGCCGCCCCCGCGGAGCCGCCCGCATCAGCGGGCTGGCGTGAGCGCAAACAAACCGACGACCGATCCCGCTGAAAGCGGAATTGGTCTAGGCGGCAACATCCGGGACGGGCTGGCGGACCTTCTCGCCCATGATGCCATTGGCGCGGATCGCCTTCATGCACTCAAAGCTTCCGGCTCGGAAAGCCCGGCAGGCTTCGGGGCGGTCCTCATAGACCTGGCAGGCCGCCTTGCCATTGGAGAGGTCGAGGTGAACGCAGTGCCCGCAGGCAAAGCTCACATAGGTCTCGCCAGTCTCGTGGATTAGGCTCTCGTCGGGCAGCTCCCGTGAGGCGTCATAAGGCAGCAGTTTCAGATAGCGCGGGTTACGGCTGAAGCAGCACGCCCCGCAGGACACACAGTCAAACGCCTTGTTGGACATTCGTTGTCAAAGGACCCACCGCGCGGATGCGGCCGCCCGCATCGGCCCGCGGCGGCTGGTAAATATTCCAACGGTGTGAGGCCAGCAAGCAAAATCCTGATGGGGCTTTCGCCGCCTGCAGGGTCTGATAGGAAAGGGACATCATGACAGGCTTCGCCGCCGGGCCCCTTACGCCCTAATTTCGAGGCGCGAGCAGGGGAGAGCGTTGAAAGCCTATGAGCCACAAGAGCGATATCGAGATTGCGCGCGCCGCAAAGAAGCGGCCGATCCAGGAAATCGGCGAGAAACTCGCCATCCCGCCGGGCGATCTCATCCCCTATGGCCATGACAAGGCCAAGGTCTCGAGGGAGTTTATCCGCTCTCTTGAGGGGCGACCGGATGGGAAGCTAATCCTCGTCACGGCGATCAATCCGACGCCTGCTGGCGAAGGCAAGACGACGACCACTGTCGGCCTTGGCGACGGTCTCAACGCGATCGGCAAGAAGGCCGCGATCTGTATTCGCGAAGCGTCGCTCGGCCCCTGTTTCGGGATGAAGGGCGGGGCCGCAGGTGGTGGCTATGCGCAAGTCGTCCCGATGGAGGAAATGAACCTCCACTTTACCGGCGATTTCCACGCCATCACGGCTGCGCACAACCTCCTGTCGGCGATGATCGACAATCACATCCACTGGGGCAATGAGCTTGGCATCGACACCCGCCGGATCACCTGGCGCCGGGCGCTCGATGTGAATGACCGCGCGCTTCGCTCAGTCGTGACCTCGCTCGGCGGGCCGGGCAATGGCTTTCCGGCAGAGGCGGGCTTCGACATCACGGCCGCCTCGGAAATCATGGCGATCCTCTGCCTCGCCGAAGACCTTGCAGACCTCGAAAAGCGCCTCGGCAGTATCATCGTCGCCTATCGCCGCGACCGCTCACCGGTCTTCTGCCGCGACATCAAGGCGGACCGCCCGATGACGGCGCTCCTGCGTGATGCGCTACAGCCAAACCTCGTCCAGACGCTGGAGAATAACCCCGCCTTCGTTCATGGCGGCCCCTTCGCCAATATCGCGCATGGCTGCAACTCGGTGATTGCGACGAAGACGGCGCTGAAGCTTGCCGATTATGTCGTCACCGAAGCAGGATTTGGCGCAGATCTTGGCGCTGAGAAATTCCTCAACATCAAATGCCGCAAGGCCGGACTGTCGCCGTCTGCCATCGTCGTCGTCGCGACCTGCCGCGCGCTGAAACTGAATGGCGGCGTGACACTGGCGGACCTGCCCAAAGAGAGCCCGACTGCCGTCGTCGAAGGCTGCGCCAATCTTGGCCGCCATATCGACAATATGCGCAAGTTCGGCGTGCCGGTTATCGTCGCGATCAATCACTTCCACGCCGATACTGAAAGCGAGATCGATGCGATCCGCGCCTATGTGGCGGGCAAAGACGCTGAAGCGATCGTTTGCACCCATTGGGCAAATGGCAGCAAGGGTACGCTGGAGCTCGCCGAAAAAGTCGCGGCCATCGCGGATTCCCATGAGGCAGAGTTTGCCCCGCTCTACCGCGATGAGCTTGGCCTGATGGACAAGATCGAAGCCATTGCGACCGGGATTTATGGCGCAAGTACCGTGTCAGCTGACCCGTCGGTGCATGCGCGTCTGAAGCGTTGGGAGGCGGACGGCTATGGCCACCTGCCGGTATGTATGGCGAAGACGCAGAACAGCTTCTCATCCGATCCGGGGCTACGCGGTGCGCCAAGCGGCTTTGTTCTGCCTGTGCGCGATGTCCGCCTCTCGGCAGGGGCAGGATTCGTTGTCGCCCTCTGCGGAGAGATCATGACCATGCCAGGCCTGCCGCGTGTGCCGGCCGCCGAGTCCATCGGACTCGATGCGGACGGTAATATCGAAGGACTGTCCTGACGGTTAAGGCAGGCTTGACGTATAGGTCTTCCGCGCCCAATTGCCCAATCCATGCCTTCAAAGGATTATCCCCAGACGCCCGATGGGCGCTATTTTGTTGCCGCCGGCAAGCTCTGGCGCCGCTCTGACCCGCGTCTCACGCCAGCGGGCCTGAAAGCGCTGACGGCAAACCTGATGGCGGCCCGCCGCAAGGTGAAGGAAATCCAGAACAATGAGGCGCGGCTGAAAGCTGCGCGTCGGCAGGTCAACGCCGCCAAGGAGGCCCTCGGTGAGCGCGGCCCCGTCTGGTGGGATGATGGTGCGCAGGACGAAACGATGAAGGCGCCGCAGGACAGCTCCTACGCTGACTGGTGGGCCAGCCTCAGCGATGAAGAGCGCAAGAAGGGCTATGCCGGCCCCAAGAAGAAGGGCTGACGAGGCCTGAAGTCCTAGCCGGCATCATCGACCCGGTCGCTTTTGCCCTGTAGCTTGTCAATCAGGATGGAGGCTTCAGCCTTATCCAGCTTTGGATCGAAGGTTTCGCCGGTCTCTTCGCAGAGGGTTTTCAGGTAGGACGCCTGTGCGCCAGTCATTGGCTCATCGCCTGTCGTCCAGTTTTCGGGCGATTTCTCCGCATTGGAGAGGGCGTAGGTCTTTGGGGTATCGGTGGCTGAGTAACTCATTGAACATGGCTCCATTAATTAGAAGTATGTTCACTAAATGTTCTAACCGCCCTTCGGTTCCTCTTATTGGTCGGCCACTGGCCTCAATTCCTAATTATCACAGGCCTCAAACCGCACCGCCGTGAAGGCGACCGGGTCATTGTTTGAATAGTTGAGCGCGTAATAAGGCGTCGACCGCGTCTCGCACCGGCCAAGTTCTTCGGCTGATTTTTGCACGGCCTTGAAGTCTGCATCCGCGTCCGGATCTTCGAAGTTTACGAGGTAGACGACTGGATAGGCGGCATCGTCGGCAGGTAGCTCTGTCGGCGTTTCTGGTGGATGCAAATTCTGCGTCCCGAGGGTCAGCACATAGGACGGCTCTGCAAAGCCGAGCGCCAGCACCCGGTCCGGGGCTTTGGTGTCGCCGCAATCGCTGCGGGGGATGCCGCAAACCTCGGCGAGGGCGAGCTTGCCGGTTTCGGTGGCCTGTATCCAGGTCTGCGTTGGAAGAACGTAGATTCGCGCCTGCCAGCCAAGAAGCAGGGCAGCGAGGACGCCGCCCGCAATCGCAATTCCGATCTTGCGGGCGATCATCGCGCCTGCTGCGAGGAGGACGAGAAGTGCGCCGGGCGCCCAGAGCCAGAGCGGGAAGTCGCTTGCGCCTTGCCATTGCGCCATGACGGCGTCTTCGGTCACGGTGCGGAAATCGCCTGCCTTGTCGGCCTGAAGCATCTCGACCGCCCAAGGGGAGGTAAAGAGGACGAGCGCGACGCCGCCAATCAGGAAGAGGGCGGTGGAGAGATAGCGCGAGACCGGCGCGCGGGCGTCTTCCATTAGTTTCACCGCCGCCCAGCCGCAAAGCAGGCCAAACGCCGGATAGGCGGGCAGGATGTAGTGGCTGAGCTTGGTCAGAAGGAGTTCAAAGAAGAGCCAGGTGGTGAAGGCCCATGCGACGATGAATTTCAGCGCGTCGCGGTCCACATCGCCAAAGGATTCCAGGGTACGATGGCGCAGATAGCGCCAGCAGAGGACGAGGGCTGGAACGAAGAGGAGGATGCCCGGGAAAAACCACGCAGGAAGGTGCATGAGGTGATAGCCCGGCAGGCCGCCATGCCCTTCCGAAGCAGAAACCAGCTTGTCCTTGAGGTCCTTGCCGACGGCGCCTTCGACATAGGTGCCCTGCGTCGCGATCTGGATCGCGATCAGCCATGGCAGCACCATGAGAACGCTGATCAGCGGCCCTGGCCACCAGGCAAGCGCCTTCATCCATTGATGGTCGCGCCGGTCCCAGAGCCAGAGAACGAGGATCGCCATGCCGGCGACGAGAGAGATAACTGGGCCTTTGATGAGGAAGCCCGCCCCATGGATGATCCAGAAGGCCAGCGCGAGCCGCTTGTCATTGTCCTTCCTGAGATAGAGCCGGATGAGACAGCCCATCGCCAGCGTAATCAAGAAAACGAGAACGCCGTCCGTCTTTGAGATGTGCGCTTCGGATGTCAGCAGCAGGCTCGCGCCAAAAAGCGCCGAGCCCATGAAGGCGGCGCGCCTGCCAATGGCGGGGATCCCGGCCCAGAAACAGGCGAGCACTGCAAGGCCCGCGCCGATCCAGCTAGGCACGCGATAGGTCCAGATGTCGAGGTTTTCGCCTTCGCCAAAAACGGCTGTGGAGCCTGCCTGCAGCCAGTGAATGCCGGCAGGCTTCTTGTTGCGGAATTCATCCTGGTAGCGGATCGCGATATAGTCGCCGGTCTCAAGATATTGCTTTGAGGCCTGCGCAAAGCGGCTCTCGTCGCGGTCGAGGGCGGGCAGGTTGAAGACACCCGGCGCCGCTGCCGTCATGGTCAGCGCAAACAGGATAAGCCAGGCTTTCCAGCCGGTCGAAAGGCGATCAATCCAAGTCATGTGGCGTGCTTGTAGCGTTAAATGAGCGGGCTTGAAACGGGTAAGAGCTGTCTCATCCCAAGCGGGCTTTGCTTCCGTATCGGCGCGGTCTAGGGTTACCGCTTGCTGTTGAGGAAAAGGGGCCTGCCCATGAAAGCCTGGTTTCGGATTGATCTCTGGAAACGCGTAATGATCGGCCTTGCCATTGGCCTCGCGATCGGCGCGGCGGTCCGATACGGCATGATTTCATCCATGGGCACCGAAGATGGCATTGAGCGCTCACGCGAGATCGCTGCGATCTTCAAGCCGCTGGGTGACCTCTTCCTCAACCTGATCCGCATGCTGGTCGTGCCGCTTATCTTCCTGACGCTGGTGTCAGGCGTGCTGGCGCTTGGCGACCCGAAAAAGCTCGGCAGTCTGGGTGGCCGCGCCATCGGCGTTTACATGTTCACCACCCTGGTCGCTGTGACGCTCGGTCTCATCATGGGCACGATCTTCCAGCCGGGGGTCGGCTATGACCTGTCATCGGTCACACCGGAGCAGATCGCCCAGACACAGCAGCGGCTTGAAGGCGGCGGCGCGCTTGAGACGGTTGGCGTCTACGAGTCGATCATGCGCACCATTCTTTCCATCGTGCCGACGAATATCGTCGCGTCGATGGCGGCGGGTGATGTGCTGCCAATCATCTTCTTTGCGATCATGTTCGGCATCGGCATCCTGATGGCGGGTGAGGCTGGCCAACCGGTCGCCAAGGTCTTCGATGCGGGCGCAGAAGCGATCCTGAAGCTGACCCTGATCGTCATGGAGACGGCGCCTTTCGGTGTCGCGGCACTCATGGCTTGGGTGATGGCGGATCAGGGCTTCAGCGTTGTGTCCTCGCTGGCGCTGATGACTGTGGCCCTCTATCTCGCCTGCGCCCTGCACATGCTGCTGACGCATGGTTTTCTCATCAAAGTCATCGGCAAGCTGCCGCTTATCCCCTTCTTCCGCGGGATCACCGATGCGCAGCTCGTTGCGTTTTCGACCTCATCCTCCAGCGCGACGCTTCCAGTGACTTTGAGCGTGGCTGAGAAGAACCTTGGTATCGGAAAGCCTGTGGCGTCCTCTGTCCTGCCGCTTGGCTCCACGATCAATATGGATGGGACTGCGCTCTATCAGGGCCTGATCGCATTGTTCGCGGCGCAGGCGCTCGGCATCGATGTGTCCATCGGCATGTACTTTACCGTCGCAGTCATGGCGACGCTGGTCTCAATCGGCACGGCCGGTATTCCGTCGGTCAGCCTGTTCCTTGCGACGACGACGCTTGCCGTGGTTGGCGCGACGCCTGACCAGATGTTCGTCATCCTCGCGCCGCTCTTTGCCTTTGACCGCCTGCTCGACATGATGCGGACCGTCACGAACATTACGGGCGACCTTGCGGTCTCCACGCTGGTGGCAAAGTGGGAAGGCGAGCTCGATGAGGCCGTCTTCCGCGCCGAAGACAATACGACGGCGGAGATCGACCAGACGATGCTGAACTAGCGGGCTGCTGTCTCGCCCTGACAGCCTGCCAGAACGCGTTTGACCACATCCCCGATGAGGCGGGCATCGACTTCGCGTGCGCTTCCTGCGCGCCATGCAACGCCAATCTGACGACCGATGACGGGGGTCTCGAATGGCCGGATGGTGACATCTGCGCCAGCGGCGACGCCAGCCTCTGATGCGATGCGCGGCACGAGCGAGATGCCAAGTCCGCCAGCGACCATCTGCACGAGTGTGGCCAACGATGTCGCGCCGATATCAGAGCCTGGCCGCGACGGATTGAGGGCGCAGATCGAGACCGCATGATCACGTAGGCAGTGACCATCCTCGAGGAGGAGAAGGTCTTCGCTGGCAAGGTCCTCAGGGCGCAAATGGTCGGCCTTGGACAGTTTGTGGTCCTTGGGGCCAATGAAGAGGAACTCGTCCTCGCCGAGGATTTCAGTTTCGATGCCGGGGGTCGGCCAGGGAAGGGCGATCAGCGCCGCGTCCAGCTGGCGCTTGCGCAGCCCATCTAGCAGCCGATCGGTCTGGTCTTCGCGCAAATAAAGCTTCAGCTCCGGGTGATCGTCGCGGAGCGAGGCGAGCGTGCGCGGCAGGAGATACGGCGCAAGTGTCGGGATGGCACCAAGATGGAATGGGCCACTGAGCGGGGCACCGGCCTGCTGGGCGGCGGTCACAAGATCGGCCGCGCTGGAGATGATGACCCGCGCCCGCTCGACCGCTTCTTCGCCTGCGGCTGTCAGGCTGGCCCCGCGTGCCTCGCGCTCAACCAGCTGCACACCGAGCAGGGTCTCGATTTCCTTGATGGCCGATGACAGGGTCGGCTGGGTGACGTTGCAGACATCGGCAGCGCGCGAGAAGGAGCGTTCATCAGCCAGCGCGCACAGGAACTGGAGCTGTCTCAGGGTTGGTAGCTGCATCTCTTCACACCTCGCCCGGCGGAAATGGGCTGGAACCTGACCGCGTGCAATCTCGTCTTCTCACTTCATCGAAACGCAAGCCCGGCAAAGTGCAGACAAGGCGGGCTTTGCGTTGTACGATAAGACGCGAACGATAACACGTTCAGTCCTAGGCGTTTTGGCCTGCTTGTCTACGCCGGGTGACCGGTACTGAAGGCTTATCATGGAACTTGGTGCACCAGGTTTACATACGGCAATGCTCCGGCTTGAGCCGCTCGATGAGGGCCACCGGACAACGATCCGCACGAGCAATGCAGCCGAGCATATGTGGAGCTCCATGCCGCTGATCGCGACCGGCACCAATATCGACGCCTATATCGACCACTCTCTCAAAATGGCGAAGCTAGGTACCGGTCAGGTCATGGCGGCCGTGCGGGAAGAAGATGACCGCCTGATCGGTCTTTCCGCTTTTCTCAATCCCAACCGGATGAACCGGCGCACGCGTATCGGCTATAACTGGATCCAGCCGGACCTTCGGGGCAGCGAGGTTGTCGATCACATTCAGTACCTCATGCTGAAACGGGCCTATCAGTGGCGGGCGCGGCGGGTCGCGTGGTGGCTGTCGCAGAAGAATGAGCGCGCTATTGCTGCGGTTGAGAAGATCGGCGCAACGCGGGAAGGCGTCCTGCGCCAGCATACGCGCTTTGCCGACGGGAGCTGGGCCGACCTTGTCGTCCTGTCGCTGGTCGGCGACGAGATTCGGGACGCGATGGCGGCGCTGGGCGAGCAGATTGAAACGCGCGCCGCCGACTCCAATACTTGATTTCCACAGCCGCTCGTGGTTTAGCGGCGTCTGAAATTCCAGCGCACAACATGAAGCGCACTTTTCCGGGACCGTATCTGCCCTGCAGATCAGAGCCCGGCGAAGACTCCGCCCGGCGACTTTTCGCTCAGCGGAGGGCTCATGCTTTGCGCGCAACATGATGAGCGCTTACCTGTGAGGTCACAGGCAAGCAGGGAGTAACGCGATGTTTGACGCGCTGACAGACCGCCTAGGCGGTATATTTGACGGACTTACGGGGCGCGGCGCGCTGTCCGAGAAGGACGTGTCCGCTGCGCTGCGCGAGATCCGCGTCGCCTTGCTGGAGGCTGACGTCGCGCTTCCAGTGGTCAAGGACTTCATCGGTAAGGTCAAAGAGCGCGCGGTTGGCGAAGAAGTCATCCGTTCGGTGAAGCCGGGCCAGCAGGTCATCAAGATCGTCCATGACGGTCTTGTCGAGATGCTGGGCGGCGAAGATGCCGAAACCCGCCTTCGCGTCGATAATCCACCATCTGTCATCATGATGGCGGGCCTTCAGGGCTCTGGTAAGACGACGACGACCGCCAAGATCGCCAAGCGCCTTTCAGAGCGCGACAAGAAAAAAGTCCTGCTCGCCTCGCTCGACGTGCGCCGTCCGGCAGCCATGGAGCAGCTTGCTGTTCTGGCAGACCAGCTTGGCGCGAATGTCACCTCGCTCCCGATTGTTCAGGGCCAGATGCCGGCAGAGATTGCCCGGCGCGCCCTTCAGGCGGCCAAGCTTGGTGGCCATGACGTTGTCTTCCTCGATACGGCAGGCCGGACCTCCATCGATGAGCAGATGATGGCTGAGGCGGCCGAGATCGCAAAGATCGCGCAGCCGAAGGAAACTCTCCTTGTTGCGGACGCCCTGACCGGTCAGGACGCTGTCGAAACCGCTCGCCGTTTCCATGAGCGCCTGCCGCTCACCGGTCTTGTGCTGACCCGTATGGACGGTGATGGCCGCGGCGGCGCCGCGCTCTCCATGCGCGCGGTTACGGGTCTTCCGATCAAATTCCTCGGTACGGGCGAAAAGCTCGATGGCCTCGATGCCTTCGACGCCAAGCGCGTGGCGGGCCGCATCCTTGGCCAGGGCGACATTGTCTCCCTCGTTGAGCGCGCCGGCGACCAGCTCGACCAGGAAAAGGCCGAGCGCATGGCCAAGCGGATGCGCAAGGGTGAGTTCGACCTCAATGACCTCGCCGAGCAGCTGAAGCAGATGCAGAAAATGGGCGGTCTTGGCGGCATCATGGGCATGCTGCCGGGTGCCAAGAAGGCCAAACAGGCCATGGCTGCGGCCAATGTTGATGACAATGTCATCAAGCGTCAGGAGGCGATTATCTCCTCCATGACGCGGAAAGAGCGCGAGAAGCCAGCGCTGCTCAACGCGTCCCGCCGCAAGCGTGTTGCTGCGGGTGCCGGCGTCGAAGTGTCCGACGTCAACAAGGTGCTAAAGATGCACCGCCAGATGGCCGACATGATGAAGAAGATGTCGAAGGGCGGCATGAAGGGCATGATGAACGCGCTTGGCGGCGCAGGCGTCAGCCCGAAAGACATCGCCAAGATGGGCCAAGGCGCAGGCATGCCGGGCGGTCTTCCCGGTCTCGGCGGCGGCCAGCTTCCTCCGGGCCTTGGCGGGGGTAAGAAGAAGTGACCTCCCCGCTCGACGATCTCGAACGCCTTCGCGCCAGTATCGACAATATGGATGCGATCCTGCTGCACACGCTGGCAGAGCGCTTCAAGCTGACCCAGCAGGTCGGCGTGCTGAAGGCGCAGAATGACATGCCGCCAGCCGACAAGGCCCGCGAAGCGCGCCAGATCGAGCGGCTCCAGCGCCTTGCGAGCGAAAGCGGCCTCGACCCGGCCTTCGCTGAAAAATTCCTCAATTTCATCGTGGCCGAAGTCATTCGCCACCACGAGAAAATCCGGGGAGGTCAGGAATGATCCTCTCCATCAAGACACGCCAGACCCTTGCCCTCCACAAGCAAGACGACGGCGCAGTGGCCGCTGGTGCAGACCAGCGATCAGCCACGAGCCCTATGCAAAAGAAGCCATAAGACACTTAAGGAGATACACCATGGCTCTGAAAATTCGCCTTTCGCGCGGCGGTTCGAAAAAGCGCCCATTCTACCGGGTTGTTGTTGCTGACGCTCGCGCCCCGCGCGACGGCCGCTACATCGAGAAGCTCGGCACCTATAACCCGCGTCTTCCGAAAGACTCTGAAGAGCGCGTCAGCATCGACGGTGAGAAGGCCGCTGAGTGGATCCGCAAGGGTGCACAGCCGACCGAGCGCGTCGCTCGCTTCCTGAGCCAGATCGAAGTCGACGGTAAGCCAATCGTTGAGTGGAAGCACGGCAACAACCCGAACAAGGGCGAGCCAGGCACCAAGGCGAAAGAGCGCCTTGAAGAGAAAGCCGAGAAAGAAGCTGCCCGCAAGGAAGCTGAAGAAGAAGCAAAGCGCGCGGCTGAAGAAGCCAAGAACGCACCTGCTGAAGAAGAAGCCCCTGCCGAAGCCGAAGCTGAAGAAGCACCGGCTGAAGAGGCTGCTGAAGAAGAGAAAACCAGCTAGTCTTATCGACCAGCGAGTTATTCAGGCCGGGCAGCAATGCCCGGCCTTTTTTTTCCGAACTTTGAAGTCTTTTCCCCTCTCCCTTGGGAGAGGGGGCAGGGGTGAGGGGAAACGCCGTTTCAGCGTTCCCATAGGTCGCAGCGAAGCGGTGATCGCGCATCACTGCAGCGATGTACTTGGTACAAGGCAAGCGCCCCCTCATCCCCGACCCTTCTCCCGAGGGAGAAGGGGGAAGAACGGTCTACATCTGCATCGTCCAGCCTTCGACGCCCATGGCGGCCTGGCGGACGGCTTCGGACATGGTCGGGTGGGCATGGCAGGTGCGGGCGACGTCTTCGGAGGCGGCGCCGAATTCCATGGCGATACAGATCTCGTGGATCATCTCACCGACGCCGACGCCCATCATGTGTGCGCCGAGAATGCGGTCCGTCTTGGCGTCGGCCAGGATTTTCACGAAGCCGGTCGTCTCATGATTGGTGCGGGCGCGTGAGTTGGCCTGGAAGGGGAATTTGCCCTTCTTGTACTCGATGCCCGCCTCTTTCAGTTGGGCTTCGGTCTTGCCGACCCAGGCGATTTCCGGATTGGTGTAAACGACGCTTGGGACGAGGTCATAGTCGACATGGCCGGCCTTGCCCGCGATGAGCTCTGCGACAGCAGCGCCGTCATCTTCGGCCTTGTGGGCTAGCATAGGCCCGTGGATGCAGTCGCCGATCGCCCAGACGCCGTCTGTGACCTTGAAGTGGTCGGTCGTTTCGATGACGCCGCGCTTGTCGGTCTTGCCGCCCACAGCTTCGAGGCCAAGGCCTTCAGTGTAGGGACGGCGGCCAACGGCGACGATGATCGCATTGGCTTCGAGGGTTTCCTGATCGCCGCCTGCAGCAGGCTCCATGAAGAGTTTCACATGACCGTCGATACGCTCAACGCCGGTGACCTTCTGGCCGAGGCGGAACTCAAGGCCCTGCTTCTTGAATGTGCGCTGGGCTTCCTTGGCGATTTCATCATCGGCGCCAGGCATGATGCGGTCGAGATATTCAACGACGGTGACGCTGGCGCCAAGGCGCGACCAGACGGAGCCAAGCTCCAGCCCGATAATGCCAGCACCGATCACGATCAGCTTCTCTGGCACTTCTTTCAGGGCAATGGCGCCTTCATTGGTGACGACGCGCTCTTCGTCGATCTCGATGTTCGGCAGGGAGGAGGGCACAGAGCCGGTCGCGATCACGATGTTCTTCGTGTTCAGCGTCTTCTGCTCGCCATCCTCGCCGTCGACTTCGACAATGCCTTTTTCCTTGATGCGGCCAAAGCCTTTGACGTAGTCGACCTTGTTCTTCTTCATCAGGAACTCGATGCCCTGGGTGAGGCCGTTCACTGCGTCGGTCTTCTGGCTCATCATCTGGTTCAGATCGAGCTCGAGCCCGCTCATCTTGATGCCGAGACCTGCAAAGTCGTTCTTGGCGGCTGCGAACAGCTCAGAGCCGTGCAGCAGGGCCTTGGACGGGATGCAGCCAACATTCAGGCAGGTGCCGCCAAGCACGCCGCGCTTGTCGATAATAGCGGTCTTCAGGCCAAGCTGGCCGCAGCGGATCGCGCAATTATAGCCGCCCGGGCCACCGCCGATGATGACTACGTCGTAAGTGTCTGACATGGAATTTTGCCTGTGAGTCTGAACAAGGTTTGCTTGCCCGCGAACCTAAGCACTGGTGGGGCGAAATCAATGCGGCCTCAGCGCAAGGCTCACTTGCGCGGACAGAAAAGCAGGACACCGCAGATAACGAGCAGGAATGGCGCAAGGATCGCCTCATCCGCCCACACAGTATAGTCGGCGCCGAGCGAGATCATGGCGCCGGTCATCAGGGCGAAGACGAGTGCGCCGGCGCAGAATACCCAGACTGCGCCGCGAATAGCGCCGAGAGCGAGCAGACCGCCTATGATCAGCAGTGAGGTTGCGACCACGCGCAGCAGGGAAACAGGCGGGTTCAGAAGCTCTGTTGCAAGGTCACTGCCGAGCGAGATCTGGCGCATGATGGGGGTGATGGTTTCCCAGAGCATCCAGGCTGAAACAGCCGCCCCGGCAAGTCCGGCAATCCGTCTGACCAGCATGATCTTCCTCCCCGAAGCCTGCTTTCCTGTCACATAGCGGGCAGGTCGGGCAACGCCAAGGGCGGCAGTAGATCAATTTGGCGGTAGGTAGCTAGAGACGCCCCTGACGGGCGAGCATGCGTCGGCCATCTGCAGCGAATTGCGCCCGCTGGCGTGCAATGGCAGCAGGGACCGGGCCACGGCGGCGCTTGGGCGCGGCTTCCTGTTTCGCGGGGGCGTTTCGCTGCGCCATCAGTTGCTCAAATTGTTCGCGGGAGAGATGCACGCCTTGCTCGCCGTCCGCCGTAACAATGCGCGGGCCGTCATTGCGCTCATCTTCGAGCAGGAGGGCAGCGAGGCCCAGCATGACAAGAATGAGCGCGCCGCCGACCAGAACGCCTTGCAGGCCGCTTGGGTCCATCCACCATGGGCCGGAGAAATGCAGCATGAGAAGGCTGGGCGAGACCGCTGCGCAGCCCATTCCGTACCAGAGAAGGCTGCCCTGACGGCGGGCCAGCGACGCAGCCGCGGCATAGAAGCAGAGCGAGCCAAGAAAATAGGGCGCGCCGTACACAAAGCCGAGCTCACGCCAGTTCACGTTCTCCAGTCCAAGAGAAGGGTCTGGGTGAAAGAACATCACCAGCACCATCATGATGCTGGGCCACCTGATTGCCGTCAGACAGGCGAAGGCAAAGAAGATCGCAACAAGCGCAATCAGGAAAGAGATGAGGCGGCGTGACATGATGCCATGACTAACCCGGGCGCAATTGATGCTGCATGAATTTAGCGTTCGAATTGGCGACAGGTTCGAAAGCTTCTCTTCACAATTTCCGGCGTGCCACTCGTCATTGCGCCGGTGCGTCTCATATCTGCTGGCATGACCGAACAGACATCTTTCCCGCGCAAGACCGTTTTCCTGCTGACGGCGACAGGCGCCATCCCCTTTGTGGGCCTTGCGATCGCCATGGCCTTTTTGGACGCGCCGACCAATTCGACCGCGGCGCTTTGGCTGCAGACCTATAGCGCTGTCATCCTGTCATTTTTGGGTGGCATCAGATGGGGGCTGGGTCTGGCAAGCCGCGACCCAAAACCCGGCACATTTGTGCTGTCCGTCTGTCCGTCGCTCGCGGGCTGGGCAATCCTTCCGCCAGCGATCATCCTTGCGCCGGGGCCGATCTGGTTTCTCGCCTATGCCGGGCTGTTTGCGCTGCAGCTCATCTGGGACCTTCGCTCAAGCGAGGTGCCGTCCAGCTTCAAGCCGCTGCGTCTTGGTGTCAGCCTGGTTGTTATCGCGTCGCTGATTGGCGCGTGGGCCGTGCAGGCTTACCTGTTCTAGGCAGGCTCCAGCTCACCATAGCTGCTTGGGAAGGCAAGACCCGCGGCCACAAAGCTGATCGCAGCAAGACCGACCGAGACGAGCGCATTCCAGCCAGCCATGGAAAGGCCGAGCATGCGCCATGGCGCGTCCGTACAGGAGGCGACGGCCGTGCGGTCATTGAGGCCATCGAGCGAGAGCCCCATGACGTCTACCGCTTCGCCTGTGCAGCCTGACGGGGCTGGCCACCAGCTCCACTCCACGCCGGCATGATATGCGGCGACAACTGCGCCCGTCGTGAAGACGAGGCCGAGCATCACGTTGAACGCAACGAGGAAGCGGCGATTGTTTCGGATGTTCCAGAGGATGACGCCTGTCACCGCCATGGCTGCGGCAGCCCAGTAGACCTCGCGCTGACGCAGGCAGAGCTGGCAAGGCAGCAGGAAAGCGAGGCGCTCAAACGCGTGCGCCGTCGCCAGCATGACAAGCGAGATCACCAATGCGATGACCGGCCAGCGCCAGGTGCGAAGGAGTGGGGAAAGAGCCGCGTCCATAATCTGTGCCGTTCGCCAGAGGGTCTTGTGCGTCTCGCAGAATGGAGACCTGTGCAAGAGCCTGCAATGCGACATCGCGCGCAGATGCAGTTGCCTAGGTTCTAGCCGCTAACGGTTCGCACGCCCAGCGCAACGAGCGCAATGAGGGTCGCGATCCATGCCGTGCCGATAATCGAGCCCAGAATAACGAGGATGCCATCGCGCGCCATCAGGCCGAAAGCGACAATGGCAACGCCAATGCCTGGCACGGTGTTGGTCGATGGCAGCGGCACGAGGATGGATGCGCAGAAGAAGACCAGAAAGAAGCCGATCACCCGCTCACCGACAGGCGCCATCAGGAAAGTCAGGCGCGGGCGGGCAATCTTTTCCAGCCAGCCGAACCATTTGCGCCCGCCATTTGCCGTGCGGGTCAGGCCCTTCTTGTCGATCTTCCGGCTCGCGAACTTCTCTGGCAGCCAGGGCTCGCGCCGGCCTATCGCCATCTGCGCGGCCAGTACCATCATGGGCAGCGACACGATCTGTGGCACGCCATAGAGAAACGGAATGCAGCAGGGCAGGGCGAGGATAAAGAGCGCCGCCCCGAAGGCGCGCTCATGCAGCCGGTCAAAGATCTCACGAAGCGAAAAGCCGTCTTCCGGCGCCTCTTGGGCCATCGACTCGATAGATTGCAGGAAAGTCCGGGGGGAAAGCTCTTGCGTCATGTGGCGGCTGTTAGCGCGCTTTGACGCACTGGTCGAGATGATTGACGCCGCGAGGACCATGAGGCAGAGCGATGCACGCAATCCAGCCCGGCCCCGGTGGTGGAATTGGTAGACGCGGCGGACTCAAAATCCGCTTCTGGCAACAGAGTGCCGGTTCAAGTCCGGCCCGGGGCACCATTCATTTCGGGTGATCGAAGATCAAAAATCAGTCCAGTGGACTGATTTTATGAAATGAATGCCCCGGCAGGGGCGCTTTGGTTCTGACCCCGTATCGGCGCTACGCGCCTCACATGGGTCGCGCTCAGGGCTGTGCTCGGTCGCGCCAGCGATCAATCGATCCGGTGGATCGATTTAAGGCGGAGAATGCGGCGGCAGCCGCCGATTCAGTGGACTGATTTTACGAAATGAATGCCCCGGCAGGGGCTTTTTTGTTTGGCTCCGTATCGGCGCTGTGCGCCTCACATGAGCCGGGCTCAAGGCTGCTAGACTGCCGCTAAAGCGTGCGACCTCAATTCCCATTTCCTCCCACTCTGCATGCACTACCTCCCCTCCCATCTCAGAAGGGAGCCGCACATGTCAGCTGTCATCATTGGAGCCACGGGCGGTATTGGCCGAGCACTGGTCGAGGAGCTGCATGCGCGCGGCTGGTTTCAGTCGATCCACGCCCTGTCGCGTTCCGCGGGCGGCGACTGGCCGGACGGTGTCACGCCGGGCGAAATCGATATTCTAGACGAGGAAAGTATCGAAGCGGCCGCCGCGCGCGTGAAAGAGGATGGGCCGGTCGAGCTTTGTATTATCGCGGCAGGCATCCTGTCGGACGGCGACGCGCTGCAGCCGGAGAAGAGCTGGCGCCATCAGTCGATGGAGGCCTATGAGCGCGTCTTCCGCCTCAACACCTTCGGGCCGGGCCTCGTCGCCAAGCACTTCCTGCCATTGATGCCGCGCGGCGAGCGGGCTGTCTTTGCAGCGCTTTCTGCGCGGGTCGGGTCTATTGGCGACAATGGCTTTGGTGGCTGGCATGCCTACCGCGCCTCGAAAGCCGCGCTCAACATGCTGATCCGCAACTTCGCCATTGAGTGGACCCGCAAGTCCGAAGAGAGCATCTGCGTCGGGCTTCATCCGGGCACGGTGGACACCGGCCTCTCGAAGCCTTTTCAGGGCAATGTGCCCGACAAGCAGCTTTTCACCCCGCAACAGTCTGCGGGATATCTGCTCGACGTGATCGGCAAGCTGACGCCCGCCGATACGGGCAAGGTCTTCGACTGGCAGGGTGAGCTGATAGAGCCCTGACGGGGCTGGTGGTCGCTACCGGATAGGTGTGTTTTCGAGCACGGAGCGGGCATTGTAGGCCTGCGGCGTATCCGGGCGCGGACCGCGGCCGATCAGGATTTCGATGCTCTCGGTCGTCTTCTGGCTGGTTCCGCCAAGCGGAACGCCAATGCCGACGCCAACACCCACCCCGGAGCCATAACGGCCAGACGAGCTGCCACCGCCAATGGAGAGTGAGGATCGCGGGCGGCTGCTCTCATCGCTGTCGATGTAGCCGCCAACGATGCGGAACCAGTCGGCATTATTCTCGACTGTCACTTCTGCGGCGCGGCGCAGCACGTAGCTGCGCGCTTCTTCTGGTGAGAGGGCCGTGTAGCTGACGCGGTAGCGGTCAGACTCAATCGGCTGGACGGTAAAGCCTTGCGCGCTCGCTGATGTCGCCGGGCCATAAGGCTGGGCCGTGGTGCACGCGCCCAGAAGAAGTGCTGCCATGCCGGCTGCAAGATAGGTCTTTTTCATGCGGGATCCTGCCTTTCGGTGGGCCAGTCTAGCGTGGGCCCTGACAGAATGAACGCTCTGAGAAGCGAAAGTTCCTCGGCGCGTGCTGTAGAGCTAGTGTTTTGGTTTGTCGGATGTGTTGCGCCCGAAGTTGACGTCGGACGTATCCTGCCCGGCATCAATGATGGCCTTGCGGATGCCGCGGGCGCGTTCAAACTCTTTCATCAGCGTTTCGCCATCACCCCAGCGGATAGCCCGCTGCAGGGCGGCAAGGTCCTCGCTAAAGCGGCCGAGCGTCTCGAGCACGGCTTCGCGGTTGTTCAGGAAGACGTCGCGCCACATGGTCGGGTCAGATGCCGCGATCCGCGTAAAGTCGCGAAAACCGCCTGCGGAATATTTCACCACCTCGCCTTCGCCGACGCTCTCCATGTCATAGGCGGTCGAGACGATATTGTAGGCGATAAGGTGCGGCAGGTGAGAGGTAATGGCGAGGACGCGGTCATGGCGGCCTGCCTCCATGATCTCTACCTTCGACCCCAGCATTTCCCAGAAGGCGGCTAGGCGGTCGAGCGCGGAGTTATAGGCTTCTTCCTGCTGCGGAAGCGGGGTCAGGATGTACCAGGCATTCTTGAACAGGGTTGAGAACCCGGCTTCCGGGCCGGACTTCTCGGTACCTGCGATCGGGTGGCCCGGAATGAGATGAACCCCCTCAGGGCAGTGCGCCTGCATGGCGGCGAGTGCCTTTTCCTTTACCGAACCGACATCGGTCAGGATGGCGCCGGGCTTCAGCGAAGGCGCGAGTGCCTCGCAGGCTGCTTCAATCGCGCCAACGGGGACGCAGAGAATAACGCAGTCAGCATCGCTGCAGGCGGCGGCTGGCGTGTCGCACACCTCGCCAAGGCCGAGCTGGCCGGCGCGGCGGCGCACGTCTTCATTGGCGTCATAGATCGCGATCTTGTCGGCCGCGCCATTCTCGCGTGCAGCCAGGGCGATCGAGGACCCGATCAGCCCGGCCCCGATAATGGCAATCCGGTCAAAAACGGGTCTGATCATCGCCTAGCTGGCCTTCGCGAAGTCGTTGAAGGCGGCCAGCACATCATCATTGGCTTCCGTCGTGCCGATCGAAAGGCGCATGCAATGGGCGAGGCCGTAAGCCTTCATGTCGCGGATCACGATGCCCTTGGAGCGCAGGAAGACGTCGGCTTCCTCGGCGCGCTTCTCGCTTCCGAAATCGATGAGCAGGAAGTTCGCGACGCTCGGGAAGACCTTGAAGCCCATCTCTTCGAGGGCGGGCTTCAGGCGATCCAGTTCGCCATTATTGTGAGCGAGGGATTTGGCGACGAAGGCATCGTCATTCAGTGCGGCAAGGCAGGCGGCCTGCGCCACCGACGTCACGTTGAACGGCCCGCGTACACGGTGCACCGCATCGATGATGCTTTCCGGCCCATAGGCCCAACCGAGGCGGAGGCCTGCAAGACCGTGGATCTTGGAGAAGGTGCGAGTCATCAGCACATTTGGATAATCGCGCGCCATTTCCATGCCGTCGTCATAATCGTCCTGCTGGACGTACTCGGCATAGGCGCCATCGAGGACCAGAAGGATGTCCTCGCGCAGGCCCGCGTGCAGGCGTTTGACTTCGCTATAGGGAATGTAGCTGCCGGTTGGATTGTTCGGGTTGGCCAAGAAGACGATCTTCGTCTTGTCGGTCACGCGCTCCAGCATGGCATCAACGTCGGTGCGCAAATCCTTTTCAGGCGCGCTGATCAGTTTGGCGCCAGCTTGCTGGGCCACGAGGCTGTAGACGAGGAAGCCATGTGCCGATTGCAGCACTTCGTCGCCAGGCTGCAGATAGGCACGGCCAAGCAGCTGGAAAATCTCGTCAGAGCCTGCACCGCAGACGATGTGGTCCGGATCGATGTCATATTTCGCACCAATCGCCTGACGCAGTGCGAAAGCAGAGCCATCCGGATAAAGCTCAAGATGCTGGGCCGCCTTGGTCAGGGCTTCGACGGCCTTGTCGCTGCAGCCAAGTGGGTTCTCGTTTGACGATAGCTTCCAGCCATGGTCGAGCTTCTGGCCACCTTTGTACGGGGTGATCGCGAGAATGTTCGAAAGTGGCTTTGGCCCGGTCATGAGACTGCTCCCTGTTTCAAGCTGATCCTCGTGGCCAAGGATGGGCTGAAAATCAAGTGAGAGCCTGTGAATGACCGGGCCTAAAGGGTTGCAGTATCAGCTTTTAAGAAAGGCGAGCAGGTCGTCCGCCAGCTGATCGGCGTGCGTTGCGGTCAGGCCGTGCGGCGCGCCGTCATACTCCTTGAGCTCGGAATTCTTGGCGAGTTTCGCCGCCTGCCGGCCCGTGGCGTCGAGAGGAACAGTCTGGTCGCCCGTGCCGTGCACCACCAGCAGCGGAACGTCCATCGCGTCAAAGTCGGGGCGAAGATCGGTCTTGCCAAATGCATCTACGCAATCGAGCGTCGCCTTCGGAGAGGCGAGCATGGCCATCTGCCACGACCAGTGCAGTACTTCATCTGATACGCCGCCAGCTTCGGTGCCGTTTCCGTAGAAGTCCTTGAAGAAGCCTGCGAGGAATTGCTGACGGTCCTTGCGAAGTTCTGATTTCATGCCTTCGAATACATCAGCGGGTGCACCGTCCGGATTGTCGTCCGTCTGCAGCATGAACGGCGCGATCGAAGAGATGAGCGCCGCCTGTTTGATGCCCTTGCCGTCGTGGCGTGACATGTACCGGCAGACTTCGCCGCCTGCCATGGAGAAACCGGCGAGCGTTGCATCTTTCAGCCCCAGCTCTTTGATGATGGCGGCAAGGTCGTCTGACATTGTGTCGTAGTTGTAGCCGCTCCATGGCTGTTCGGAGCGGCCGAAGCCGCGGCGGTCATAGAAAATGACCCGGTAACCGGATTCAGCCAGCTTAACGGCCTGGTATTCCCAGCTGTCTGCGTTGAGTGGCCAGCCATGGATCAGGATAACAGGGCGGCCTTCGCCCCAGTCCTTTACATAAATGTCGGTTTGGTCGGCGCCCTTAATATACGGCATGAATACCTCTTCTTTCTGATTGGATCCTCTCAGTGGCAACGTGCGCATGGGGACGCTGTTCCTGCTTGTGCCGCGCTCGCCCCGCCAATCATGCTTGACAGGGGCGCATCCTGCCGACACCTCAAGCGCCATGCCGGACAACGCCCCGCCCCAGACCAGCGCCCTTCGCGTGCTCTCCCTGCCAGAGCCGCTGAAGCTCGATTGCGGTGAGACGCTGGATCATGTCGAGATCGCCTATGAAAGCTGGGGCGAGCCGAATGCGGACCGCTCCAATGTGATCCTGATCTGCCACGCGCTGACGGGAGATCAGTTCGCGGCGTCGAAGAACCCGGTCACAGGCAGGCCTGCCTGGTGGCCACGCGTCATCGGTCCGGGCCTCGCCATTGATACGGACCGCTATTACGTCATCGCGACCAATGTCTTGGGCGGCTGTATGGGCACAACGGGGCCGGCCTCAAAAGCGCCGGACGGCAAGCCCTATGGCACGCGCTTTCCGGTCATCACGATTGGCGACATGGTGCGCGCCCAGCGCGCCTTTATTGCCGCGCTCGGTATCGACAGCCTGTTCTCGGTGATTGGCGGCTCCATGGGCGGCATGCAGGCACTGGAATGGGCTGCGCAGGCGCCGGAGCAGGTGTTTACCTCTGTGCCTATCGCCACGTCAGCCCGTCATTCCGCCCAGAATATCGCCTTCTATGAGGTCGGGCGTCAGGCCATCATGGCGGACCCGGACTGGTGCGAGGGCAATTATCTCGCGGACGCCAAGCGCCCGTCGCGTGGGCTCGCCATCGCCCGCATGGCGGCGCACATCACCTATGTTTCCGAGAGCGCGCTTAAGCGGAAATTCGACCGCGGCCTGCAGGACCGCGAGAAGACCAGCTTCAGTTTCGACGCAGATTTTCAGGTCGAATCCTATCTGCGCTATCAGGGCCATTCCTTCGTCGACCGGTTCGATGCCAACTCATATCTCTATGTGACGCGCGCCATGGACTATTTCGACCTGTCGTCGCGCAGTGAGGGACGGCTGGCGGATGTTTTCAGGGACACGCCAGTCCGCTTTTGCGTCTTCTCGTTCTCGTCCGATTGGCATTATCCGCCAGAGGCAAACCGCGAGATTACCCGCGCCCTGATCGCGGCAGGCGCTGAGGTCAGCTATCTCGATATCCAGTCAGACAAGGGCCACGACGCCTTCCTGCTGGAAGAGCCGATCTATGAAAAAGCGCTAGCTGGTTTCCTGTCGGCGAGCGCTGAGTTGAGGGGCATCTAGTGGTTGAGCAACGGACAGTTCGCCCGGACCATGAGGCCATTGCTGGGCGCGTGCGCCAGGGCGCGCGCGTGCTGGACGTTGGCTGCGGCGACGGCGCGCTTCTCGATCTTCTGAAGTCGACGCGCGGTGTCGATGCGCGCGGACTCGAGCTTTCGAGTGAGACCGCAGGCATTGCACTTGCGCGCGGTCTGTCTGTCATTCAGGGCGACGCCGACAGCGATCTTGAGCTCTTCCCTGATGACAGCTTCGACGTCGCGATCCTGTCCCAGGCTGTCCAGCAGATGCGCCGCCCAGCCCGCGTGCTGGGCGAGCTTGCTCGAATCGCGCCCGAAGTGATCGTATCGTTCCGCAATTACGGTCTATGGAGCCGCCGCCTGACCCTCATCCGTCAGGGACGGATGCCTGCGCCGGGTCTCGCGCATGAAGAAGGTGTACTGCTGCCAGTTACGGCGCTCGACATGATCGAGCTTGCAGGCCGCCTTGGCCTTACCTGCGTTGCGATGGCGCCTGTGCGCGGCAGCGCGGTTGGCGAGTTCCGCAACAAGGGGCTGGGGCGCCTCAACTGGGGCGCCGACGAGGTTATCCTGCACCTGAAGCGGATATGAAAAACCGGCAGACACGTTCTGTGCTGCCGGTCGTTCAACAAGGATTGGGAGGCAAGCGCTAGCCGCTGAGCGCCTGTTCGTTTTTCTCGCCAGTGCGGATGCGCGTCACGCTATCGAGGCCGGAAACGAAGATCTTGCCGTCGCCGATCGTGCCGGTGTTTGCCGCGCTGATGACAGCTTCGACCAGACGGTCGACGTCGCCGCTCGCGCAGGCCACTTCGACTTTGACCTTTGGCAGGAGGCGGACTTCGTACTCAGCGCCGCGATAGACTTCGGTCTTGCCTTGCTGGCGACCGTAGCCCCGCACTTCGGAGACTGTCAGACCGGCAACGCCAGCTTCGCTCAGCGCGTCGATAACGGCGTCGAGCCTGCTTGGTTTGAAGATCGCGGTAATAAGTTTCATGGCCCCAGAGCCTCCCATTGTTCAACATTGATGATGAAAGCGTGACGTGACTGGCCGGTCAACGTGAGAAATTTCGACTTTCTGGCCGTCGGAACGCGCTGCCTCATTTCTAGGCAACTGTGCCACACCTTTGCGCCCGGTTGCCAGCCCTGTCACCGGGGCAGCGGCCCCGCCGCCGGGTTTTGCGTAGAGGTGCTTGATCGCCTCAACCATGACAGCGCCGCCAAGGCCGGGCACAGCAAGACTGCCAAAATTCTCAAATCCATCAGCGGCATGGGTCAGGAAACGCCAGTTGACGGGCGGCAGGTGCAGCGCTGTCGTACTGGCCGTGACCTGAAAGAGATGATCGTTCAGCCACTGGATCAGCTGCCGGCGTGTCCAGGGGCGGCCATGCCCGAAAGGTGTGCCTTCGCTGAGCGACCAGAGGCCCTTGCGGTTCGCCACAATGATCAGCGCGCGGCCTTCGGGCGTTAGTACGCGCCACGCTTCGCGCATGACGGCGCGGGGGCTTTCGGCTTCTTCGACGGCATGCAGCAGGATGACCCGGTCGAATGAACCATCAGCAAAGGGCAGCCGGTCTTCTTCTGAAATACACGCGGAAACGCCCCGGTCAGTGCCAGCCCAGTAACTCGCAGCACCAAGATGCGGGGTTACCGCGACGGCGGACTTTGCCGTCAGCGACAGTCCTGCGAGCAGCGGATGGGCATATCCCATGCCAAGAACAGTCTGGTTTGCGCAGTCGCCCCAGAGATCATTCAGCCGCCGCAGCAACAGATAGCAGGCCGTCTCCCCGAGGCTGGAGGCGTAGAAATTCTCAAGATCGCTCGCGCGCTGTCTCATACAGGCCTTGTTTCACAATCTGCCTTTGGTCTTAAATGGGGGCATGATCGAAATTCACCAGTTTCCATGCCTGAAAGACAATTACGGCTTTCTTGCGCACGACACCAAATCCGGCATGACCGTGGCTATCGACACGCCGGATGGAGAGAAATACCTCGCCGAGGCCGAGAGCCTTGGCTGGACCATTGACGAGATCTGGAACACGCACTGGCATCCAGATCATGCCGGCGGCAATGAGCTGATCAAGAAAGCGACCGGCTGCCGCATCCTTGGCCCGGCAGGTGAGGCGGAAAAGATCCCCGGCATCGACCAGCCCCTGGCCGGCGGCGACAAGGCTAGTCTCGGTGACATGGAAGTCGTGATCGTTGACGTGCCCGGCCACACGCTCGGCCACATTGCCTATCATATCCCTGAAGCGCGGACCGCCTTTGTCGGTGATGCGCTCTTCGCGCTCGGTTGTGGGCGCGTCTTTGAGGGCGATGCGAAGATGATGTGGGCGAGCCTGTCGCGCCTCAAATTGCTTCCGGCCGAGACCGTCATCTATTGCGCGCATGAGTATACGCAGGCCAATGCCCGCTTTGCGCTCAGCGTTGATCCGTCCAACCCGGCGCTGACTTCCTATGCGCAGGAAGTCGAGATGAAGCGCCAGCGCGGTGAATGGACTGTGCCGACCGTCCTCTCGCGAGAGCTTGAGGCCAATCCGTTCCTGCGGGCAGACGATGCCGCGCTGCAGGCCGCCATGGGCCATGCAGGCGACCCTGTCGCGACCTTTGCGGAAATCCGCGCGCGCAAGGACAGTTTCTGACCATGTCGGCGCTGTCCGGCGACCTTGGCGCCAATGAGATCATCCGTCTTCTCGGCCTGAAGCCGCACCCTGAAGGCGGCCACTATGCAGAGATGTACCGCTCTGAAGGCGAGGGGCGCGCTGCGTGCACCACGATCTATTACCTGCTGCAGGCGGACGAAGTTTCGGCCTGGCACCGCGTCGATGCAGACGAGGTCTGGGCCTGGCATGCGGGCGGCCCGCTAGCGCTGACGCTGTCCCCGCCGGACGGCGTCGGTGCGACACCTCACAAGCTCGGCCCTGACCTTCGCGCAGGCCAGCGCCCGCAACTCGTTGTGCCGAAGGATCACTGGCAGACTGCCGAAACGCTCGGCGCGTGGACGCTGGTCAGTTGTTTTGTCGCGCCGGGCTTCGACTTTGCAGGCTTCGAAATGGCACCGGAGAACTGGCGCCCGAAGGTCTAGGCCTCACCCCGCCGTCAGGCCGCCATCCAGAACTAGCTCGGCGCCGTGCATATAGCTGCTCTCGTCGGAGGCAAGGAACAGCATGCCGTTGACGATTTCCTGAATGGTGCCAGTACGACCAAAGGGAACAGCTTCGCTCGTCATGCCAGCAAGCGTTGCCTCGCGCGGCATATTGCTCGACGTGCTCTCTTCGGTGCCGATCAGCGTGTCCCAGATCGCGGTGGAGATGATGCCCGGATGGATTGAATTGACGCGGATGCCGTCCTTGGCTTCGGCGCACTCCAGCGCGACAGATTTGGTAAAGCTCTTCACCGCGGCCTTTGTCGCGCAATAGCAGGAGAAGTTCGCCGTTGAGCGGATGCCGGCCACCGATGAGACATTGATGATGTTGCCGCTGCCCGCTTCACGCATCAGCGGCAGGGCATGCTTCACGCCAAGAAAGACGCCGTCGACATTTACCGCCATCATCTTGCGCCAGAGGTCGAGGTCCATCTCATGGACGAGCCCCGTCATGCCGATACCCGCATTGTTGATGAGGACATCCAGCTTGCCGTGATTGGATCGCACAGAGGCGATGACGTCGATCCAGGCGTCTTCGCTCGTCACGTCATGTTCGATGAAGCTCGCCTTGCCGCCAGAGCCCTCGATCTCGGCGACGAGCGCCTTGCTAGCCTCTGCCTCAATGTCGGTGGCGACGATGGTCGCGCCTTCTTCTGCAAAGCTCAGCGCCGCCTGACGGCCAATGCCCTTCGCCGCACCCGTGATACAGACCACGCGGCCTTCGAACCTGTTTGCCATACTGCTTCTCCCTCAAATGCCGCGTTTCATGAGGCGGCTTTGAGAGGAGACTGCTCCGCTAATGCGGCGCGCCGCAAGTCTGACGCAGCGGTAGTCGATGCTGCCAATTTCGGGCGTCACCCTCGACCGCGGAACGCGGTCTGAGGGTCCAGCACCTGCCATTCCTGCATGCGCCAGGTGCGGGCGATCCGAGATGGGCTCCCAGATGAGCTGACGCTCATCGGGAGTGACGCCCCATTCAGGCCGCCGAATGGATCAAGCCGGAAAACCACCCGCCTTGCTCAAGCTGGAACTCACCTCATGGCCGAGCACCGTTTCCAGCCATTTCGCGGTCTCGATCAGCTTGCCGAGGTCGAGGCCTGTCTCGAACCCTGCGCGCTCCAGCATGTAGACGACATCTTCGGTGGCGACATTGCCAGTCGCCGCCGGTGCGAATGGACAGCCGCCAATCCCGCCGCAGCTTGCATCAATGACATCGACACCGGCATCGACGGCAGCCGCCACATTGGCAAGCGCCGCGCCGCGCGTGTCGTGGAAGTGCATGCGCAGGAAGACGTCCGGCGCTTCCATGCTGACCCGTTCGATCAGTGACCTCACCTGCCAGGGCGTTGCGACCCCGATCGTGTCGCCAAGGGCAAGCTCGCCAACGCCAGCGCGTTGCGCGCGGGCCGCGAGGTTGCCGACGACCAGCGGGTCGACTTCGCCGTCATAGGGGTCACCGAAAGCCACGGAGATGGTGGCTGAAAGCGGAATGCCTGCCTCATGGATGAGCGGCGCGCACTGCATTAGCATGTCGGCGCTTTCAGACGGGCTCATGCCCTGATTGCGCTTGCCAAAGCCTTCACCGGCGACCAGCACGAAATTGATCTCGTCGGCTTTCGCGTCGATGGCGCGGCGAACGCCTTTCTCATTGAGGGCAAGCGCGATGTGACGGGTTGGCTTCGACCGGTCCAGGCCAGCAAAGACCTCTGTCGAATCCGCCATTTTGGGGACGGCTTTTGGCGAGACGAAGCTGCCCGACTCCATACGCCTGACGCCAGCCTCTTCCAGCCGGGCGATGAATTCGAGCTTTTGCTGCGTGGTCAGATTGCCGGGATCGTTCTGCAGGCCGTCGCGTGGGCCGACCTCAACTATATCGATACGTCTTGTCATGAGGTGGTTCTAGAGCGCATGGAGGGGACATGACAGATCAAAAATCACCCCTTGCCGGCCTTCGCGTGATCGAGCTTGGCCAGCTGATCGCCGGACCGTTCTGTGCGCAGCTGCTCGGCGACTTTGGTGCGGAGGTCATCAAGATCGAGGCCCCCGACGCGCCGGACCCGGCGCGCGGTTGGGGCGCGGCAAAGAAGGACGGCCACAGCCTCTTCTGGCCGATCATTGCCCGCAACAAAAAATCCCTGACGCTGAACCTGCGCGAACCGGAAGGCCAGGCACTCTTGAAGCAGCTTTCCGCGACCGCTGACGTGCTGGTCGAGAACTTCCGACCCGGTACGCTGGAGCGCTGGGGGCTTGGCCCGGATGTCCTCCACGCGCTCAATCCGCGCCTCGTGATCGCGCGCATCTCTGGTTATGGTCAGACGGGCCCTGAGAGCGCCAAGGCAGGCTATGCCAGTGTCGGCGAGGCCAAGGGTGGCCTCCGCTACATGATCGGCGAGCCGGACCGCCTGCCAGCGCGCGCCGGTGTCTCTCTCGGCGATACGATGACAGGCACATTTGCGGCGCTCGGCACGATGATGGCGCTGTTCGCGCGAGAGCGGACGGGCAGGGGGCAAGTCGTCGATGCGGCGATCTATGAAAGCGTGATGGCCTTCATTGAAAGCATCATTCCCGAATACGCCTTGGCCGGCCAGATAAGAGAGCGGACGGGCCCCATCCTGCCACGGGTCGCCCCGTCGGGGGTCTATCCCTGCGCAGATGGCATGGTCATCATCGGTGCCAATCAGGACACGCTGTTCAAGCGGCTTGCGGGGATGATCGGCGCCGACTGGGCCGATGATCCGCGGTTTGCCACCCATGATGGGCGCGGTGACAATCAGCATGAGCTTGATGAAAAAATTGCGGCCTGGACGGGTGAGCGCACCGTCGATGATGTTCTCTCTCAGTGCGAGGCGAACGGCGTCCCGTGCGGACCGGTGAACACTGCGCGCGAGATGCTGGAGGATGCCCACATCAAGGCGCGCGAGGCCATCATCAGGGTCGCGCACCCAATGCTGGGCGAAGTTCCGATGCAAGGTGTCTTCCCCAAACTCTCCGATACGCCGGGCAAGGTAGACCATGCCGGTCCGGCGCTTGGTGCCGATACGGCCAGCATCCTGACGTCCATCGGCGTCGACGTATCCGAGCAGGCGCGCCTGCGCGAAAAAGGAATTATCTGATGACGGACTTCCAACCTCCGCTTTCCGGCTCTGCGCAGGACGAAGCAAAGGAGCTGCGGCCCAAATTCAATTCCGATGGCCTCATCCCCGCCGTGGCGCAGGATAGCGCGACAGGCGACGTGCTGATGATGGCCTGGATGAATGAGGAGGCGCTGCGCCAGACCATCGAGACAGGCGAAGCGACGTATTTCTCCCGCTCGCGCGGCAAGCTGTGGCGCAAGGGGGAGACCTCCGGCAATACGCAGACCGTGAACGACATTCTCATCGATTGTGATCAGGATACGATCCTCCTGAAAGTGACCCAGAAGGGGCCTGCATGTCACACTGACCGGAAATCTTGCTTCTATCGCACGGTCACTTCCGGCGGCGCGCTATCTTTCGCTGAATAGCCCGGCTAGATTGGCGACAGGGCTGATCTCAGGGGACTTCGATCAATGAAAATACTGCCACTCGTTTCACTCGGCGCGCTCGCACTGGCGATGAGCGCCTGTTCTCCGACAGAGGCACCGGCGGATGAGACCGCGCCGCCCGCTCCGGCCGAAGGCGACGTATCCGGCGACATGGACACGGCTGCTGGCGAAACGCCTGCCTACACGATGGCATCCGAACCGGCTGAAGAGCTGCAGCTGATCAAGCTCGATTGCGGCACGATCTACGTCTCCGATCTCAACATCTTCTCGGTCGAAGGCGATTATGCGGGTCAGACGGACACCTTCACCGATACGTGCTGGCTAGTCCGCCACCCGGACGGCGACCTGCTCTGGGATCTCGGTCTTCCGGGTGAACTGGTTGAGGCCGGAGAGCAGACACAGGACGTTTTCACCGTATCGCTTGAGAAGACGATTTCCGACCAGCTCATCGAAATGGGCCTTGGCATGTCGGACGTGGAAATGGTTGCCATCTCGCACAGCCATTTCGATCATGTCGGTCAGGCAGGTGATATCGACCCGTCCACGACATGGCTCGTCAATGAAACCGAATACGGCTTCATGTTCCCGGATGCTGGCGCGGAAAGCGAAGCTGAGGGCCAGTCAGAGAGCCAGTTCCCGGCCTTTGAAGGCCTGACGCGCGAGACGATTGGCGACAATCACGACGTTTTCGGCGATGGCTCTGTGATCATCATGGAAACGCCGGGTCACACGCCGGGCCATTCCTCACTTCTGGTGAACCTGCCGGAAACCGGGCCTGTCTTCCTGACCGGTGACCTCTATCACCGCGAAGAAAGCCGCGAGGGTGAGCGCGTGCCAGCCTTCAACACCGATGTTGAACAGACGCGCGCCTCCATGGCCGAGTTCGAAGCCCGCGCCGCAGAGCTTGGGGCCCGTGTGATCATCCAGCACGAACCAGCCGACACGAACGATCTTCCAGACGTGATGCGGTAATTGCCAGACTGGTGCAGGAGGACGCTCTATTCGGCGTCCTCGGCATCAAGGTCCAGCAGGTTTTTCAGGATCTCAATCTGCCGGTCGAAAGCAGGCGTGCCCGGGGCGACGAGCTCGACATGGCCGCCGGGAACCTCGACATATTCCGCGCTGTCACCGGCCTCAGCCGCTTTCGCGGTATAGCCCTGCCCAAGCTCCGGCGGCGCGATCCGGTCGCGCGTGCCATTCACGCTGACCTGCGGGACGCCGAGCGGTAGCAGCACAGCTGGTGAGGTGTCGGAGAAGACGTCAGCACGGGTATCTGAAGGCGCTCCGGTCAGCACGTCCATAATGTCGGCGAGGCAGCCTGACTGCGTGACGGGGGCAGAGGCTTCGAGGTCAGCGAGCCCGCCGACATTCACCACAGCTTTCGGTACGAAGGGGGCCTCGTTAAAGAGCGGGCTATTCTCAGAGATGTTGGGCCGCGCCGCTGCCCAGAGGGCGAGGTGTCCGCCAGCCGAGTGGCCCGTCGCGACGACATTGGACGTATTGAGCCCGAGCGCTGGGCCTTGCTCTACCAAGGCATCCACGGCCCGTGCCACATCCAGGAATGTCCCCGGATAACCGCCGCCAGCCTCATCGACGCCGCGATACTCAATGTTCCAGACGGCCATGCCTTCATCGCGCAGGGCGCTTGCGGCATAGTTCATCAGCGTCCGGTCCGCGATTTCCTTCTGCCAGCAGCCGCCATGGATCATCAGGACCGTCGGGAAGGGCCCTTCGCCCTCTGGTAGCCAGACATCCACGAGGTCAGTTGCGCCGGGACCTGTTGTCACAGTCATATCAGGCTGCGGGGCCGGGCGGCCCAAGAGGTCGCCCCAGTTCATCAGTGCATCTTCTGCCATCGCGGCCTCTGCAGTGTCTGTTGCAGCACCGTCGCCTGCGACAGTCGGCCCTGTCTCAGCTGAGTGTGTTTCGCCGGCGCAAGCGGCGAGCAGGAGCGCAGCTGCGCAAAGCTGGGATTGAATACGCAAAGGCTTGCTCCAACAGCTGAATCTCCATTGATCTGCCCGCCAAGCCGCGCAATGGCAAGAGAACCGAATGCGCCCATAAGGGTTAATGAGCTGATGATCTATAATTGCCCCTCCAGCCGCGATAGCGCCATTGCCATCGACCGGCACGATATCCTCGCCCATGCGCGCGAGGCTTTCGACCTGGAGGGCGGCCTCATCTATCTCGTCGGTCATTCGCTCGGCCCGGCCACGCACAATGCGCTCGATGCGCTCAACCAGTCAGCCAAGTATGACTGGCGCCGGGGGCTGGTGCGCTCATGGAATAGCGCAGGCTGGTTCACCCTGGCCAAGACGACAGGTGCGCAGCTCGCGCGCCTTGTCGGTGCACGCCAGCAGGAAGTCATGATCGCTGACAGCGTTTCGGCGAATATCTTCAAGCTTGCCTCGGCGGCGCTTTCGGCGGGCCTCTCAGCATCCACCACCCTCATCATCGAGGAAGACGAGTTTCCGACCGACCAGTACATCACCGAAGCCCTGTCGACGCTTCAGGGCGCGGATTTCCGGCGGGTCGAGGCGGGCACGGGCATCGCGGCAATGCAGGAAACGGGCGGCATCCTGATCCGCAGCCTCGTGAACTACCGCAATGCCGAGCGCCGCGACATGGCCGCTGAGGAGAAGCTGGCGAGTAAAGTGGGCGGTCTCATCATCTGGGACCTTAGCCACGCGACAGGCGTCATTGAGGTCGCGCTCAACAAGGCCGGCGCCAAGCTCGGCACGGGTTGCACCTATAAATACCTCAATGGTGGGCCGGGTGCGCCGTCATTCCTCTATGTCGAAAAAGACCTGATCGAGAAACTCGAAAGCCCGATGCCGGGCTGGATGGGGCATGCGAGCCCCTTCACTTTCGACCCGGAATACACCCCGGCTGGCGACATTACCCGCTTTGCCAATGGTACCCCACCCATCCTGTCCCTTGCGGCGCTTTCGGGCGCGCTGGAAGCATTCGAAGCGCTGGATATTTCGCTCGTGGCTGCCAAGGCGCGGGTGTTGGGTGATCTTGTGACCACACGGGCGCGCGACATCGGCCTGACGGTCGGCTCGCCGATCCAGGGCAAGGATCGCGGCGGCCATGTCAGCTTCAGCCACCCACATGCGCACGAGATTGTCCGCGCGCTCGCGGCCCGAAATATTCTCGCTGATTTCCGCGCGCCCGACACGATCCGCTTCGGCCTCTCGCCGCTCTTCCTGCGCTTCATCGACGTCTGGGACGCAATGGATGCGCTGGCGGAAATCCTGGAGACCGAGAGCTGGGACAAGGAAGAATACCGCGAACGCGCTGCCGTCACTTAAGGCAGCTCGACGTAGCAAATACCTCAGATTTCGCGCGATAAATTGGCGTCCCCGACAGGATTCGAACCTGTGACCTACAGATTAGGAATCTGTTGCTCTATCCTGCTGAGCTACGAGGACGCGCACGATCGGCGATAACGCGTTTTTGGATGGGTTAGAAGGGGTGGCGATGCGGAAAGGACTGGCGGCGTGGGCATTTGCCCTCATCATGGTCACGGCCTGCGGCAAGGCGGGCCCGCTATCTGAGATGGAGCCCGGCGAGCGCGGCCGCGTGGTGCGCATCATCGACGGCGATGCACTCGTCCTCGATACCGGCCAGAGCGTCCGCCTTGTCGGTCTCGAAGCCCCGGCGATGAACTGGCGTGATAACGACCCGGACCCCTTCGCAGAAAAGGCCTCGCGCATGCTCGAGGACATGGTCATGGGGCGTGAGGTCCGCCTCTATTATCCTGGCCTGACGCGGGACCGCTATGACCGGGCGCTGGCACATGTCGAAACCACTGATGCCAAAGGGCCGGATTTCTGGGTGAATGAGGAGATGCTGCGCCGGGGCGGCGCGCGCCTTCGAATCTATCCGGACACGTCAGCAGGCAGTGAAGCGCTGGTGGAGGCCGAACGTGCCGCGCGTAGCGCGCGTGCAGGCTTGTGGGACGAGGCGGCCTACCTGCCTTTGCGGGCCTCCGCGATAGATGCAGAAACACGCGGCTTTCTCATTGTTCTGACAGAGCTTGGCGGCGAGGCCCCGATCCCCGCAGAGACCTATGGCGACCCGCCGGCTTGCGCCCGCTCAACAATGGGCCGCGCACTGGTCATCGACATCGCAAGGGGCGCTGAACGCCTTTGCGACCTGCCAGCTGGAACAGTGGGGGAGTTTCGGGGCTGGGTGTCGGGTGGACGCCTTGATCTCGTCCACCCGCTCCATTTCGAGAGCCAGTCTTCGGCAGACTAGCCAGCGATGTACTGCGCGCCGTTCACTGTCATGGTGGCGCCAGTGATGAAGGCGGCTTCATCCTTGGAGAGGTAAGAACACATGGATGCGATCTCCTCTGCCTTGCCGAGACGGCCAACCGGGATGGTGCCGATGATGCTTTCCAGCACCTTCTCCGGCACAGCGCGGACCATGTCCGTGTCGATATAGCCAGGGGCGACCACGTTTACGGTGATGCCCTTCTTGGCGCCTTCCTGTGCCAGCGCCTTGGTGAAGCCGATCAGGCCCGCCTTGGCAGCTGAATAGTTCGCCTGACCGAACTGACCCTTCTGGCCGTTGATCGACGAGATGTTGATGATGCGGCCCCAATTGCGCTCACGCATGCCGTCCCAGACCTGACGGGTCACGTTGAAGGCAGAGGTCAGGTCAACGCTGATGACCTCATTCCACTGCTCGAGCGTCATCTTGTGGAACGGCGCATCGCGCGTGATGCCCGCATTGTTGACGACAACATCGACAGGTCCAAGTTCGCTCTCGATCTGCTTGAGGCCTTCTTGCGTGCTCTCAAAGCTTGCGACGTCGAACTTGTAGCATTTGATGCCGAGGTCTGCCTCGCATTGGCGGGCAGCTTCCTCATTGCCAGCAAAGTTTGCTGCGACTGCGAAGCCGTCGGCTTTCAACCGCTCGCTGATCGCGCGTCCAATCCCCCTCGTGCCACCGGTAACCAGTGCGACTTTTGCCATATCTCTCCTCCAGGCGTGTTGCGCAGCAAAAAATTTTGTTGCGTCTGCTCAACTTGTTGTAAGCTGGGCCCTGTATAAGCCGGACGTATGATTTTGAAAGTCTCGCTATTTCATGCCATCCTAGGCTGAAATCACGATAAGAATCGCTCCCGAGGGCGAATTGAAGGGCATGAAATGACCAAGGCAAACGGGACTGGTGAAACAGTCATCATCAAGAAGTACGCCAACCGGCGTCTCTATGACACATCAACCTCATCCTATGTGACGCTCGATCACCTCGCAGATCTTGTGCGGCGCGAAGTAGACTTCGAAGTCCGCGACGCAAAATCGGGCGAAGACCTCACCCGTTCGGTCCTGACCCAGATCATTTTCGAGAAAGAGAACAAGGGCGACGGCGCCCTGCCACTCTCCTTCCTGCGCCAGCTGATCGGCTTCTATGGGGGCGGTGCACAAAACATGCTGCCAGCCTGGCTGGACATGAGCATGAACAGCTTTGCCGAGAGCCAGGAGCGCTGGAAAAAAGCGATGGGCGGTGCCCATCCGATGGCCTTCTTCGAGACCCAGACCCGCCGCAACATGGAGATGTTCGAGCAGGCGATGAAGATGTTCGCCGTGCCGGGCGCTGCGGGCGCAGCGGCTGGCCCGCGTCAGAGCGAGGCTGAGAAGGCTCCGCGGTCCAGCGCAAGCAAGCAGGAAACGTCCGAGGCCCGCGACGACGCCATGTCCGCGCTCAAGGCGCAGATGGAGCTGATGCAGAAGCAGCTCGATTCACTGTCGTCGAAATCCTGAGATAGGTCTGTTTTAGGGGCGCGGGCCTAACCCGCGCTCTCATCCAGCGCCTGCGCTGCATAGACATGCCCGAAATCGCGCGCCTGTACAATCAGCGCGCAGTTGCTTTCGCATGTATAGGCGTAGGTGACGCTTCCACCAGACCAGAGACCAAGTGAGCGTGCTTCGATCACCGGATTGACCATGTCGCCGCCCCGCGCCTCATCGCGCGCATATTCGACAAGCTGGACTTGCGCAGGCGAAGGCACGCTTCCGCTCAGCGTGAAGCGGTTTTCGGAAATCGCCCTGATCTCGATCTCATAGGGCGTGTTGACCGATTTCTGGCTGTCGATGTTTGCCTCGACTGTCGCCTTGCGCGTCGCCGGGCATTCCTTTTCGCCATTGTAGACCGATTGCGGGGTGTAGGGCCCGCGCAGGCCAAAGCGCTCTGCATAGGCGGTCTGACGTGCAGCGGCCGCTGGAAGCGCCAACGGGTCAGGCTCTCCAAGATAGTCCCAATAATCGACCGCCCAGGTCAGGATGAGAACATCGTCGCCGCGCTCGCTCTCGATCTCGCGAAGCGTGTCATAGGCTTGCGGGCAGACCTGACAATTATTTGAGGCAAACAGTTCCACCAGCACCGGCGTCTCGGCGGATGCCGCGCCTGCGCTGCAGCTGAAGATCAGGGCCGGAACGGCGAAAATCTTGTTGATCGGTCTCATGGAAAGCGCACTTACCGCCAGACGGGATGAAATTGAATTCACTAAGGCGTGAAATGAAGGTGCCGCCCTTCTTCCAAAGAGCGGCACCTTGTTTTTACTTGCTTTCTACACGCGTTTACGCAGCTTCGCGGGCGAGATTACGCAGCACATAGTGCAGGATGCCGCCATTGCGGTAGTAGTCGAGCTCGTTCTCGGTATCGATGCGCACCAGCGTGGAGACGGTCTGGGTGGAGCCGTCTGCCTTCTTGATGGTGACGTCGATGTCCTGACGCGGGCTGATGTCGCTGATGCCCGAAATGCTGACTTCCTCAGAGCCATCAAGACCCAGCGCCTGCCAGGACTGACCGTCCTTGAACTGCAGTGGGAGCACGCCCATGCCGATGAGGTTGGAGCGGTGAATACGCTCGAAGCTCTCTGCGACAACAGCCTGAACGCCGAGAAGGATCGTGCCCTTCGCCGCCCAGTCACGCGAAGAGCCGGTGCCGTATTCCTTGCCAGCGAAGACGACGAGTTGCTTGCCGTCTTTCTGGTACTTCATGGCGGCATCGTAGATGGCCATCTGCTCGCCAGACGGATGATGGATCGTCACGCCGCCTTCGACACCCGGAACCATCTGGTTCTTGATGCGGATATTGGCAAAGGTGCCGCGCATCATGACTTCGTGGTTACCGCGGCGAGAGCCGTAGGAGTTGAAGTCAGTGACTTCCACACCGTGCTCCTGCAGGTAGCGGCCAGCCGGGCTGGACGGCTTGATCGCGCCAGCCGGCGAGATGTGGTCGGTGGTGATGGAGTCAGCGAAGAGGCCGAGGATGCGGGCATCCTTGACGTCCTCTGCCTTGTCGAGATCGACCGTCATGCCGTCAAAGTATGGCGGGTTCTGCACATAGGTCGATTCCGGCCAGGAATAGGTCTTCGAACCGGTGACAGAGATGTTCTGCCAGTGCTCGTCACCTTCGAACACGTTGCCATAGCGCTCAGAGAACATCTCAGGCGTCACAGCTTCACGCATGACTTCGGCGATCTCTTTCGAGGATGGCCAGATGTCCTTGAGATAGACGTCATTGCCGTCCTTGTCCTTGCCGAGCGGATCCTTGGTGAGGTTCACGTGCAGGGAGCCAGCGATCGCATAGGCAACAACCAGTGGCGGCGAAGCGAGATAGTTCGCGCGCACGTCCTGGCTGATACGGCCTTCAAAGTTGCGGTTGCCCGAGAGGACGGAGCCGACAACGAGGTCGTTCTCGTTCACAGCCTTGGAGATGGCTGGCGGCAGCGGACCGGAGTTACCGATACACGTCGTGCAGCCATAGCCAACGAGGTTGAAGCCCATCGCATCGAGGTCGTCCTGCAGGCCTGCGCGCTCAAGATAGTCGGTCACCACCTTGGAGCCCGGTGCGAGAGAGGTCTTCACCCAAGGCTTGCGGCCAAGGCCCTTCTCAAGCGCGTTGCGGGCCAGAAGGCCAGCGGCCAGCATGACCGACGGGTTTGAGGTGTTGGTACAGGACGTGATGGCTGCGATGACGACAGAGCCGTCGTGGATGTGGAAGTCCGTGCCTTCGACCGCGTGCATGGAGACGCCATAGGCCTCGGGGTCGGTGTAGACGTTCTGTGCGCCCTCATCGACGAAACGGGATTCGCCTTCCGATCTTGGCGTCGTGTCAGGGTCCTTCTTGCCGCCGCGGATCTCGCTGAGAGCGTCACGGAAGGCATTGTCGGCCTCGGTCAGCAGAACGCGGTCCTGCGGACGCTTTGGACCAGCGAGCGATGGAACGACGCTGCCAAGATCAAGCTCGAGCGTGGAGGTATAGACAGGGTCTTTCTGTTCCGGGCGCCAGTAGCCTTGTGCCTTTGCATAGGCTTCGACCAGCTTCACGCGTTCCGGGTCACGGCCCGTGTCAGAGAGGTACTGGATCGTCTCTTCGTCGACCGGGAAGAAGCCGCACGTCGCGCCATATTCTGGCGCCATGTTGGAGATGGTGGCTTCGTCTTCGAGGGTCAGGTTTGCGAGGCCCGGGCCGTAGAATTCGACGAACTTGCCGACGACGCCGTGCTTGCGCAGCATCTGGGTGACGGTGAGCACGAGGTCGGTCGCAGTTGCGCCCTCTGCGAGCTTGCCGGTCAGCTTAAAGCCGACGACTTCCGGGATCAGCATGGACACCGGCTGGCCGAGCATCGCTGCTTCAGCTTCGATACCGCCAACGCCCCAGCCGAGAACGGCGAGGCCGTTGATCATGGTGGTGTGGGAGTCGGTACCGACGCAGGTGTCGAAATAGGCAACCGTCTCGCCGTCTTCTTCCTTGGTCCAGACGGTCTGGCCAAGATATTCGAGGTTCACCTGGTGACAGATGCCGGTGCCCGGCGGGACAACGCGGAAATTGCGGAAGGCCTTGGAGCCCCAGCGCAGGAACTCATAACGCTCCAAATTGCGCTCATACTCGACCTTCACGTTCTTCTCGAAGCTGTCCGGACCGGCGAAGAAGTCGACCATGACCGAGTGGTCGATGACGAGATCGACAGGAACGAGCGGGTTGATGGCCTCTGCATCGGCGCCGAGCTTTTCGGCCGCGTCGCGCATGGCAGCAAGGTCAACAACAGCCGGAACGCCGGTGAAGTCCTGCATCAGGACGCGGGCCGGGCGATAGGCGATCTCGTGGCTCATGTCGCCTTTGGTCTCGAGCCATTCCTTGAAGGCGAGGATGTCGGCTTTGGTGACCGTCTTGCCATCTTCGTTGCGCAGCATGTTTTCCAGCAGCACCTTGAGCGAGGCAGGAAGGCGTGACACATCGCCCAGACCGTTTTCGCCAGCGGCGGAAAGCGAGTAGTAGACGTATGACTTGCCGTCGACATCGAGTGTGCGGCGTGAATTAAAACTGTCGAGGGATGGCATCGTGGGAGTGACCTCTTCTTGCATGTGTCCGGTGGGCGCGCGCCGGTGCGCTGCGCTGGTTTGCCTGTCTCATATAGTCGATGTGCGGCATACGCAATTGCACGGGGATGAGACTTCTTGGCAGAAAACGCAGCCATGACGCCTGAGTTTCTCATCAGGGCAGCTAGCCTCGGCGCAATCCGGGGTGAACGCGTCCTTTTCTCGGACCTTTCGCTTGAGGTGAAAGCCGGTGAGGCGCTGGTGCTGCGCGGGGCAAATGGGGCGGGGAAATCGACCCTTCTTCGTATGCTGGGCGGCGTGTCGCGCCCGGATGCGGGGACGGTGGAGCGCCCGGTCCGCCATCACTGGATCGGCCATCGCAACGGGCTGAAGCCGCATGAAACGCCGCGCGCGCACCTGTCGCACTGGGGCCGGGTGTGGGGCAGCAGCGCAGATACAAAAGAGATTGCGGGCCAGATGGGGATTGAGCGACCCTTCGATGTGGCGGGCCGTCTTCTTTCAGCCGGGCAGAAGCGCCGCACCGCAATTGCACGCCTGCTGCTGGCAGATCGCCCGCTCTGGCTGCTGGATGAGCCTTTCTCTGCACTGGATACTCAAGGCAAGACGCTCGTTACCGGTCTCATCGACAAGCACCGCGCCTCTGGCGGCGCCGTGATCGCAGCGCTGCACGGCGAAGCGCCGTTTCAGGCGAGCGGCGAAGTGCAGCTATGAAAAGCCCATCTCCCCTTCGAGCCGCTTTTCGTCAGGCGCTTGGTGAGGCCTGGGCGGGCGGCGCAGGCGTGCTGCTCCCAATCGGCTTCTTTGCTGGCGCGGCCATGCTGGTGCCGTTCACGGTAGGCAGCGAGGCGAGCCAGCTCTCATCTATCGGCACAGGCATTCTCTGGGTTGCGCTTGCGCTTGCCTCTCTTGTTTCGATGGAGCGGGTTTTTCAGGCCGACCTTGAAGACGGCGTGCTGGAACTCTGGGCGCAGGAAGAGACGCCGCTCTTCCTCGTCGCCGCAGCAAAGATCGTCGCGCATTGGCTCGTCTCCGGTCTGCCGCTTGTCCTGTTGACCCCGCCCATCGGCATCGCGCTTCAGGTCGACCCGGGCGCGCTTGTGCCTGCCATGCTGGCCTATGGGCTTGGCGGTCTGGCCTTCTTCCTATGGGGCGGTGTTGCCGGGGCCCTCGCCGCAAGCGTGGCGCGCGGCGGGCTTCTTATTTCGCTGCTCGCACTGCCGCTCTTCGTGCCGACCGCGATCTTCGGGGCGCTTGCGACAATCGAGGGGCCGGGCGGGCCGAGCCTGCTTTTCCTTGGCGCCACGACGCTATTTGCGCTCTCGATTGCACCTTTCGCCGCATCTGCGGCGCTGCGCTTGGCGGTCGATTGAGAGACCTTTATCAGGGGGAGCCATGATCAGGGCTTTTGCCAATCCGCATCGTTTCATGGCGCTTTCGCGCTGGCTTGCGCCTGCCTGCCTGGGTGTTGGCGCGCTGCTGATGGTGTGGAGCGTCTGGCAGGGCCTCTGGGTCGTGCCGCAAGATGACTATCAGGGCGGCGACATCATGCGCGCCATGTTCGTCCATGTCCCGTCTGCCTGGCTCGCCATGGCAAGCTATATGGGCCTCGCCGCAACCAGCCTCATCTGGTTCGTCTGGCGGCATGAGCTCGCCGACATGGCGGCCAAATCCATCGCCCCGCTCGGCGCGGCCTATACGGCAATGTGCCTTGCAACAGGCTCCATCTGGGGCAAGCCGACCTGGGGCACATGGTGGCTCTGGGATGATGCCCGCATGATGTCGGTGCTGGTGATGTTCTTCCTGTTCCTTGGATATATGGCGCTACGTGCAGCCATGGAGACGCGCCAGAAGGCAGCGCGCGCCGGCGCAATCCTCGCCATGGTCGGCGCCGTCAACGTGCCGCTCATCAAGTTCTCGGTCGATATCTGGTCCTCCATCCATCAGGATGCGAGCGTGTTGCGCCTCGACGGACCGGCCATGCCGCCTGTCTATCTGACACCGCTCCTGATTGGCGGGCTGGCGCACATGATCTTCTTTGCAGGCCTCACCATGATGTTGATGCGCGCAGAGGTCTGGAGCCGCCGCGGCGATGTTCTCATCGCGCGCAAGCTGTCGGGGTCCTGATCCATGCTTCCAGTCTTTGAACAGAATGCCGCCTTTATCTGGACCATCTACGCGATCGGCGCGGTCGTGCCGGTGGGGCTGTTTGTCTATGCGCTCATCCGCGCGCGGATCGCCAAGCGCCGTCTGGACCGTCTGCAGGCCGAACGGGAGCAGGGCTGATGAAACGCTGGCTTCTCGTCATCCCAGTTGCGCTCCTGCTCGGGCTGGGCGTGCTTGGCGCCTACCAGCTGATGCAGCCGGATGATGAGAGCTTTGTCGCCAAGGCTGACCGCAGCGCCCCTGAGCGCGCCTTCACGTTGCTGGATGCGCCAGAGCAGGAGATCAGCTTCGCCACGCCGCCGGGCGATGGTCCGGTCATGGTGAACCTGTTTGCCAGCTGGTGCGCGCCCTGCCGGGCTGAGCATGGCGATATCACTTCGCTCGCTGAACAGTTTCCCGGGCAGGTCTACGGCCTTGCCTACAAGGATGCACCCGAAGCAACGCGCGCTTTCCTGGAAGAGCTTGGAAACCCGTTCGAGCAGATCGGCGTCGACCCGTCAGGGCAGGGCGGTCTCGACTTTGGCCTGACCGGCGTGCCTGAGACCTTCGTGATCAGCGAAGATGGGCAGATCATCCTGCATGTGCGCGGTCCGCTGGACGTCGAGCGTAGCCAGCAGGTCGCAGAAGCGCTTGGCGGCTAGGCCGGGGCTACTTCTTCTTTTTCTTTTTCTTCTTCTTGTCGGACTTTGATTTTTCCGCCTTGGCCGCTTTGTCCTTCTTGGACTTCTTCGGCTTGCTCTTCTTGGACGTGTCCGCGCCAGCGTCGGCAGCGTCTTCGGTCTCGGCTTCCTCGATCTCCGGCTCTTCTTCCGGTGCGCCAATGGCCGCAAGCGACAGGATGAAGCCGGCGCGGCGGTTGGAACGGATCATGGCGAGCAATTCTTTATCAGCCGCTTCTACGCCCGGTAGCGCCGCCTCGTAGACTTCGCGTCCCTTGGCAAGGAGAGAGACCGCCTTGGCGCGGGCATCCTCTGGCGAGGTGGTGCGCTCGATATAGCCCGAAGCCTCCATCCGGCGGACCATCTCGGCCAGCGTGGAGCGGTCAATACCTGTGCGGTCGACAAGGCTGGACTGGCTCTGGCCTTCTTCGCTCGCGAGCGCGGCGAGGACGGCAAATTGGCGAAGGGTCAGCCCCTGTGCTGCCAGCGCTTCGGTCGAAAGATTGACGGCGGCCTGCTGGGCGCGGTGCAGCAGATGGCTCGGCGATGTGGACAGATCGAAGCCCTGCGCGTCTTGTTGGTCAGCCATGTCGATCTATCCTTGCTTTTCACTTTATCCAGCCTGTTCTTAGACAGTATCTGGAAACAAACCGTGTGCGGATCAATGTGAATCCGCAATAAACCAACACAATAACAGGCTGATGACACAGACAGTGAGCGAGAATTTTGAGCTTGGCGTTCCTGACGGCGATGACCGCGAACGCCGGATCTGCCAGACCTGCGGCTTCGTCGATTACCGCAATCCGCGCATCGTGGCGGGCTCAGTCGTGACCAAGGGCGACCAGATCCTGCTCTGCAAGCGCGCGATCGAACCGCGCAAAGGCTTCTGGACGCTGCCAGCCGGATATATGGAGCTTGGCGAAACCGTTGAGGAGGCCGCGCAGCGAGAGGCCCGCGAGGAAGCCTGCGCGACCATCGATATCGACCGTATGCTGGCGACCTATTCCATTCCGCGCATCGGGCAGGTCCAGGTCATGTTCCGCGCGCGTCTCGTGTCAGACTTCAAAGCGGGGCCGGAAAGCATTGATGTGCAGCTCTTCGACTGGAAGGATATTCCTTGGTCAGAGCTTGCTTTCCCGACGGTCGTCTGGGCGCTGACGCATTATGCTGAGACCCGTGGCAAGGCGGACTTCGTGCCTTACGGCAACCCGCCGAATACCGACAAGGTTACGCGCTAGCTTCGCTTTCGCCCTTGGCGGTGTCGTCATCACTGTCGCGAAGATGCTTCATCGTATAGGGCACATTTGCCGCGCCGAAGGCCAGCGTGATGACCCAGGTGCCAAGCTTCCACCAGGTGGCCCAGGCATCCTCGAAATTGCGCGCGCCGAATGTGATGCCGAGGAAGTCATACTCCCCCGCCGGGGCCCAGAGCAGGCCTGCAATATAGAGCGGCTCTTCCAGTGGCGGCACGAAATAGCGCCAGACAAACTCATTGGCGGCCGCCATGAAGACAAAATAACCGCCCCAGCGGATCGCAAGCTGCGTCCAGGCATGGTCTGGCAGGTCGAACACCGTCTTAAACATCACTTTCCAGATATTCGTGCCGAAAGCGAGCGAGCCGAAGATGAAGGCGGCTAGGATCAGCTGCTGGATGGTCGGCTTTGCATAGATGAAGCCCTTGTCCTGCAGAACGATGCCGATGATGCCGAAGGAGCCGACGATCCCTGCGCTGAGCAGCGTAAAGAGCGGCACGCGCCCGCCGGTCATCAGCCTGCGGGCGATAAAACCGACGGTGAGGACGATCAGCACGCCGGTCGCCCAATAGAGCGCCGTATCGGAATTGATGGCCATATTGACGCCGCCGATCGAGGTCTCGACGTCGATGCCGAGCAGCCGGATCAGATTGTAGACCGCCACAAAAGCGATCACGGGCAGCAGTTCACCCCAGATCTGGTTGGCTTTGTTGGCGGCAGTGTCCAGGTCGGAGCTTTTGTCTGTCATGAAGCCTGTTACGTAGCTGGGGGCTCGTTGGATGCGTTGAGCCTGTCTTGCACGAATGACCGGGCACCTCCAGCATCAATCGCAAGCGCGGCTGCGGCATAGACAATGGCGCCCGCGATGGCTTTAGCGATGAGCTCCAGCCAGCCGCCAAATTCCGGAATAATCGCGATGGCCGGCCACATGGCGAGAGACGCTGCAAGGATCTTCAGGAATGGCACGAAGGGAAATGGGAAAGCGACATACCGCCTGCCGCGCCCGGCGATCACCAGGATGCCGATCGCATAACTGATAATGGTGGCGGCGACGGCGCCAATGATGCCGAACTGCGGGATCAGTATCAGGTTCGCGACAATATTTACGCCCGCCGGGATCAGCATGAGCAGTGCCTGCTCGCCCGTCTTCTGCGCCAGCTGAAAGGCGTCCGTATAATAGTGCATCAAAAGGCCATTCATCAGCCCGGCGAATGCAATCCAGGGAATGATGCGCGCCGCCTGCTCGCGAAGGTCTTCGCCGATCAGCGCCTCTGAGAGAGGTTCTGCAACCAGGGCAAGGCCCATTGCGGCAGGAAGGCCGATAAGCAGCATGGTCGAGACCAGACCCCGCGCCTCGTGGCGGGCCGCTTCCTTTCCCTTCTCTTCGAAGGCCGCAAGGACGAGCGGCTGGCCTGCCATGGCCGCCCATGCGCAGAGCAGCAGGATCGTCTTGTCGGCAACGCCATAGCCCGCAGCATATGCGCCGACGGCGGCCTCCCCGATGAACAGCGAGATGAGGAAGCGGTCAGCGACCGAGAGCAGAAGGTCGAGCGACAAGGCGGCCGCAATCGGCAGGCCGTAAGCGTAGTAGGTCCGGACTTTTGCAGGATTTGGCGCGCCGCCCTTCGCCTGATTTTGCAGCCAGAGTAATTGCGGAATGCCGACGATAAGGCCGGCAATCACAAGACCCATGAATGGGGCCGCGGCGCCAGCATCAGTCAGCCAGGCGATCAGAGCCCCGATCGCAAACCCGCCAAGCAGCTTGAACGAATAGATAAGCACATAGCGCTGGACCTCCTGGCTCGCGCGATGCGCTTCCAGCGTGGCCTGGACCAGCGTGCCGATCGGCATGGAGAGCGCGATCCATGGCAGGATGTGGAGGTAGCGCGGCAGATGGGAAACGGCCGCGGCCAGTACGATCATGACCAGTGCCGCCAGCAAAAGAGACCGCAGCAGAAGGGCGCGTACCGTGGCGAAATGCTCGGTGAGGGCATCCTCGCCTTCTGCGCGCGCCTTGGCGGTATAGCGGTAGGCAGCCGCTTCGCCCGGCGCCAGCGTCAGCGTGTGGATCAGCGCCATCACAGACAGCATCAGCGCGTAGCGGCCATACTCTTCCGGCCCAAGCAGGCGCGTGAAGACATAGACCGCCCCGAAGGAGGCGAGCGCGCTGGCGAGGTTGGCCGGCAGATAGCCTGCAAGATGGCGGGCGAGTTTCATATAGCTGCCCCTAGCAGCTATATCCGAAAGGAGGATTAAAGGCTGGTCTCAAGCAGGAGGAGGCCCGCTGCGAGGACGCAGGCGGCCACGATCCGGCGCGGGCCGAACCCTTCCTTCAGGAAGACCGCCCCCAAGATCGCCCCGAACACGACAGAGGTTTCGCGCATGGCGGTCACAGTGGCCGCGTCCGTCATCGAAAAGGCAAGCAGCGCTGCGCCATAGGAGATAACCGACGAGACTCCGCCAACGGCGCCGCCAACAAGCTGCGGGCGCAGGCGCTTGAAAAGCTGGCCGCGCCGCGTCCAGACGGTCACAGCTGTGGTGCCGAGCCAGTCGAGCATGAAGAGCCAGACAATGAAGGTGAACCGGTTCTCTGCGAGCCGCACACCATACGCATCCGTCACTGAATAGAGGCCGATGCCGAGCGCGGTCAGTCCCGCCCACATCAGCGCAATGCGGTCGAGAGACGCCTGATCCAGCGACTTGCCAGCAGGCAGGGCGAACACAATCAGTGCCAGTGTCGCGAGCGCCAGACCCGCCCAGCCCAGCAGGGTAGGCATTTCCTGCAGCGCAAAGACAGCAATGACGGCGGTCGCCAATGGTGCGAGCCCGCGCATGACCGGAAAGACCAGCGACAGGTCACCCCGGTGCAGGGCGCGGATCATGAAGAACTGATAGACCCAGTGCGCGCCGATCGCCATCGCAATGGCTGGCCAGAGTTCGGCTTCTGGAAACGGGACGAAGAAGGCAAAAGGCAGGACGCAGAGCGCCGAGGTGATCGACAGCACCATGCGCGCACTGAGCACGTCGCCGCCGCGCTTTACCGCAAAATTGGCAAGCGCGACTGTCACAGCGGACAAGAGGCAGAGAAGCAGGGGAAGCGTGGTCGCTGACATGGCCTGCCCTGTCGGGCTGGAGCGGCCTGATTGTCAAGCTGGATGCGCGCGAAAGGAATGCACAAGGACCACATGCGCCGTCTTAGCGCTCGTGTCCCGTCGACCTAGTAACTAGGTGGGTGCCGGTTAGGATAGGCCACGGCCAGTCCCAGCGCCAGCTCCCTTGACGGAACGTAAGGTCGGCGGACAGCTGGCTTCCTCGAACGCCGCAGCCCTTGTGCTATCCCATGAGATAATGCGCCGGGTGGGGTTTGAACAGGGGCAATGCGCGTTCGCCCGCCACAGCGGCTCGGGCGTGTCGTAAATGACAGTGCCTTCATGAAAAACCATTAAATTACAAAGCGATCACATCCGCGCCCAACGGGTTGAACCAGAGCTTTCGATCTGATTGGCTCCTTCGCGCAAACAAGGAAAGGAGACCTCCATGTCTCTCAACAGATTTCGTTTCGGTGCTGGCGCCGCTCTTGCAGCAGCCATGACCCTTGCAGGCGGTGCAGCCGTCGCACAGCAAAGCATGCCGCAGCAGGCTCAGCCGCAGATGCAGCAGCCTGAGATCGACCCGGTCAGCGATGCAGAGATCGAGCAGTTCGTCGCCGCCAATGGCGCGCTGACCAAGATTGCTGAAGAAGCAACGCCGAAGCTGCAGGCCGCAGAAGATCAGGCCGCCGCTCAGGAGATCGAGGCCGCAGCGCAAGCTGACATGATCGCAGCCATCAAGGCAGAAGGCCTGACCGCGCAGCGCTTCACGCAGATCGTACAGCTGGCACAGGTCGATGCTGAGCTTGCCACCAAGATCCGCACGGAAATGAACAGCTAGAACGATGATATAACGTGATTTTTCCAGATAGGGCCCTGCCGACACGGTGGGGCCCTGTTTTTTGGCAGAAAGAATTTCCGCCCCCTGCTCGCCCGGTTTAGGGCTTGTCTTGGTCACCCTGTGGTGAGACGTTTCCCTCAGGAGCAGGCATCAAGCCTGCGGGAGGTCCGGATGATGAGATTCTTGCTGCTAGCTGGCGCGCTTGCGCTTTCCGCCTGCGGAGGCGATACGCCTGACGAAGAGGCGCAAAATACCCCGATCGAAGCTGGCCCGATGGCGGGCGATGACGTCCCGATTGAGCAGCAGCCGCTGCCAGAGATCGTTTCGCCGCTTGCAGACGCTGATCCTCTGACGCCCGGCACCTATTGCTATTTCCGCGACGACGAGAATGTCACCGAAGGCCTCGAAGTCATGGTCAATGACGACGGCACGGTGAGCGGCGATAATTGGGGCATCATCCACCAGGAGGCGGCTGGCTATTACGCGGCCTTCTCGACCGTCCTGACGAGCGGCCAGATTGATGAGACTGCGGCTGTGATGTTCGATACCCAGACAGAGGTCGATGGCGACAGCCAGCGCGGCAGCGCGATCTGGTATCTCGCCGCCGAAGGCGCCGTCCCGGACGGGCTAGATATCATGCTGGAGCCTGCCGAATGCGAAGGCCTCGAAGAGCGGGTTCAGGAGGCCGGCGCGCCTTAGCCCCCAGTCTGGACGGCATTAAAAAAGCCCCGGCTTCTCAAGGCCGGGGCTTTCCTGTGTCTGGCTAGTAGCTGCCTAGTTAAGCAGCTGCGTCACAAGCTGGGTGGCCAGCTGGACCATGACGATGTCGCCATCGACTTCGGCATAATAATAGCCGTCACGCGGTGCGCGCAGTCCATAGCGGTCATAGTCGCGGATCACGCGGTAGTCATTATAGGTGCGGCCATTATAGCGAATGGCGTCGCGCTGGCCGTCCTGATAGCCTTCATTGTAAGCGCGCTGCTCATCGCGGCGGTCGTCATACCGGTCGCGATAGTCGCTGCGATCAACACCTGGGGTGCACCAGCCCTTCTTCGCATGGCCCGGCGGGCAATGCTGCGGGTCGGCAAAGGCCGGGGTGGCGGTGGCTGCAAAGGCCGCGGCGGCAGCGCCATAAGCGCCGAATTTAATGAGCTTTTTCATGAGCTTCTTGTCCTTTCGATGCGTTCTGCACGCCATTGAAACGGACATGGGGAACAGGCGGTTCCCGTGAGCGGCCTTAACTTGAATTAAGAAAAACTACTTCGCAAACAGGCGGCCCATATCGGCGAACGCCTTGATTTCAATGGCATTACCCGACGGGTCGGTGAAAAACATGGTCGCCTGCTCGCCCGGCTCACCCTTGAAGCGGATATAGGGCTCGATCAGGAATTCCACTTTGCCTTCAAGGCGTTGGCGAAGCGCCTGCCAGCTCTCCATGTCGAGAATCAGCCCAAAATGGCGCACAGGCACGCCCTTGCCGTCAACTTGGTTTGTCTGCGCCGTTCCGCACAGCTCTGGCGCGAGATGGGCGACGATCTGGTGCCCATAGAAGTCGAAATCGACCCATTCCGGGCTCGATCGGCCTTCCGGGCAGCCCAAGAGCTCCCCGTAAAAGCTGCGCGCGGCGGAAAGGTCATGGACTGGAAAGGCAAGATGAAAGGGATGCATGAGGCGGAAACTCGCGTGGAAGCCCCGGCGGGTCAATCTCGATTTTCCGGTCGGATGGTGTGGGGGAAACCCGGGCGTCTGGACGGTGCAGTGACGGTGCACTGGCGGTGTGTGGGCGGTGTTTTTGAAAAGGGGGGAGAAAACTTGGTCGTTTTCAGGAAATTCGATGCCGGTGAATCAATCGCCCCCTTCTCCCGGCAGCGGGAGAAGGGTTGGGGATGAGGGCTGATAGGTTGGGTCTTTGCGCCGCGTTGATGAATCCCACCAACGCTGTAGCCCTCACCCCTGACCCCTCTCCCGCAATCGGGAGAGGGGAAAGTCACTCCTGCAGGCGTTTGGCGATTTCATCTCTCACCAACGAAATAAGATGATTGCCGCTCATCGCAGTTTCTGCTGGGACGCGCACCACATGCCAACCGGCCGAGCGAAGCCTGGCATCGCGTTCGGCATCGTTCTGTCGTACCGCTTCGATGTCATGGATCGCGCCATCTATTTCGATGACCAGCCTCAGGGACCGGATCGCGAAATCGACGGTCAGGCCTTCGACGCTGACCTGCCGCCTGACCGCATAGCCTTCGGCGCGCAGCTGGCGAAGTGTCTCCCAGGCCTTCTGCTCAGGCGCGTTCGCGCGTCGGCGAAGCGACCGTGCGCGCCGGGTTGATGGGTATTCGCTCATCGAACGACTATCGTTTCGGTTGAGAGGACTCGCAAGCCTTGTGGCTATCGCTCCCTTCTCCCGGCCTCGGGAGAAGGGTCGGGGATGAGGGCTATGAGAGTTGGACTTGGCGCTGCGTTGATGAATCCCACCAGCGCCGGAGCCCTCACCCCTGACCCCTCTCCCGCAATCGGGAGAGGGGGAGGAGCTTGACTGAGAGGGGAGGAGCCTCCGGTCTATTTTAGGCTTAAAAGGCCATGCGTCTTTCATTCTGAGGCTCTCGAAGGAAACCGTGCCTGCGGGAGCCTTTATTGCCTCAAACAGACTAAACGAAGTTGGCTATGGTCGAATAGCAAAGTTGGCAATTATCAGCCGATGACGCTTCTAACGATGTCCTTCGCCCATTCGCGCAGTGCTAGAAGGGCGCCCTTTGCGATCTCGCCAGCTGCATTTCCGCCAAGTCTGTACACAGCTTGGTTCAAAGGTTTGATGAGTGAATACTCGAAATAGATCCGTGTATATTCAGCTCTTATCTGCATTTGTCCAAGCGATGAGCGAAGTAATGCAAGTACGTTGTTGCGTTCAGCGGGGAATGTAGAGGCGTACCCATTGTCTGCGGCGATCGCATCGATAGCATTCTGCAGCGCCTCAGTTGCGGCGTCTGCCGCTCTCGAATTGTAGTCAAGCGCTAAAGGTTCCCAAGCTGCCTCATTTGAGACCTCTGGCTGCTGCTTGAATTGGCTTTCTGCATCTATCAAATTGAGAAGGCACTCTTTTAGCCAGTCCCAACCTAGTTTTCCGCTGTTGGTCCAAACTGCAGCGCATCCATTAGCTTCAGCCATTTCGGAGAAGAAGAATTCGATATCAACGACAGTCTGGAGCTCATCCTTCACAAAAAGACGTGGTCGAGCGAGTTCTGACCCGATTACTTCGAAGTAGTCGAGTTGCATCCCAATCACTAACTCGTCCAAACGATCCAAACTGATTGTTACAAATGGTTCGCTATCTCGACGAAATTGGTTCCAAATCTCTTTTGTAGATATTGCGGAAGGGCGTGTTCCAGGTAGCGAATTTGGGTCGATCAAGTCTCTGAGCATCAGAATGACTGCGGACCGCCAGTAAGGCAGACCCGCTGTTGCTATGTGCTCGGAATCTCTAAACATCCACCTCAGCTTCCAGCGCATTGTCCTGGATGAACTCGCGGCGGGGTTCGACGACGTCGCCCATGAGGCGGGTGAACATGTCGTCGGCGTCGTCGGCGTGGGCGACCTTGACCTTGAGCAGGGTGCGGGCATTGGCGTCGAGCGTGGTTTCCCAGAGCTGGTCGGCATTCATTTCGCCAAGACCCTTGTAGCGCTGGATCTTGAGGCCCTTGCGGCCTGAGGCGAGCACGGCTTCGAACAGGCCGACCGGGCCATGAACGATGACTTCGCCGGACTTGTCATTGCGCAGGATGGCCGGGTTCTCATAGAGGTGGCGCACATGCTGGGCGTGGCTGTTGAGGCGGATCGCGTCCTGGCTGGCGAGCAGTGCGCGGTCCAGCACGGCTTTTTCCTCCACCGAGCGCACTTCACGGCGCAGGGTCAGATTGCCGTCTTCGAACGTGCCTTCCCATGTGTCCTCGCCTTCCTCGGCGATGAGGTTGAGGCGTTCAGCCGTCTTCTGTGCATTCGTCTCATCCGCGTCAGGGGCGAGCGCGCCTGCGATGGCGACCTGCTCGACGATATGGCCCGGTGCCCGCAGCGAGAGGCGCCAGAGGGCCGTCTTGAAGGCGGCGGCGTCACGTACATTCGCGCGAAGGTCCTCGCCCGCAATCTGCGTGCCGTCCTGAAGGATCAGCGCCTCGCCGGTCGTGCCTTCCTCGATGAGGTAATTGTCCATCTCGATATCGTCTTTGAGATAGCGCTCGGAGCGGCCGCGGCTGACTTTGTAGAGCGGCGGCTGGGCGATGTAGAGGTAGCCCTTCTCGATGATCTCCGGCATCTGACGATAGAAGAAGGTTAGCAGCAGGGTCCGGATGTGCGCGCCGTCGACGTCGGCGTCAGTCATGATGATGATCTTGTGATAGCGCAGCTTGTTGATGTCGAACTCGTCGCGGCCAATGCCGGCGCCGAGCGCCATGATCAGCGTGCCGACTTGGTCAGAGCTCAGCATCTTGTCGAAGCGGGCGCGTTCCACGTTTAGGATCTTGCCGCGCAGGGGAAGGATGGCCTGGTTGGAGCGGTCGCGGCCCTGTTTGGCCGACCCGCCTGCAGAGTCACCCTCGACGATGAAGATTTCGGACTTGGACGGGTCCTTTTCCTGACAGTCGGCGAGCTTGCCGGGCAGGGAGGTGATGTCGAGCGCAGTCTTGCGGCGGGTGAGCTCACGCGCCTTGCGGGCGGCCTCACGCGCGGCGGCGGCCTCGACGATCTTCTGCATGATGCCGAGCGCTTCCTTCGGGTTCTCCTCGAACCATTCAGAGAGCTTCTCGCCCATCAGGCTTTCCACCACGGGGCGGACTTCAGAGCTGACGAGCTTGTCCTTGGTCTGCGAGCTGAATTTCGGGTCAGGCACCTTGACAGAGAGGACGCAGGTCAGGCCTTCGCGCGCATCATCGCCGGAGATGTCGACCTTTTCCTTCTTCGCAATGCCGGTCTCGGACGCATATTTGTTGATGATACGCGTCAGCGCGCCGCGGAAGCCGGCAAGGTGGGTGCCGCCATCGCGCTGCGGGATGTTGTTGGTGAAGCAGAGCACCTGCTCATGATAGCTGTCGGTCCAGGCAAGTGCCGCCTCGACCGTGATGCCGTCCTTCTCGCCGACCGCATAGATCGTGTCCGGGATCAGCGTCTGGCGCTGGCGGTTGAGGTGCTCGACAAAGGCTTTGACGCCGCCTTCATATTCAAGGACCGCTTCATAGGCTTCTGGCCCGCGCTCATCGCGGAAGACGATCCGAACGCCGCTATTGAGGAAGGCGAGCTCACGCAGGCGGTGCTCCAGCGTCTTGCGGTCATATTCGGTCATGGTGAAGGTTGCCGGGCTCGCCATGAAGCGAACAGCCGTGCCGGTGAGGACCTTGCCATTGGCGCGGTTGGGGCTGGTGCCAACCTCTTTCAGCGGGGCTTCCACAGCGCCGCCTTCGATGAAGCGGACGAAGTGCTCCTTGCCATTGCGGTGGATGCGAAGTTCCAGCCAGTCCGACAGCGCGTTGACGACCGACACGCCGACGCCGTGAAGACCGCCAGACACCTTGTAGGAGTTCTGGTCGAACTTACCGCCCGCATGCAGCTGGGTCATGATGACTTCGGCGGCAGACACGCCTTCGGTCTTGTGCATCTCGACCGGAATACCGCGGCCATTGTCGGTGATTTCAGCAGAGCCATCGGCGTGCAGCGTGACGGTGACTTCGTCCGCATGGCCGGCAAGGGCTTCGTCGATCGCATTGTCGACGACTTCGTAGATCATGTGGTGCAGGCCGGACCCGTCATCGGTGTCGCCGATATACATGCCAGGGCGCTTGCGGACCGCTTCGAGGCCTTTGAGGACCTTGATCGAGTCGGCGCCATATTCGGGCATGTTGTCTGTCGGTTCAGCCATGGGAGCGTGTCGCTTTCTGATTCGTCACAATTGCCTGAAATTATAGAGGATTTGCCCTGAAAAGGGAAATCAGGGCGCCGTTTGGGTGCCCGGTATTCCGGTGTGTTTTCAGGGGCTTGCGAGGGGGCGCGAGTAGACCTGCAAAAAGTTGCCGGCACCCTTGCCGAAAGCCTCTGGAAATTGCCCCGCCGCGGGCGATTGACGCGCCTTCCGGAAGCGCTTTGATAGGCGGGCCGGGGGGCAACCGAACCGCTCATTGAAAGGGGACATTTCATGAAACGATCCATTGCGCTGGCCGCGCTCGCCGCTGGCCTGCCGGCCCTGCACGCCGCAGCGGAAGAGGCCTACAAGTGGCCGCTCTGTGAGGACATCAAGCCGCTGCTCGCGGCGGCAGAGGAGCCGACGCCCTTCCTCGCGCTGAATTCACTGACGCCCAATGGTGTCATTCCGGGGCTGGCCTCGCTTGGGCCGGATGCGGGCAAGAACTGCCGCACCTATATCGCAGGTACGACCGAAGGCATTCGCGGCGGCGGGCAGTGGAATTTCGCCGAGTGCACGGTCTGGTACCCCATGTCCGGCGATAAGGTGTCGCGCGCCCAGCTCGACGAAAGGCGGACCTATGTCGCCGGCATACTGGGGACCTGCGAGGCGCTTGACGGGTGGGTGTTCAAGCTGCCGGAATTCGAGACCTATGCGACGGTTGAGGAAAGCTGGACGAACCCGGAGACCGGCGTGCAGGTGGCTGTCGAGCGAGAGGAGTACCGGGGCAGCCGGAGCAGCGGCGGCGAAGTCAATTTTATCGTCCGTGCGCCGAACCCCAGCTACACGCCGCCGCCAGCCCCGCAATAGGCCTCGCCTAGTCCTTGAAGACGGGTGCGCGCTTCTCGCGGAAGGCGGCAGCGGCTTCGGCGAACTCGGCGGACTGGAGCTGGGCGGCGAAAATCTCGCCCTCGGCGCGCATCTGGTTGGCGATGGCTTCGCGCGAATGATTGATCAGCGCCTTGGACTTCAGCACCGCATTTGGCGGCGAGGCTGCGATCTTGCGGGCCGTGTCCATGGCGGTTTTCATAAGATCGCTGTCTGCGACCACGCGTGAAACAAGTCCGCAGGCGAGGGCTTCATTGGCGCTGAGGATGCGGCCGGCCAGCAGGACTTCATTGGCCATGGAGCGGCCCACAACGGCTGGCAGGGTGAGCGAGGAGCCTGCCTCTGGCACGAGGCCCAGCTGGGTGAAGGGCGCGCGGAAGTTGGCGCTCTCGGCAGCAAAGGAGATGTCGCAATGGAGCAGCATGGTGAGACCGACGCCAATGGCCGGGCCGTTTACAGCGGCGATCAGCGGCTTTTCAGCGTCGCGGATGGCGTTGAGAAAGCGGGTGACCGGCGGCGTGCCGCTCTCGCGTTCCTCGATCGAGGCGAAGTCTGAGAGGTCATTGCCAGCGGTGAACATGTCACCTTCGCCGGTAAAGACGATGGCGCGGATCGACTTGTCGCTATTGGCGCCGTTCACCGCGTCGGCCATTGCGCCGTACATGGCCTGCGTCAGCGCATTCTTGCGCTCCGGACGCGCAATGGTGATCGTCAGGACGTAGGTCTCAAGATGGGTCTTGATATGCTCGCTCATGGCTGGCGGCTCCGCTTTGGCTGTGTTGCAGCACGCTTTTGGCGCAGGCAGCGTGCCTGAGGCAAGCACTTCCCTTGCGGGGGGCCAGCTGGAGACGTGATCCTAAACCTGTTCTGAGGCCAGCACGCGCTCTGGCAGCGCCGATACGGAGTAGCGATAGCTGCCAGGCTGAATGTCGACCTCGGCTTCGCCGCCGAACGTCTTGGGCGCGATGCGTTTGAGGATCACGCTGCCAAAGCCGCCCTTCGCCTTCTTCACGCTCGCATCCACGCGCGGCGTCTTGAGGTTTTCTTCCCAGGAGAAATGGAGCTGGTCGTCGGTGGACCAGCCAAAGCGGGCAGTGCCGCCTTCGCCGCCCAGCGCGCCATGCTTGACCGAATTGATGCCAAGCTCATGCAGCATCAGCGACATGGCGAACGCTGCGCGCGGGGTAATCTCGAAGTCTTCCTCGGCCTCTACGCTGACCACAGGTTCGCCTGCACCAGCCTCGAAGGCGGCAAGCGTCTGCTGAGCGAGTTCGCGCATGGAAACGGACTCGGTGCCACTTGAGGCAATAAGCGATTGGGTGAGGGCGAGGGCGTTCACCTTTTCGCGAAGGCGCGAGACATATTCCTCGTGCTCGAGGTCTGCCTTGTCGAGCAGGGAGATGAGCGATGAGACGTGGGCGTACATGTTGCCCATGCGGTGCTGCAGCTCGCGGTTGATGACGGAAAGCTCGCTCATCTCGCGCAGCTTTTCATCTCGCTGGATCAGGCCGATCACGCTGTCGCGGATATCGCACAGGATTTCGCGGTCAGTTTCGTCAAAGGTCTCGCGCGGCTCATAGTCGATCACGCAAAGCGTACCGATCGCATGGCCATCGCCCGTGATGAGCGGAGCGCCAGCATAGAAGCGGATATGCGGCTCACCCGTAACAAGCGGGTTGTCAGCAAATCGGGGATCCTTCGTCGCGTCGAGGACAACAGTGATATCGGCGCTCTCGATCGCGTGTGTGCAGAAGGAAATGTCGCGGCTGGTTTCCTCGCCGTCGAAGCCATAACAGGACTTGAACCACTGGCGATCACTGCCGACGAGTGAGACGAGCGCGGTCTCGGCCTCCAGCGAATTGGCAGCCAGACGGGTCAGCCGGTCAAAGCGCTCGTCCTGCTTGCTGTCGAGCAGGTTGGTATCGGCTAGCGCCTTCAGTCGCTCTGCTTCGCTCATAGTCCCCAACGCGCCCGCGCAATCAAGGCGGGTGTGTCTCCATTAAACTCGCCCTAAAAGTGTTCAGTCTGCCGCGCGATTACAAGGCCGCGGCGTCAGACGAGCACTTGCTTGAAGTTAAGAAATGACGGGAAAGAGGTCTAGGCTGTAATTACCGCGCCGCCTGCGTCGACTTCAATGTGCTGGGCGCGGTCACCAAAAGCGTCGAAGAGAAAGCGTTCTGTGCCGGTCAGCCAGCTCTGGCCTGGGAGCGCGCTCAATTCATCGAAAAGGGCGGCGCGCCGGTCGGCATCGAGATGCGCGGCTGCCTCGTCCAGCAGGAGGAGCGGCGCCGGGCCGCCGCCATCTCGGGCCAGAGCCGTCGCGGAAGCAAGGATGAGGCCGATGAGCAGGGCCTTCTGCTGCCCGGTCGACGCGTCGCCTGCAACCATGCCGGTTGGCCGGTGGATGACTTTGAGGTCACTGCGGTGGGGGCCGCTTAGGGTACGGCCAGCGGCGGCGTCACGCCGTCTCATGGTACGATAGGTCTCGGCGAGGCTTTCGAAGATGGTCTTGAAGTCTTCGCCAGCGGCGGCGGAGGTTTCAGCCTCGCCCTCCAGCGAGAGATCGCCTTTGGGAAAATAGCCCTCGGGCCGCGCATCGACCGCCGCTTGCAGCCCTTCAAGGACGCTCGCCCGGTTGATCGCAAGCTCGGCGCCTGCTTCCGCCATGCGGGTCTCAATGGCGTCGGCCCAGGCCGGGTCGACATGGCCGCGTTCGAGCAGGGCGTTGCGCTCTCGCATGGCGCGCTCATAGCGGGCTGCCGCGGTGCCGTGTGAAGGGATGTGCGCCATGACCTGTCGGTCAAAGAAGCGGCGCCGGTCAGACGCGCCGCCTCGGAAGATGGAGTCCATGGCAGGGGTCAGCCAGACGATGCGGACAAGCTCTGCGAGGTCACCCGCCTGTGACGGGGCGCCGTCGATGCGGATGACGCGCTTGGCAGAGTTGCCATCTGTCTCAAGGCCAACGCCGATGCGCCTGTCATCAAGGTTGGCAGAGACGGTCCAGCCGCCTTCTGCGCCATGGCGTGTCAGCTCAGACAGTGATGCGCTGCGCAGCCCGCGGCCCGGCCCAAGCTGGGAGATGGCTTCCAGCAGATTGGTCTTTCCCGCGCCATTTGACCCGAACAGGCAGACATGGCGCCCGTCGAGATCGAGCGACAGGCTCTCATAATTACGGAAATCCTTGAGGCGCAGGCGGGTAAGGGCGGTCATCTGAATGCCGCGAATAAGTACAGAATAGCGGCGATGATCGTGAGAAGATGGATCACGAGCAGCACGCGTTGTCTTGCGACCACATGTCTGGCAGCCTCTGCATCAAGCGTCAGTGATGCTGCTCCGTTCTTCAAGTAATAGGGTCTTCTAAAATAAAGCTTTTCAGCCCGCCCCTTGGCTTGCTCTGGAAATCTTTGCCAGAACTCATTCAGAAAGAAGCCGCGCAGAATGACCTGAAGGCCGATCAGGCCAAAGAACAGCGATGCTGAGACAATCGTCAGGTCCGGCATGTCATCGGTTTAAACCCGAAGCGGCATCAGCACATAGCGTGCAGCCGGATCTGCAGGGTCAAGAATGAGGGCAGGGGAAGCTGGATCGTTCAGCATGAACTCGGCGTCTTCAGCCTCGATCTGTGCCGTCACGTCGAGCAGGTATTTGGCGTTGAAGCCGATTTCCATCGCGTCAGCGCTGTAGTCGCACTCAATCTCTTCGTGGCCCTGACCGGTTTCGGCTGAGTTCACGGCGAGCACGAGGCGGCCATCGTCGAGCGAGAGTTTGACCGAGCGCGAGCGCTCTGCCGAAACGGTCGAGACACGGTCGACAGCGGACTCGAACGCCTTGTTGTCGATAACCAGGCGCTTGTCATTGCCCTTCGGGATGACGCGCTGATAGTCCGGGAATGCCCCGTCGATGAGCTTGGATGTCAGCACGGCGCGGCCTGCGCGGAAGACGATCTTCGTCTCGGACACGGAGACCGATACATCGCCGTCAGCGCTGTCGATCAGGCGGCGCACTTCGGCAACGGCCTTGCGCGGAACGATGACGCCGTCGAGGCTTTCGGCGCCCGATGGCGCGTCACAGTCAGCGAGGGCGAGACGGTGACCATCGGTTGCAACGGCGCGGAGCACCTTGCCCTTGTCGCCATCGGCGGTGTGCAGATAGACGCCGTTCAGATAGTAGCGCGTCTCTTCGGTAGAGATTGCAAAACGGGTCTTGTCGATAAGGCGGCGAAGGTCTGCGGCTTCAACATCGAAGGTCACGGCGCCATCATCGCCCGTCATGGTCTGGAAGTCGCTGGCCGGGAGCGTTGGCAGCGCGAAGTTTGCGCGGCCAGAGCGGATCGTCAGGCGGCGGTTTTCCGGGTTGAGCTCCAGCTCGACATCGGCGCCGGATGGCAGCTTGCGGACAACGTCGAACAGTGTGCCGGCAGGCGCGGTGACCGCGCCTTCGCTGGCAATGGTCGCGTCGGCGCTATCGACGGCCTCGATATCGAGGTCGGTCGCAACGAAGGTGACTTCGCCGCCTTTTGCTTCCATCAGGACGTTGGAAAGGATCGGAATGGTGTTGCGGCGCTCGACCACGTTCTGCACGTGCGACAGCGCGTTGAGCAGGTCACTTCGTTCAATCGTCAGCTTCATGCGTCAGCCCATTACAACGACCCGGTTCAGGCCGCATCCTTTCCTGCCCGTCTGCACGGGCGTTAAACTCGAATCGGCCCGCCTCCTGAGGGGAGACGGGCCGAGTACACTTGTCAAAATCGCTGAAATTGCAAGCCCTGTGCGGCCAAACGCTGCGTAGAAATCTGGCCTCAGGTGGAATGCGTTCAGCCGTTACCTTCAGACTGGATGTCGAAGACCGCCTCGCGGACCTGTTCAACCTGCCGGACCATTTCCGGATCGGTCTGCAGCTGGCCTTTCACCTTGCGCCATGCGTGGATGACGGTGGTGTGGTCCTTCTTGCAGAAAGAGCGGGCGATCTGCGGCAGCGATTTGTCGGTCATCTCGCGGCAGAGATACATGGCGACCTGGCGCGGTGCGCAGACATTGCGCGACTTGCTGGAGCTTTCGATCTCTGACTTCGACAGGTTGTAGCTGCGCATGGCGGCCCGCTTGATATTGTCGAGCGATGGCGCCTGATACTCGCCCTGCTGGCGGCGAAGGACCGTGCACAGCATTTCGAAGGTCGGCGCAATCTCACCATAGCGGGTTTCCGACTGCAGCGAGTAGAGCACGCCGCAAAGGTCACGGCCCGGGCCGCGAACGGTGGCGACGATCTTTTCGCGCATCTCTTCGTCAATCTCGAAGTTCGGCTGGCCCTGCTGGATGAGGTTCGCGTGAAGGCTGACGATCTGGCGGCGCATTTCCTGATCAGGAAGGCCAACCTCGACGGCAGCGGCGCCCATCAGCTCACCGCGCATACGTGCGGAGAAACCTTTGAGGTCGCCCGGTGCCTCATCAGCGGTCAGGATGACGCGGCCACCTTCGGCCGTTACGGCGCGCAGGGAGGCAAAGAATGCCTCATCGGTCTTCTTCTTGTTCGCGATCCACTGCAGGTCGTCGATCAGCAGAAGGTCATTGTCGCGGACTTGTGATTTGAGGCGGCGGGTGTCGCCATCACGCGCGCCGTCAACAAAGGCGGTCATGAATTCTTCGGCAGACATATAGGTCACGCGGCGGCCATCGTCCTGACGGATGACGGCTTTCTCGATCGAGCGCAGGATGTGCGTCTTGCCGGTGCCCTGACGGCCATAGATGAGGGCGACGTCAGCGTGGACCTGCTTGTTCTCGACTGTGACTTCGGCGAGGCGGACAGCGGCGCGGTTGGTGTCACCGACGATCAGCGTCTCGAAGCTCATCGCGCTGCCATGACGTCCCGGGGTTGCGGAGGACGTTTCAGGCGCCGCGGCGTCTGCCTTGCTGACGGTTTCGGTGTTGCCGGTCCAGGGATAGCCGACGAGGTCACGTGTATCTTCTGGAATATCCTTCCAGCAGGCGATTTTCAGCGCGCGGCCGCGTGGGTCGGCCTTGCGCCATGCACGGCGCAGCATCGGGCGATGCTGGCTGTTGATGCGCTCATAGGCAAGCTGGTCGCGTGCCGCGATCAGGACCGTGCCATTGTCGTCGGCGACAAAGCGCAGGTCTGAAATCCATTTGTCGAAGTCGTGTGCAGAGGTTTCGTGACGCGCGTCTTCCAGAACGGTGCGCCAAAGATCCATGCCCCTGTGATCATCGCCGCGACGGGTCTCAGTGTTTTTCTCACTCTCGTGTCTGCCAGATTCTTCCTGCAGCCCCATAGGAACTTCCCCTTTTTTCTGTTCTTTGTCCTATTCTCTACGCGTCGACTCAGATCATAGCTCGGGTGTTCGGGCCTAATGGGGGCCCGTCCAAAAACCTGCCGTACAGAGATCAAATTCCGTCGATGGCCGAAGTTAACCACAGGGCTTCCAAACCTGTCTACAAGCCTTTTTGGGAATCTTCGGCACTTCTGGAGTTGACTCATTTCTGTCACCGAAAAAGCGGCGATGAATCAAACTCATAAGCTTGTGTAAAAAAATATAGGTACGATTTGTGCCGTTTTTACAGCTTGATGTTCCGATTATGTTCTGTCAACGGAATCGGCTTCGAATTGCTGTGTAAAACACGATTTTTGATACCAAAAATATGCAATTTTCAATCAATGTTTAAGCAATGAAAAAAGGCCTGCATGATCGCTCATGCAGGCCTTGCAAATTTTCAGAGACAGCCCGTTAGGGGGTTGTCTTAGCCCATCGCCTTGATGCGCGCGCTCAGGCGCGAGATTTTGCGCGAGGACGTATTCTTGTGAAGAATGCCCTTGCCAGCAGCGCGCATGATTTCCGGCTGGGCGGCCTGGAGAGCGGTCTGTGCAGCGGACTTGTCGCCCGATGCGATCGCTTCCTCGACCTTGCGGATAAAGCTGCGCATCCGCGAACGGCGTGCGGTGTTGATTTCCGTGCGGCGCGCGATCTTGCGCACCATCTTCTTGGCTGAGCGTGTGTTCGCCATCAAAAACTCCTGAGTGTCCCGTCGGACGCAAGCGGCGGACATACCCAAAGGCCCCCTTGTCGTCAACTGTGATGGGCTGCAACGGCTGAAGAAAGCGCAGCCAGTCTGCCAAAAGGCGGGGGCATGCCCTGAAAAGCCGATCAAAACTGCGAGGCCGCGTCTTTCCGCATGTGTCGCGCCAGATAGAAAAAGGGCGCGCCGAGTAAATCCGGGCGCGCCCTCTCTTCTTGTCTAGGGGTATCGGCCTACCGGTTCTTGAAGTGCGGCTCGCGCTTCTCGACGAAGGCTTCCATGCCTTCCTTCTGGTCTTCGGTGGCGAAGAGGGAATGGAAGAGGCGGCGCTCAAACATGACGCCCTGGCTGAGCGTCGTCTCGTAGGCGGCGTTGACCATTTCCTTGGTCATCATCGCGGTCGCGCGCGGGAGGGACGCAATCTTGCGCGCCACAGAGCGGGCTTCGTCCATGAGGTCATCGGTTGGCACGATACGGGAGACGAGGCCGCAGCGCTCAGCTTCTTCAGCGTCCATCATGCGTCCGGTGAGGCACATTTCCATTGCCTTGGACTTGCCGGCAAAGCGGGTCAGCCGCTGCGTGCCGCCTGCGCCCGGTGACACACCGATGGTGATTTCCGGCTGGCCGAATTTTGCGTTCTCTGCGGCCAGGATGAAGTCGCACATCATGGCAAGCTCACAGCCGCCGCCAAGGGCATAGCCGGAGACCGCCGCGATGACCGGCTTGCGCATGCGCGACGCGCGCTCCCAGTTGCGGGTGATGAAGTCTGCGTAATAGGCGTCGAGATAGGATTGCTCGCGCATTTCCTTGATGTCGGCGCCAGCAGCGAATGCCTTCTTGGAGCCGGTAATGACGATGCAACCGATTGAGGCGTCATTGTCGAACCGGTCGAGCGCTTCGGTCAGCTCATCCATGAGCGCATTGTTGAATGCGTTGAGCGCGTCGGGACGGTTCAGCGTGATGATGGCGACTGCCTCATCCACCTCAGTCAAAAGCGTTTCATAGGCCATGATAAGATCTGGTTCCTGTGCTTGCTTGCCTTTCGCGGTCAGTGCCGCAAGTTGGGGAGGGATAGGGTAAGAAAGACCGCGCGTCGATAGGGAGTGACCAGCATGACAATGACAAGCCTGAAGAGTTCTGTGGGTGGAGGCGCTTTCCTCCTGGCGGCAATGACGGCATTCAGCCCGGCGGCAATGGGCCAGTCCGAAGCCGCTGACACCGCGGATGCGGCGCCTGCGCCAGCCCCGTTTGAGTATAGTGACCCGGCAGAAGGCGACCGGATGCCATCAGGCCGCGATATCGGCACGCGCTCCTCTGTTGTGGCCCCGCATGCGGCGGCGGCGACGGCCCATCCACTGGCGACGCGCATCGCGCTCAACGTGATGGAAGATGGCGGCAACGCCGTTGATGCGGCGATTGCGGCGAATGCGATGCTGGGCCTTGTTGAGCCGACCGGCAATGGCATTGGTGGTGATCTCTTCGCCATTGTCTGGGACCCGGAAACGAGCACGCTCTACGGCTATAATGGCTCTGGCCGCTCTGCGATGGGCGCGACACTGGAAGATATGCAGGCGGCGGCTGACGAGTTCATGGACGGCGAGGAAATTCCGCCATATGGCGCCGCGCCGGTGACTGTGCCCGGCACGGTGGATGGCTGGTTTGCCCTGCATGATAAGTTCGGCAGCGTCGGCATGGACGAGCTGCTCGCTCCAACCGTCAGCTATGCCCGCGAAGGCGCGCCGATCCCGGAAGTCATCGCTTATTATTGGGGCCGCAGTGCCGCCAACTTCCCGCGCTATGCTGAAAGCGGCATGATCGAGGAATTCGACAATGCGCGGGAGACGTTCTTCTCGCCCACGCCGCGCGAAGGCTCTCTCTTTACCAATCCGGACCTTGCCAACACGCTCGAAACGATCGGCGCTGAAGGCCGCTCTGCCTTCTATGAGGGCGACATCGCGCGCACCATGGGTGCCTATTTCGAGCGGATTGGCGGCTATCTTCGCTATGAGGACTTTGCTGCCCATGAGGGCGAGTGGACCGAGCCGCTTTGCGTCGATTACCGCGAAACCCGCCTCTGTGAGCTTGGGCCGAACACGCAGGGCGTCGCCGCGCTTCAGATGCTTGAGATGCTGGAAGGGTTTGACCTTCGCGGCATGGGTTTTGGCTCGCCGGACTCCATCATGGCGCAGGTCGAGGCCAAGCGTCTTGCCTTCGCCGATCGCGCCAAGGGCTATGCCGACCCGGAATTCAGCGGCATCGACCCGGAGGTCTTCATCCGCGACGGGTATAATGCCGAACGTGCGGAGGCAATAAGTCTGACGGCGCCGATGTCTCAGGTTGATGCGGGCATGGACTTTGCCGCAATGGCGGCCGACGAGACGCTGGAAGACGGCGACACGACCTATCTGACGGTCGCTGACCAGAACGGCATGATGGTCTCGCTGATCCAGTCAAACTATCGCGGCATGGGCGCGGGCCTCGTCGCGGACGGTCTCGGCTTCATGTTCCAGGATCGCGGCCAGCTCTTCAGCCTCGACCCCGAGCACCCGAACGCATTCGAGCCGGGCAAGCGGCCCTTCCACACGATCATTCCGGCCTTTGCCTACAAGCAGGTCGAAGGGGAGTATCAGCCATGGATGAGCTTTGGCCTGATGGGAGGCGGTATGCAGCCACAGGGCCATGTCCAGATCATCCTGAACCTGATCGACTATGATATGGGCCTTCAGGAAGCTGGCGATGCGGCGCGTTGGGAGCATACGGGCGGCTGCGAGCCGACCGACGACTATGCCGGTGATACCTGCATCAATGACATCGGTACCGTGCATCTGGAAAGCGGTATTCCGCCTGAAACCCGCGCCGAGCTGGAAGCGCGCGGCTACACGGTTGAGTGCTGCAGCGCCAATGGCGGCGGCTATCAGGCGATCATGAAGGACTTTGAGTCCGGCGCCTGGATTGCTGCGACCGAGATGCGCAAGGACGGGACCGCAGGCGGATTCTAGACCCATTCCCCCTGAAGGATTGCAATCAGGCTTGCTTGGGATGAGATGGAGCGATGTTCTATCTCATCCTCAAAGCCACCATTTCAGGCATTCTGATTGCGCTCGCTTCCACATTCGCAAAACGGTATCCGGGGTTCGGTGCGCTGATCGCATCACTGCCGCTTGTCTCTGTCCTTGGCATGATCTGGCTGTGGAGCGAGAAACCCGACGCCGAGAATATGGCTGAACACGCCGGGGCGACATTCTGGTTCGTTATTCCGTCGCTTCCGATGTTTCTTCTGATCCCCTACCTGATGCGCCATGGGGCGGGGTTCTGGCCTGCGCTTGGTGCAGGCTGTCTGCTTACCATCGCCCTCTACGCGCTGATGACATGGATCGGCCCGCGGTTTGGCCTGCCACTATAGTCCTGGATTAGAGCGGCCAGAAGAGCGGGATGACGAACATTGCCACGGCAAAGAAGACGAGGTTCAGCGGCAGGCCGATGCGGGCAAAGTCACTGAATTTGTAGCCGCCTGCGGTATAGACCAGCGTGTTCGTCTGATAGCCGATCGGCGTCGCAAAGCTGGCGCTCGCGGCAAACATGATGGCGACCACGAAGGCGCGCGGATCAACGCCGAGGCTCTCTGCGAGACCGATGGCGATGGGCGTCATCAGGATGGCGGTCGCATTGTTAGAGATGATCTCGGTCATGGTTGAGGTCAGCAGGTAAACGACGGCGAGGGCCGCAAGCGGGCCGAAGACGCCCACCGGCGCCGCAATCGAGTTCACAAGAAGCGCGGCCGCGCCCGAATTCTCCATCGCCATGCCGAGCGCCAGCATGCCAAATATGAGCATGAGAATGTCCCACTGGATCGCCTTATAGGCCTCCTGATGGTCAAGACAGCCGAACGCGATCACGAGCGCCGCAGCGATAAGGGCAAGCCCGGCAATCGGCATGATGCCAAGCGCGGCCAGCACCATGACGGCGATGACGGCGCCAATGGCGATCGGGGCCTTGTCACGGCGCAGCGGGCGTTCAGACGTCTCTGTGAGATTGCTCAGCATCAGATCGTCGAACATCTGGCGCATGCCGGCAGGCGGGCCTTCGACCAGAACCGTGTCGCCGAGATTGAAGCGGATGCCGCGTCCTTCGAGGCTGATATTTTCACCGCGCCGATGAATGGCGAGCGCGTAGACGCCGTAGAGGCGCACAAGGCCCGCGCCAACAATCGGGCGGCCGACGAGGCGCGATTCAGGGCCGACGACACCTTCCATGAGAACGGTTTCGCTCGTCTGCACTGGTTCGATGGCGTGGCGCTGGGTTTCGCTGCCGGACCCGATGGCAACATCACCTGCCTCTCGCAGGCTGAGCATTTCGGAGACGGGAGAGCGCACCACGAGACGGTCGCCCGCTTCGAGGACGAGCGAGGCGAGCTCCTCGCGGCGTGAGCGGTTGGCCCGCATGACGTCGATCACGGTGAAGCCCTTTTCAGGCGTGAAGCCGGTTTCCTTGATCGTTTTTCCGATGAGCACGGAATCCACCGGCACGAGCACCTGCGCAATGAAGCGGCGGTTCTTCGTGGTCGGCAGTAGGTCTGCCAGCGTATCGCGGTAAGGCAGCAGCCAGCGGCTGGCGAGCGCCATATAGAGGACGCCTGCGACCGCCATGATGATGCCCGCACCTGTAATCTCAAAAATGCCGAAGGCGGCGAGGCCCGCCTTCTGCGCAACGCCATCTACGAGAAGGTTGGTCGATGTGCCGATCAGCGTCGTCATTCCGCCAAAGATGGAGGCAAAGGAGAGCGGTATAAGAAGGCGCGAGGCTGAGGTGCCGATCGTCTGGGCAAGTCTGATGGCCACGGGGATCAGGATAACCACGATCGGTGTGTTGTTCATGAAGGCCGACAGTGCCACCACAATGGCCATGAGGGCGATGACCGCGACGAGCGGCGTCCAGTTCTTGGCAATCCGGATCACCCAGTTACCGGCGGCGGCTATGACGCCTGTGCGCTCAAGCGCGGCCGACAGGACGAACATGGCCGCGATGGTGACCGGCGCCGCATTGGAAAAGACGCCCAGCGTCTCTGGTACGGACAGAATGCCGGTCAGCAGCAAGGCTGACATGGCAAGCAGGGCAACGACATCGGCTGGAAATCTCTCGCGCACGAAGCTGACGAAGACAGCGATCAGCAGCACGAAGACGAGCGCGATCTGTAATTCCTGCGGCAGGACAATGTCAGGCATAAATGGCGAGGCCCCGGTCGTTTCTCTCTATCGATAGATGTCTAGAGGCGGGGTCAACGCAACCGTCAATTTAGAAGAACTCCTGATGCGGAGTATGTCTGAATGCATGGCTGGCGGGTCTGCTCGTTGCGCTATCGCTCTGATTTCAGGCGATAGAGAAGGTCGAGGGCTTCGCGCGGTGTCAGATCGTCAGGGCTGACCGCGTCGAGCAGCTTGAGGACAGGGTGATCCTCAGCCGGGGCGAAGGCTTCGGGCTCCTCGGCGACAGAGGCAAAGAGCGGCAGGGCATCCACCGCATCCGGCTTGGCTTCGAGTTTCTTCAGAACCTGCTCGGCGCGGCGCACGGCTCGGGCAGGGAGGCCCGCCAGACGTGCAACCTGCACCCCGTACGAGCGGTCAGCCGGCCCGCTCGCAATGTCGTGCAGGAAGACAAGCTCATCCTTCCACTCCTTGGCGCGAAGGGAGAGATTGGCCGCGTAAGCAAGCTCTTCGGCAAGCCCCGTCAGCTCATGATAGTGGGTGGCGAACAGGGCACGGCACTTATTGGTGTTGTGGAGGTGTTCGACCGCTGACCAGGCAATGGCAAGGCCGTCATAGGTCGACGTGCCCCGGCCAACTTCGTCCAGAATAACGAAGCTGCGTTCGGTCGCCTGGTTCAGGATGGCGGCGGTCTCAACCATCTCGACCATGAAGGTCGAGCGCCCACGCGACAGGTCATCTGACGCGCCGACGCGCGAGAAGATGCGGTCTGCAATGCCGAGCCGGACAGATTGGGCCGGTACAAAGAGCCCTGCTTGCGCGAGGATGACGGCAAGGCAGGCCTGACGCAGATAGGTCGACTTACCCGCCATGTTTGGCCCGGTAACGAGCGCGAGGCGCGGCGCCAGCGCGCCGGACGCATCGAGGCTGAGATTGTTCGCGGTGAAGCCTTCGCCTGACGCTTTCAAGGCGGCTTCCACCACCGGGTGGCGCAGGGCTTCGGCCTCGAACACTGGCTCGTCAGCGAGGACAGGACGCACAGCATCATTGGCATCTGCCCAGTCAGCAGCGGCGGCAGCGACATCAATCTCTGCCAGGGCATGGGCGGCAGCAGAGATGGCATCATTTACGCCTTCGACGCGCAGGCAAAGCTCCCGGAAGAGTTCAATCTCACGCGTCTGGGCGGCCTCTTCGGCGCGGGAAATGCGGCCTGCGAGATCCGACAGCTCCGGCGTCGAGAAACGCATATTGGAGGCGAGCGTCTGGCGGTGGATGAAGGTCTCGGCATGCGGCGGCTTCAGCAATGCGTCACCGTGGCGGGCCGGCACATCGATGAAATAGCCAAGCACATTGTTGAACTTGATCTTCAGCGCGCTGATGCCCGTCTCATCGCAATAGCGGGCCTGAAGCTCTGCGATGATCTTGCGGCTATCGCGGCGCAGCGATCGTGACTCGTCCAGCGCGCCGTCCCAGCCATCGGCGATGAAGCCGCCATCACGGGCGAGTGTCGGCAGGTCCTCGGCCAGCGCGTTTTCAAGGTCGCTGGCAAGCTGGGCGAGGTCTTCATGGCGCGCCGGGTCGAGGGCAGAGACGGCATCGCCAAGTAGCGCAGGCAGTCCCGTCTGGAGCGCCGCCAGCATGGACGCCAGCGATGCGCCTTCCCTGATGGCGACCGCGATGGATTTGAGGTCACGTGGGCCGCCGCGCTCCAGCCGGATGCGGGTGCGGGCGCGCTCAAGGTCCGGCGTGGCTTTCAGGCAGGCGCGGACATCGCTGCGAAGGTCGCTCTCCTGAAGAAAGAAAGAGACCGCGTCATAGCGCGCCTCAATCGTCTCACGCGCGCATTCAGGGCGTGACAGCCGGTCAGCGAAAAGCCGTGCGCCCGGGGCCGTCAGCGTGCGGTCGACGGTGGCGAGCAGCGTGCCTTTTCTGCCGCCATTCATGGCAGTGTCGATCTCTAGGCTCGCACGCGTCGCCGGATCGATGGACAGGCTTGCAGACTGGCCGCGCCGGTTTGGCGGATCGAGGCGGATGTCAGCGCCCGCCTGCGTCAGGCTGAGATAGTCGAGCAGGAGGCCGCATGCGCAGAGCTCTGCCCTGGTGAAACCGCCAAACCCGTCCAGCGCGGCGAGTTTGTAGGCAGATTTCAGCGCGCTTTCACCGGAGGAAACGCTCGCCGCACGCGACGGGCGACGCGTGATCGGCATCCGCAGGGACGCGAGCGCCTGACGCACGAGCGGGCGGGCCTCATCATCCTCAGTCACCAGCAGTTCGCTGATCGGCAGGCTGGCGGCTTTCTCACCCAACGTTTCGGGCGAAACCTCTATTATCTCAAATGCGCCAGTGGACACGTCGCAGGCTGCAATGGCGGCTTCCGTACCGCCCGCCGCGAGTGCGATAGCGGCCAGTACCTGCCCCTGACGTGAAGACAGGATCGTGTCTTCGGTGATCGTGCCGGGCGTTACAACGCGCACGACTTCGCGGTTCACGATGGATTTGGAGCCGCGCTTCTTCGCCTCTGCCGGGCTTTCGGTCTGCTCGCAGACAGCAACGCGCTCACCGGACTTGATGAGGCGGGCGAGATAAGCCTCTGACGCGTGATAGGGCACGCCCGCCATCGGGATCGGCTTGCCATCATGCTCGCCGCGCGCGGTCAGCGTGATGTCGAGAATCTCTGCCGCGCGTACGGCATCCTCGAAGAACAGCTCATAGAAGTCGCCCATGCGGAAGAAGAGCAGGGCGTCCTGATGGCCCGACTTGATGTCGAGATATTGCGCCATGAAGGGCGTCGGAGCCTTTTTCTCAGGCACGGGTGGGGCGGCGGTGTCTGGCATCGGATGAAACTTAACGGATTCGCATGGGAGGTGTGCAACCCAAATAACCAGTGTTACGCGGGTTGTCGGCAATTCCGCAGCGGCTTAGACACAGTCGAAAGTCGTAGTTTAAACCTGAAGGCCAATTGCCATGACGTCCAAGCGTCCAACCTTTACAGACAAGGAAGCGCTCGACTTCCATAGTCAGCCAACGCCGGGCAAATTGTCGGTTACCCCGACCAAGCCAATGGCAACGCAGCGCGACCTGTCGCTTGCCTACAGTCCTGGCGTAGCTGTCCCTGTGAAGGCCATCGCAGAAGACAAGGACCTTGCCTACGAGTACACCTCGAAGGGCAATATGGTCGCCGTTATCTCGAACGGGACCGCCATTCTGGGCCTTGGTGACCTTGGCGCGATGGCATCGAAGCCGGTCATGGAAGGCAAGTCTGTACTCTTCAAACGCTTTGCTGACGTCGATTCCGTCGATGTCGAAGTGTTCTCCAAGGACACCGAAGAGCTGATCACCACGATCCGCAACATTGGTGAGACTTGGGGCGGCATCAACCTCGAGGACATCGCAAGCCCTGAGTGCTTCATCATCGAGAGCCGCCTTCGCGAAGAACTCGACATTCCGGTCTTCCACGATGACCAGCACGGCACCGCGATCATCGCCGCTGCTGGCCTGATCAACGCCTGCAACATTACGGGCCGCGAGCTGAAAGACGTAAAAGTCGCCATCTCTGGCGCAGGCGCGGCAGGTCTTTCCTGTGCAGGCCTGATCCGGCACCTCGGCGTGAAGGCAGAAAACATCCTCATGTGCGACTCCACCGGCGTCGTCTATGAGGGCCGCACCGAACGGATGGACCAGTTCAAGTCGGCCTTCGCGGTGAAAACCGAGAAGCGCACCCTGACCGAAGCCATGGACGGCGCAGACGTCTTCCTCGGCCTCTCCATCGCAGGTGCCGTCAGCAAGGAAATGGTCGCCAGCATGGCGCCAAACCCGATCATCTTTGCCATGGCGAACCCTGACCCGGAGATCACGCCGGAAGAGATCAAGCAGGTGCGCGACGATGCGATCATCGCAACGGGCCGCTCTGACTATCCAAACCAGGTCAACAACGTCCTCGGCTTTCCTTACATCTTCCGCGGCGCGCTCGACGTGCGCGCCCGCTCGATCAATGAGGAAATGAAGGTCGCCGCGGCGCAGGCGCTCGCAGAGCTCGCCCGCGAAGACGTGCCGGACGAAGTGGCCGCTGCCTATCACGGTTCGCGCCCGCAATTTGGCCGCGACTATATCATTCCGACGCCGTTCGACCCACGTCTGATCAGCTTTGTGCCGCCTTTCGTGGCGCAGGCCGCGATGGATACGGGTGTCGCGCGCAAGGAAATCCCGGACATGGACGAGTATCGCCGCTCACTGGCGCGCCGTCTCGACCCGACCGCGTCCTTCGTGCAGAGCGTTCAGGCTGCCGTCCGCGAGAAGAAGGCCCGTATCGTGTTTGCGGAGGGCGAAGAGCCATCCGTCGTTCGCGCCGCCTTCTCGTTCAAGAACCAGGGTCTTGGCGAGCCGGTCCTGATCGGCCGCGAGGAGCAGGTTACGCGCACCATGCAGCAGATGGGGGTGCCGGAAGGCTCGCTCGAGATCATCAATGCGCGCCTGTCGGACCGCAATCCGGAATATACCGACTATCTCTATGACCGCCTGAAGCGTCAGGGCTTCCTGCGCCGCGACGCCCAGCGTCTCGTCAACCAGGATCGCAACGTGTTCGGCTCCTGCATGCTGAAATTCGGCGATGCAGACGGCATGATCACGGGTGTGACGCGTAATTATGACGTCGCCCTGAAAGACGTGCAGACCGTGCTGGACCCGATTCCGGGCAAGCAGGTCATCGGCATGTCCATGGTTATCAACCGCGGCAAGACGATCTTCATCGCCGATACCTCGATCACCGAACTGCCTGTGGCAGAAGACCTTGTCGGTATCGCCTGCGAGGCGGCCAGCTCTGTGAAAAGCCTCGGCTTTACACCGCGCGTCGCCTTCGTGTCCTATTCGACCTTCGGCAACCCGATGGGTGAGCGCGCAGAGAAGGTCCGCGAAGCGGTCGCCATGCTGGACGCGCGCGATGACATCGACTTCGAATATGAAGGCGACATCTCGGTCGACGTCGCGATGAACCCGGGCCACAAGCTGGTCTATCCGTTCTCGCGCCTCACTGATGCAGCCAACGTGCTCGTCATGCCAGCCATCCACTCGGCGGCGATCGCGACGAAGATCCTGACCTCGATGAGCCGCGCAACCGTGATCGGCCCGATCCTGCTCGGCTTCGAAAAGCCGGTCCAGATCGCCTCGCTGGGCGCCACGGTGAACGACATCGTGAACCTTGCGACCTTCGCAGCCTTCGACATCGACAAGCTCGGCCACATCAAGGCTGCCGAATAGGGCGAACGTTCAACTGAAATGGAAAGCCCGGCCCATCAGTGCGATGCGGCCGGGCTTTTTTGCTTAGGGCGCCGGGATCAGGCGCGTTCGGTGGAGTCCGATGAGCCGCCTGTGCCCGTATCGACACCCGGAGGCGGCGCACTCTGCAGGACGGCTTCCCGGTCTGGCTTCATCTTGTGCGCAAACCATGAGAGCAGGATCGCTGGCACGCCGAGCACGGCGGCAAAAAGGAAGAACTTCGAATAGCCCTCGACGGTCGCTGCCGCATCGACGCCGCCGCTGAAGGTCTGCACCATTACGCCGGACGTGCCCGCCACCAGTTTAGGCCCGAGCGAGTAGACCGAGCTGAAAATGGCGTACTGCGTCCCGGCAAAGGATTTGGCGACCATGGTCGACATGAAGGCGACGAACACGGTGCCGGCATAGCCGCCCGCAATATTGTCCGCTGTCACCGCGATGAAGAGCGGGACGAGACTGCTGGAGGGCTGGTTGACCAGCCAGGCAAAGGTGAGGTTTCCGAGCACCGAAACGATCGCGCCGATGATGAGCGAGGTGCGAAGCCCGAACTTCACGGCGGAGAAGCCCGCCAGCGCGACACCGACAAAAATGATCCACGGGCCATAGGTTCCGCTGACGATGCCGATGGCTTCAGCGTCATAGCCCATATGAGTGTAGGCGGGCTTTGCCATGATGCCCATGACGATGTCGCTGAGCCTGTAGGAGGACACGAAAAGCAGGATCAACAGGGCGATCCAGCCGTGACGCCAGAAGAAATCAAGGAAGGGCGCCATGGTGGGGTTGCGCAGCTGCGGTGCATCCGGCTTTAGGCGGCGGATGAAGGGGATGGCGATGGCGCAGGCGATAATCGGGGCCGCCGCAATATAGATGGCGGCCTGCGCGACGGTGCTGCGTTCCAGCTCAATGCCAAGCGCGCCGAATGCCGCTGGCAGGCCCGCGCCGAGTAGGGCAGCGATAACCGCCACCACGAGGAAAGCGCCAACGGCAAAGCCAATGCCGAGAAACAGGCTGCTGGCGGAAAACTCGACACCGTCAGGCGGGTTTTTCAGGGCGAGTGTCGCGGCGATGACAAAGCCGACAGCGGCAGCGGCGGCAACGAGATAGCAGAGCCACGAAATGCCAACCATCAGCGTGTGGCCGACCGTGCCATCTTCCAGAACGCCAGCGAATGAGCCGAAGGCGGAAGCGAAGCCGACCGTCAGAAGGATCAGGCCTGCGGCAGCGGCGGCATGTATGCCATAGCGCCGATCCCAGATGGCAAACACGAAGGCAGCAAGGCCCATGGTGGCGGCCATGACCCAATAGGCGACGGGGAAGCTGGCGACGCCGGCGATCACAAGCGCCACGCCGCCCGAGATCACCATGCCGACCTTGTAGCCATACTGGTAGGCGGCGGCGAGGGTCGCCTGTTCATCATCATTGGCAGCCGCTTCGATGCGCCAGGCGTCGATACCTATGTCCTGCGTCGCGGAGCTGAAAGCGATCAGGAATGAGAAGAGCGCTGTCACAGCGAGGCTCGACGTCGGATTGGAAAAGCCGAGGCCGACCATGGAGAGCGCGATGCCGATTTGTGCGACAAAGATCCAGGCGCGGCGGCGGCCGAACAGCTTGGCAAGGCCGGGCGGGTCGAACCGGTCGACGAGCGGCGCCCAGACAAACTTGAAGGAATAGGCGAGGCCAAACCAGGAGAAGAAACCGATCAGGGCTTCTTCAATGCCGCTCTCTTTCAGCCAGACCGAGAGCGTCGAGAAGTAGAGGAGGAATGGCAGGCCAGCGGTGAAGCCCAGCACCAGCATCATCGCCATCTTTGGCTGTGCGAACTGCTTCAGCGTTTCGCCGACAGTGCGGTTGCCCGCAGTCGGTAGGGCGGTGTTGCTCATGCGGCCCCTTGCCGGCGTGCGGTCCAGTCAGTGGCGAGACGGCGGAGGGCTTCTGCATCGAGCGGTTTGGCGGCGACGCCATCGGCGCCGCATTTGCGCGCCCGGCGCTCGATTTCAGGGTTAATTTCAGCAGAGATCGCAATGATCGGCATGGTCTGTCCGGCCTCTCTCAGGGCTTTCATTGCTTCATAGCCGTCCATGATCGGCATGCGCAAATCCATAAATACCAGGGCAGGCGCAATTGTTTCGGCAACGTCGACGGCTTCGCGCCCGGTCGAGGCGACTGTGACGCTGAAACCGGCCGATTCCAAGGCACGTCGTGCAATGAGCGCGTTGACCGGATTGTCGTCCGCGATGAGGACGCGGCCATCGGCGGATGCGGCAAGCTCTTCCTCACCCCCCTTGCCGCCTTTTGAAACCAGCAGGATACGTTCGACGAGGGAGGAGTCGCGAAGCGGGCGCACAAGCCAACCCGTAACGCCCATCTTGTGGAAACGGCTGAGAAGGCCGCGGTCTGCTGGACGTACGACGACGAGGACAGGCGCGAATGCGGTCAGCGCTTTCAGGCTGCGTTCGGGCAGTTCTGCGGCGGCAATGATGAGTGTGGGCTTGGCGCGGCGGGCTTCATCGGCTGAATGCACAAGTGAGACGCGCGCCTCGTGTTCATCCAGCGCGCCCCATGCAGAGAGCGAGGTTGCAGGCGGAAGGCCTGCAAAGGCGATATGGATGCCGGCAAGCTTGTCTGAGCGGATCGTGTCTGCGTCTTCGATGATATCGGCGGGCGCTTCGGCGCGAAAACAGGTGCCGTCGCCCGGCGCGCTTTGCAGGGCGATCGAGCCGCCCATCGCCTCACTGAGGCGTTTTACGATGGCAAGACCTAGGCCCACACCGCCATCCTTGCGCGCATCGTCGGCAGAGGTTTGCCGGAAAGCATCAAAAAGTCGGGTCTGGTCTGCCGCCGCGATGCCGGGTCCGGTGTCGCGGACATTGAAGATCAGCTTGCCGTTCCGGTAGTCCATATCGACCAGGACGCCGCCGCTCTCGGTGAATTTGAGCGCATTTCCGACGAGATTGAACAGGATCTGGCGGAGCTTGCCTGCGTCAGCCTTCATGCGTGCGGGCACACCCGGGCGGCAGAGAACGCCAAGGTCGAGGCCTGCTGCATGGGCGCGCGGGGAAAGAAGCTCTGTGACTTCACGGGCGAGATCGCGCACGCAAAAGACTTCTGGCTCAAGCTCCGGCGCGGCCGTATCGAGGCGGGCATAGTCGAGAATGTTGTTAAGCAGATCGAGCAGACGGGAGCCGGATGCGCGGATCGCTTCGGCATATTCTTTCTGGGCCGGGTCGAGCTCTGTTTCCAGAAGCAGCGAGACCGTGCCGAGAATGCCGTTCAGGGGCGTGCGGATCTCGTGGCTGGTCGTTGCCAGAAAGGCCTGCTCGGCCGACGGGGCGTCATTCTTCTCTGTCATGGCGCCAAGTTCTACTGCCAAAGATTGAGCAATGACTTAACTGGCAGGGCGCCTAGTGGGCGAGCGAGCGGGCATTGTTGACCGTCTCGCCCTCGGGCGGACGGCGGCGATAGGACAGCGCTTCAGCCACATGGACGCGCCTCACCCCGCCTGCGCCATCCAAGTCTGCAATCGTGCGCGCGACTTTCAGGACCCGGTGATAGGCACGCGCCGACAGAACAAGCTTGGCCGCCGCATCCGCGAGCAGTGCGCTGGCCGCCTCATCCGGTGAGGCGATGTCTGTCAGGCTGCGGGTTGGGGCGTCGGCATTGATCGGGCGGCGGCCATCGCTTGCACCCAGTCTCTCGAACCGGTCGGTCTGGATGTCGCGTGCCTGCTGTACGCGGGCAGAGGCTTCAGCCGTACCTTCGGTCGGGGCGGGCAGGGTCAGGTCAATCGCGGTCACAGGCGGGGTGTCGAAGAACAGGTCGATCCGGTCAAAGAACGGTCCAGATATACGGGACTGGTACTGGCGTGCGCAGGCAGGTCCGCGCCTGCAAGCGCCGTCACCCGGCCCACCGCCGCAGCGGCAGGGGTTCATGGCCGCAACAAGCTGGAAGCGGGCCGGGTATTTCACATGGCGGTTGGCGCGTGAGATCACCACGGCGCCATCCTCCAGAGGCTGGCGAAGGCTATCGAGAACCTGGGCTGGAAACTCCGGTAATTCATCAAGGAAGAGGACGCCGTGATGGGCGAGAGAGACCTCGCCCGGCCTTGCCTTGATACCGCCGCCGACAAGGGCCGCCATGGAGGCCGAATGGTGCGGCGCGCGGAAAGGGCGCTGACGCGAAAGCTTGCCGCGCTCCAGCATGCCGGCAACCGACTGGATCTGCGAGACTTCAAGAAGCTCCGTCGCCGATAGCGGCGGCAGCAGACCGGGCAGGCGTTGTGCCAGCATGGATTTTCCTGATCCGGGTGGTCCGCAGAACAGCAGATTGTGGCCCCCGGCGGCGGCAATCTCCAGCACGCGCTTTGCGCCATCCTGCCCTTTTACGTCAGATAAGTCCGGTACGGCCTGCGGCGGCGCGAGCTCTCCTGCGACAGGCGCGGGAAGGCTGACCCGGCCCGCGAAATGATTGATCATGGCAATGAGGCTCGGCACGGCGAGCGTCCCCTCACCGGCCCATGCAGCCTCCGGGCCGCAAACTTCCGGGCAGATGAGCCGCAGATCCATCGCCTGTGCGGCCATGGCGGCTGGAAGGACGCCTAATGTGGGCCCCAGCGCACCATCCAGCGATAGCTCTCCGATCGCGGCATGCCCATCCAGCGCATCGTGCGCGATGACGCCCATGGCCGCCAGCATGGCGAGCGCGATAGCAAGATCATAATGGCTGCCTTCCTTGGGAAGGTCAGCGGGCGCAAGATTGACGGTGATCCGCTTGGGCGGCGTGGCAAGACCTATGGCGGAAAAAGCTGCGCGCACGCGCTCCTTGCTCTCGCCAACGGCCTTGTCCGGCAGGCCAACGATGGTGAAAAACGGATTGCCAGAACTGATCTGGACCTGAACGTCGACAGGCTTGGCCTCGATACCCTCGAAGGCAAAAGTCGTGACGCGGCAGACCATGGCAATATCCTTTCATTGTCCGGCCTAGCATGAGGCACAGAACAAAGAAAGAACAATATCGCCCGAAGGTTTAAATTAGAGAAGGCCTAGTCGAGACGGATGATGTCGTCATCATCCTCGGTGTTGACCTCACGCGGCTCCGTCCGGCTGCGGTTGGCAATATCCGTCGCTGGATTATTGAGGCCGGGAACAGCCACCTCCGGAACATCCGCCAGAGTGCTCGAAGCAGAGCCAGCCGGCATCGGGATGTCGTTGGTGGGCGCAGGCGCATCAGGCGTGCGCAGATTGAAGCCGCCTGATGTCTGCGGCTGCGGCGGCGACGCTGTTCCACCACCCGGCATGCGCAGATTGAAGCGCGAGCGGCTGGACGTGTTTGCGGCAGGCGTCTCAACGGCTGCTGGCGCGGTCGTCTCAGCGGAGACATTTTCCGGTTCAGCAGGCACCTGCTCTGAACAGGCAGTCCCTGCCAGAGCAATGGCGAGGCCTGCGGCGAGCGAGAGAGCTTTCATATTCATTCCTCCAGAGTGTGCGCGACCTCAGGATTTGGCAACTCTATCTTGCACACAATCCCAGAAAATGGCGGCCGCATTGATACCAGAAAAGCGTTTCAGCTCCTGTATGCCGGTCGGCGAGGTCACATTTACTTCGGTGAGCTTGTCGCCGATCACATCTATACCGACAAAGAGCTGGTCGCGCCGGCGCAGTTCGGGGCCGATGATATCACAGATGCGGCGATCAATGTCGGAAAGCTCTGTCGGTTCTGCCGTGCCGCCAACATGCATGTTGGAGCGGGTCTCGCCCTTTTTCGGGCGGCGGTTGATCGCGCCGACCGCCTCACCGTTCACGAGGATGACGCGCTTGTCGCCATTGCTGACAGCCGGCAGGAAAGCCTGCGCGATCAGCGGTTCGCGGGTGCGCTCGAGGAACATTTCCATCAGGGAGGAGAAGTTGCTGTCATCTTCCTTCATCCGGAAGACGCCCGCGCCGCCATTGCCGTAGAGCGGCTTGATGATGATGTCGCGGTGGCGCTGGCGGAAAGCCTCAATCGCCTTCAGGTCGCGTGAGATAAGCGTGTCAGGGATGATTTCCGGGAAGAGGAGCGGGAAGAGCTTTTCCGGGCCCGAGCGGACAAATTCCGGATCGTTCAGCACCAGCGTCTGGCCCTTGAGAAGCTCAAGCAGGTGGCAGGCGGTGATGTACGACATATCGAAGGGCGGGTCCTGACGCATCAGAACGACATCGATGTCGCTCGCAAGGTCGAGCACGGTCTCATCGCCAAAGACGCCCGGCGTCTTTTTCACGCGCTGGACCGTTGCCGGACGCGCGCGCGCCAGCAGCCTGCCGGTGTCAAAGCTCAGATGCTGCGGGCCATAGACAAACAGCTTGTGGCCACGTGCCTGCGCTTCCTCAGCCAGGGCGAAAGTGGTGTCGGCGTTGATATTGACCTCTTCCAGCGGGTCCATCTGGATCGCGATCCGCAAGCTCATGGCGCCTTGCCCTCCATCAAATCTCTTCTGACTGGCTATATGAAGATGATTGCCTGCTTTGATAAGCGCCTAGCGGGCATTGCTTTGGCGGCAGGCATAAAAAGCGCCCCCTCCATGAAGGAGAGGGCGCTTTCGCAATCCCTGGGAGGAAGGGGATTTATTCTGGCAGGATGACGCCGTCGATGGCGTGGATCACACCGTTCGAGGTGTAGACGTCTGCCATGATGACTTCTGCGCCGCCGACCGTGATCGTGCCGCCGGTGTTGACGACTTCAATGGTTTCGCCGCCAAGTGTTTCGACTTCGGTCGTGCCTTCAGCGATGTCCTTGGACTTGATCTTGCCGGCAACGACGTGGAGCTTCAGGATTGCCTGAAGCTGTTCGATATTCTCGTCCATCAGCAGGGTCTCGACCGTGCCGTCAGGCAGGGCTGCGAACGCGTCATTGGTCGGTGCGAAGACCGTGAACGGGCCATCACCTTGAAGGGCTTCGACCAGACCGGCTTCAGACACTGCGGTCACGAGGGTCGAGAAGTCTTCCTTGGAGGATGCCGTCTCGACGATGTCCTTCTTGTCGGACATTTCCGAGTGATGGTCAGCGAAGGCAACGCCAGCGCCGCCAACAAAGAGAGCAGTGGCTGCGACGGATGCAAAGATCTTTTTCATGGGAGGTCTCCTTTGTGTGTGGAGCCATAGTTACGCGCCGGAAGACCTAGCGGTTCATTAAAAATTATATATTTTTCAATGTCTTAATTTAGGTAAAACCGGCCCTGTCCCATGAATACGGCATTGAGGTTTCTATGGATCACTCAACCGTGAATTCATGGCCTCGTAGCGCGATCCCCTACCGGGTCAGCGGGTGCAAGCTTGATGAAGGGCCCCGCCTGGCGATAAAGATCAGCAACGCCAGACGAAAGGTTTCCCATGGATAGAATGTCGATTGCGGTTTGCGGCCTGGTCCTGCTGACAGCGTGTGCGCAGACCAATCTGGCAGATCCTGCGCCCGCACCCGTGCCCACAGGCGAGGTCGCGGCACCGGAAGCAGAAATGACCGTACAGGAAAAAAGCGTCTTCGGCTCGCTGACCTACCGCCAGCGGATCGCCCTGCCTCAGGACGCGGTCGCAAACCTTTCGGTGATGCGCGTCGAGGCAACTGGCGACGAGACGCTCGCCGAACAGAGCTTTGCGCTCAACGGCCGCCAGGTGCCCATCCCGTTCGAGATCACAGTCTCAGACCAAGGCGAGCCTGGAGGTAGTGAAAGCCTCAGCTTTACCGCCACCGTTCTCGATAATGCAGGCGAGCTTCTCTGGCAGACCGAAGACGCACTCAGCTTCGTTGCCGATGCGGCGCGCAATGACCTTGGCATGGTCATGCTGTCGCCAGCCGGGCGCGATGAGGTGACCCTGTCTGATGTTGCCGGTCGCGACTGGATGATTGCGCGCCTCAATGGAGAGCCGGTGATGACATCCGCGCCGATCGTTCTGCGCTTTGATGAGAAGGGTCAGATCAGCGGCAATGCCTCCTGCAATGCCTACACGGCAAGCGGCACGATTGAGGACAGCATCCTGACCATCGGGCCGATTGCCCTGACGCGCAAAGCCTGCATGCCCAAAGTCATGGAGCAGGAAGCCTTCTTCCTCGACCTGATGGAGAATGTCTCACAGATGCAGATCGACGAGACCGGCCTTCTCACCATGACGTCGGACTGGGGCGAGACGCTGACGGCCCGCTAGGCTGCCCCGCGATCTAATAGACGTTCCCGCCAAGCAGTTCGTCGTCAGGTGCGCGCGTGACGGCGCCTGCCCGGCGCGGAGTTTCGCGCACGCGCACATAAGAGACGACCCGGTTCACACCACCGACGAGGCTTGCTTTCTCTGCGGCGGCCTCAAGCTCTGCGTCAGAGCGGGCGATGCCCATCAGGTAGACGACGCCGTTATACGTCTCGACATTGAAATTGACGCTCTTGATGTTCCGGGCAGCAATGAGCGAAGAGCGTACCCGCGCCGTGATGATCTCATCTGACGCATTGGCGAAAAAGCCGCCGGGCGCTTCGATCTGGATCTCATTTGCGACATCTGTCACACGGGTCGAGCTCCAGGCGATATCCTCGGCCTTTACGCGCATCTCCGGGCTGGAGACGCGGCCGGAGAGCAGGGCGAGCCCGTTGGACACCTCGACATCCACTTCGCCATAACCGCCCTCGCTGAGCAGCTTTGCCTTGATCTCATTCGAGGCAGATGCGTCGTCGACCGCTTCGCCGACCGTGCGGTCCTGAACGGCGGCGACACCTACCGCGCCTGCGGTACCAACCGCGGCGGCAACGCAGCCGCCTAGCGCAAACGTGCTCAGAAGGAGCGGGGCCATGAGACGTGTGATAGCCATGTGAGCCTCTTCGGTTCTTACTCTAGTCTGTAACCGCCCTAGCGTCCGCTTGGGGCGAAATCTGGGCGCCACTGGTCAGCCAGGTGCACGGGCCTGCGGCGCGGCTGGATCACCATCAGGTCAAAGCGCCAGCTGAGCGCGCGAAGGTCAGGCCGGCGCGCCGTCCAGCTGTCAGCTGCGCGATTGATGCGTTTCCAGGAAGAAGCAGTGACCGCATTCGCGGCGGTTGTGAAGTCAGCGCGTGCCTTCACCTCGACGATGGCGAGGACGCCGCCCTTGCGGGCAATAAGGTCGATTTCACCAACAGGCAGGCGCACGCGCTTCGCAAGAATGCGATAGCCCTTCAGGCGAAGCCACAGGGCCGCAAGCGTTTCGGCGCGGCGCCCGCGCGTTTCTGCTGCCTGGCGCCGTCCCTTCCTAGCCATTCTTGAGCTGCAGTGCGCGCTGGTAGAGGTCGCGCTTCGAAAGCCCGAAGACATCGGCCACCTCATTCGCGGCCGCCTTCATAGGCAGGCGCTGCATGGCGTCCAGAAGCGCGGCATCGATATCGCCTGCCTCAGCCGCCTGCACCTCTGGCGGGCCGATCAGAACAACGATCTCACCCTTCGGTGCGCCATTGGTTTCATAGTGAGCCGCCAGCTCTTCCAGCGTGCCGCTGCGCACTTCCTCGAACAGCTTGGTCAGCTCACGAGCGACAACGCAGTCGCGCCGCGGTCCAAGCGTTTCTGCAAGGTCAGCCAGCGACGCGGCCAGCCGTGAACCACCTTCATAGAAGATGAGGGTCGACGGCACCGCTTTCAGCTCTTCTGCGGCGCGCTTGCGCGGGCCCGTCTTTGGCGGAAGGAAGCCGCAGAACATAAAGCGGTCGCTGGCGAGGCCGGAAGCGACAAGACCAGCGAGCATGGCAGAGGCACCCGGTACGGGAACGATCCGCACACCGGCTTCCCGTGCTTCATGCACCAGCTTCCAGCCCGGATCAGACACAAGCGGCGTGCCAGCATCCGAGACAAGCGCCAGGCGAGCGCCGTCTGCGAGGCGCTCGATCAGGCCGGGGCGGCGCTCGGCCCCATTATGGTCATGATAGGGGCTCAGTTTCGCGTGAATGCCATGGGCATCAAGCAGCTTGCGGGCAACGCGCGTATCCTCTGCGAGGATTTCATCCACAGCGGCGAGCGTGTCCAAAGCGCGAAGTGTAATATCTCTGAGGTTGCCGATTGGCGTCGACACAATGTAGAGCCCGGGATCAAGACGCGTGACTTCATGTTGCGCGGGCCTCGGCCCGGCACTAGTCTCGCCAGACCTCTGGTCGCTCGATCGAGAAGAAGGAAAACTTGATGACATCTGGTCTACCATCGCGCTTTGCGCGTCTTGCGCCAAGCCTTGTGCTGGCAAGTTTTCTGCTGGTGACAGCCTGCGCGACCGGTCCGACGCGTCCGCCTGCCCCGATCGAGACCGGGCAAAGCCGCGGCGACCGCGGAAATGACCGCACAGATCGCGCTGACCAGGGCGTCGAGGAAGAAGGTCTCGACGGCCTCCACGACGATGAAGGCATCACACCAGCCGACAATGTGCCTGAAGCCGAGAAGGGCTACTTCACGCCGGACTTCATGGGCGACCGCGACCTGTTCCGCATCGGTGTGCTTCTCCCATTCTCGCATCCCAATTCCGGCGTGCGCGCCGAAGCCGAAGGCATGCTGGCCGGTATAGAAATGGCGATCTTCGACCATGCAGGCGAGAATATGCTGGTCCTTCCGAAAGACACGGCCGGCTCGCAAAGCCAGGCCATCGCCATGGCGCAGGAAGTGCTGGATGAAGGTGCAGATGTCATCCTCGGTCCTCTCTTTGGCACCAATATCGAGGCGCTCAACCGTGAGGGTCTGGGCTCCGAAACACAAATCATCGGTTTCTCGAATGACAGCAGCGTCGCGGGCGGAAACACCTGGCTTGCCTCCATCACGCCTGAGCAGGAAGTGGCCGCACTGGTCAGCTATGCCGTGTCGCAGGGCTATCGGCAGTTTGCCTATTTCGGGCCACAGAGCGACCTCGGCCAGCGTATCGAAACCGCCCTCCAGCGCGAAGCGAGCCGTATTGGCGGCCGCGTTGCCGCGAGTGGCTTCTATCCTGAAAGCACGCAGTCCCCGGACTCCGAGGCGCGCTATATCGCGAATGCAGTGAACAACGCGCAGGAGAGCGGCGGCAAGGTCGCCATCCTCATCCCGGAGCGGGGCACCCAGCTTCGCCGCGTCGGCCCGCTCCTCAGCTATTATGGCATGAGCCGTAATGTGCAGATGATGGGACTGTCCGGTTGGGACGATCAGTCGATCTGGCGTGAGCCGTCGCTGCGGGGCGGGTGGTTCGTTGCGCCATCGCGTGATGACGTTCAGGCCTTCAATACGAAGTTCCAGCGCATCTATGGAACGGGCCCAAGCTCGCTCGCCTCCACCGCCTATGACGCGGCCGCCCTCGTCAGCCAGCTCGGCGCAGACGGCGAAGTCACGCGCGAAGAGATTTCATCGCGGGATGGATATCTTGGCGTGAATGGTGTCTTCCGGTTTGACCGCTCCGGCACGACTGAGCGCCGCCTCTCGATCTATGAGGTTGCAGGCTCGCAGGGCGCCGTTGAGATCAACAAGGCTGCACAGACCTTTGACCCGGGCACCAGCTAGACGGCTGCGCCGCGCCTAGGCCTCGTCATTTTCAGGTTCCGGAAGGTCGAGCAGCCTGCGGGCAGCCCGGCGGTGACGTTCGCGCACCTGCGCCCCGACAATCGACAGCGCCGTTGCCAGCACCGTCGCATCGTCTGCAAAGCCGAAGCCTACGACAAAGTCCGGCACCCAGTCGGTTGGCAGCACGAAATAACCAAGTGCAGCGAACAAGACCGCCTTGGCCTTGCGCGGTGTCAAAGGATCGACTGCCGCGTAATACGCAGCCGCCAGATCATCGGCAAAGGGGACGCGTCCAGCGACCCGCAAAAGCTTCGGCATGAAGCCTTTCCGGGTGCGCCTGCGGTCGCGTTCAAGCGATAGCGGCAGGGCGCGTGGCCCGTCCTCTCCGTTCTCGATCACAATTTCCGTTGGGTGACGCATTGGCACAGCCTTTCTTGCCTCTATAGATCGCTCGCATCAGCCGAACGTTCAAGGGAGACCTATCAGACATGAAACTCAGCTCAGACATCAGCGCGGTTATCACAGGCGGCGCATCGGGCCTCGGCGCGGCCACTGCAAGACAACTCGCCTCGCACGGCGTGAAGGTCGCTCTGTTCGACCTCAACGAGGAAAAGGGCGAAGCCCTCGCCAAGGAACTCGGCGGCGTTTTCTGCAAGGTGAACGTCACCGATGAAGCGTCTGTCGACGCAGGCTTCAAGAAGTCGCGCGAAGCCATCGGCCAGGAGCGTATCCTCGTGAACTGCGCCGGCACGGGCAACGCGATCAAGACCGCAAGCCGTGACAAGAATAGCGGCGAGATCAGCCACTTCCCGCTCGACAAGTTCGACCTCATTATCCAGATCAACCTCGTCGGCACCTTCCGCTGCATCGCGAAGTCTGCCGCTGGCATGATGACGCTGGACCCGATCGACGGTGAGCGCGGCGCGATCGTCAACACTGCTTCGGTTGCAGCTGAGGACGGCCAGATCGGTCAGGCAGCTTATTCCGCTTCCAAAGGCGGCGTTGTCGGCATGACGCTTCCAATCGCACGCGACCTGTCGCGCGAACTGATCCGCGTCAACACGATCCTGCCGGGCATCTTCAACACCCCGCTGCTGCAGGGCGCCCCGGAGAACGTCAAGCAGGCGCTCGGTGCGCAGGTGCCGAACCCGGCCCGCCTCGGCAACCCGGAAGAGTACGCATCGCTCGCAGAGCAGATGATCACCAACGCCTACTTCAACGGCGAAGATGTCCGCCTCGACGGCGCCATCCGGATGGCACCGCGCTAGGCGCCTGCCTCTCGCTCACAGAAAAGCCCGCCTGACTAAGGCGGGCTTTTTTTGTGGCGAAATATCAGATCAGCCGCCTAACGCGGTTGCGGCCGCATGATCGTACCTGACAGGTTCGCCAGCACATCCTGAGCATCAAAATAAGCCGGGTCATCCGGCGATGGTCCGCGGCCCATCATGATTTCTGCGGACGCCTCAAACCTGGTCACTTCACGGTAGTCAGGTGCGCGCGAGAAAAACGGATCGTGCGCGCCTGCGCCGCGCCAGTGATAGGGGTAGTAGGCAACGGCGCGGCCACGCGGCCCGTAAAAGCGATAATACGGGCTGAAATGGCTGTAGGAGCCACCGACAGGCACGAAGCTGCGGTCAGCATCCGTTGTGCGGCGGACCATGCGGAAATTGTCATAGCCCGTCTGCACCGTCAGCTCTGCCGCGCGGTAGAGAAGATAGGTCTCCACCGTCTGGCGGTCGGTCAGGCTGTTGCCCGAGAAATTCACCACCCAGCGGTTCTGTTCGATCTGCTGTTCGGTGTAACCGCGGTCCGATGGTGTCGCCGCCTGATAAGGCGTTGCTGTGGCGCAGGCACCAAGCAGCGCGAGCGATGCGAGGGCCGGGATGAGATATGTCTTGGTCATGGCTTTGAACCCTGAACTGTTCCTATCAGAACTATATCGGGTGAAGCTGAATGCCATACAACCGCGCGATCAAACTGCTGTGATTGCTGCAGGCCCTTCATGATCCTAGCGGGTGCCGCGGGGCGGGTAGTCCTTCCTCTCGACGAACTCGATCGTGTCGATGACATCATCGAGCGCGGGGCGGGCAAACGGGACCGATTGCACCCAGCCCATATGATAGTCGGTGCCCTTGAAGACCAGCATGGCGGGTTCGGCGAAGACGTCAGGCTCATCCTCATTGATGGCGCTGGAGGTGAACAGGCCGAACTTCTCGATGAAGTCCTCGCCAATCTCATAGGCGATGGGCAGCTGGTCCAGCTTCCATTCCTTGTGCGCTTTGTCTGCGCGCGACTTTTCTTCCATCGTCGCAGCGACAACGCTGATGCCCTTGCCGGCGATATCCTTCAGCTTGCCCGTCAGCTCTGTCAGCTGCTTCTTGCAGAGCGGGCAATGCAGGCCGCGATAGACGACGATCATCCGCCACGGATGGGCCTTGTCGTCCTGCTCGCTCAGCGTCCAGTTCGTGCCGTTGATGAGGTTGAGGGAAAGGGGGCCTGCGTCCTGGCCGGGCTTGATCTGCGTCATGTGCGCTCCTGTCTGTTCGATACCAGAAGCCAACAGACGAAGCCTGTCAGCGTTCCGTTTGGGACAGCGCCGCGCGACAAAAAGCCCGCGGGTTTGACGCCGCGGGCTTTCATGATTTCTAGCCAAGAAAGGCCGATTTTAGGCTGGCGCGTTGCCAAAGACCGTTTTCACTTCGAGGAATTCCTCAAAGCCATAATCGCCCCACTCACGGCCGATACCCGACTGCTTGTAGCCGCCGAATGCGCCGGTCGCGAAGTCAGGACCTGCGCCATTGATGTGGACGTTACCTGCACGGATCTGGTTGCCGACCTTGCGGGCATGGTTGAGGTCCGACGACTGCACATAGGACGACAGGCCGTAGACGGTGTCGTTTGCAATGCGGATCGCGTCTTCCTCGGTCTCGTAAGGCAGGATGCAGAGAACCGGGCCGAAGATTTCTTCGCGGGCAATCGTCATGTCATTGGTGACGTTCGCAAAGACAGTCGGCTTGGTGAAGTAGCCCTTGTTGAAGCCTTCCGGACGGCCGGTACCACCGGTGACGAGGGTTGCGCCTTCGTCGATGCCCTTCTGGATCAGGTCCTGCACCTTGTTCCACTGGTTGCCATTGGCGATCGGGCCCATCGCACCGCGAGGAGCTTCGTCACCTGCGCCAACCTTGACCTGCTCCGCGGTGGCCTTGGCAATCGCGATCGCCTCTTCCTGCTGGTCCTTCTGGACGAGCATGCGCGACGGCGCATTACAGGACTGGCCGGTATTGGTCATCATCTGCATGACGCCGCCAGCGACAGCCTTTTTCAGGTCCGCATCCGGCAGGACGATGTTCGGGGACTTGCCGCCGAGTTCCAGCGCGACGCGCTTGACGGTCGGGGCAGCGGCCTGACTGACGAGAACGCCTGCGCGGGTCGAACCGGTGAAGCTCATCATGTCGATGCCAGGGTGCTGGGACATGTAGGCACCAACGCCTGGGCCATCGCCATTGACGAGGTTGAAGACGCCCGGTGGCACGCCTGCGTCATGGAAGATTTCTGCAACAATCATCGCGTCGAGCGGTGCGATTTCAGAAGGCTTAAGCACCATGGTGCAACCCGTTGCGATTGCAGGCGCAACCTTACAGGCGATCTGGTTTTGCGGCCAGTTCCATGGGGTGATGAAACCGCAGACGCCGATTGGCTCCTTGCGGATCAGGGTCGCGCCGCGCTCTTCTTCCCACTGATATTCGCGCAGGATTTTCGCGGCGGTCATGTAGTGACCCATGCCGGCTGGCACCTGGGCGGCACTCGCGAGCCACATTGGCGCGCCCATCTCGTCAGAGATCGCCTTTGCCATGTCGCTGGCGCGTTCCTGGATGCCCGCGGCGATCTTTTCCAGAAGTTCTGCGCGGAATTCGACAGAGGTCTGCGAGAAGGATTCGAATGCGGCTTTCGCGGCAGCGACGGCCTTGTCCACATCGGCTTCTGAGCCGAGCGAGATGCGGGCAAACGGCTCTTCTGTGGCCGGGTTCTCAACCTCGAGGGTGCGCGGCGTTTCCGGGTCGACCCATTCGCCATTGATATAGAATTTGAGATAGTCCTGCATGGTCCCGTTCCTCTCACTTGGTTCTTGTCTGTTGCCACGTATCTAAGCGCCGCGGCGCGTAATTAAAAGCGCTATCGCCCCGTCACCCTTGTGAATTCGAGTTTAGTGTCAGTCGGCGCTGCCAGCCCCGGTCAGGCCCCGGCGCGTTTCCAGATAGGTCGCAAAGCTCGCCAGCCAGTGGCTGCCTGAATAGTGCTCATCTGAAACGGCGACGATGCCGGCTTCCTTGTGAACCTCGGCGGCGGCCAGCAGACCAGCACGTCTCGGGTCATCTGCTGGCAGGCCAGCCGCCATGCCCTCAAGCGCCCATGCCCGCGACAGGTTTACCCCGTCCAGATGCACCAGCTTGCCATCGGACGGGTCCAGCACGATGCCAGGCGCGAGCCAGTCTGCGCTGCCGTCCTCGGGCAGGTCTGGCAGGAAGCCTGAAAGCCAGGCGGCAAATTCCTGCGGCTCCAGAATGCGGCGCATCAGGTCAGCTTCCATGAGGCACGGCGACAGGAAATCCTCACCTGACGGCTCATAGCCGATGGGGCAGTTGACATCTTCCAGATGGAAGCTGCTGATCTTGTCGGTCAGTGCCTCTTCCAGCGCGTCGTCGCCAACGGTGCGGGCGTAATCCAGCATCAGGCCAAAGGCGAAAGCGGTCTGGTTATGCGTGCCAAGCCGGATCGGGTAGGAGAGCTTCGGAAGCCAGTCCATCATATTGGCGACGATCTCGGCTTCGAGCGGGCGCAGCGTCTCGCGCCATTCAGCAAGCTGCGGGTCGTCGCTCTCTTCCAGCTCTGCGATCAGCTGCAGGAACCACGCAATGCCGTAGGGCCGCTCGAATGAGGCCCGGTCCGCACCCTGATAATAGGCAAGCTCACCTTCGATGTTTTCTGGCGTAAAGCTCTGCGCCAGCTTGGTGCGGATTTCGTCTTTGAGCGTGCTGTCCGGGGCGGTGTTCAGCGTGCGCACCAGAAGCCAGTGGCCATGCACCGACGAGTGCCAGTCAAAGCAGCCATAGAAGGCGGGCGTCAGTTCGCGCGGCGTGCGGGCATCTTCGTCCGACTGCATGACGTGACTGATCTTGTTCGGGTATTCGCGGTGCACGCAGTCCAGCGCAAGACGTGCAAACCGGTCGGACAGGGACAGCGTGGCATCTGTGGTCTCGCTCATGCCGGTCTCGCTCTCTTCAGGCATGGCGTGGGCGGGCAGGGCGCATAGCGCCGCAGCGGCGAGAAATGTCTTGAAAGAAGCATTGAGCACGACGTCGCATATCCTCCTGCTGGCATATCCTTAACGCTAGTCGCGGGCCGGAGGCGGCGCAAGAAAAAGGGCCGGCCTTACGGCCAGCCCTTTCAAGTTCAGCATGCGCAGGCCGCGCAATCAGTCGGTCAGGCCGAGAGCGGCTTCGACGTCAGCCCAGTCTGCGATCTTGAAGTTCTGGTCGACCTCTGGCGTCGGATTCGCATCGTCCTGAACGATGACGATCCCGCGCGGATAGCCGGGCAGGGCGGTCGAGGAGACATGCAGGCCGTCGGTGTGGCTGACCGCATCGACGCTGCCATCCTCGCTGGCGGTGACCGTGAAGATGCCGCGTACCGCATGCGGAGCCGCGCGGTCATAGACGACGAACCGATCAGCGGCCTGCGCCGAAGCGACGAGATAGCCTTCCGTGCCCTCTCCAACCCACAGCGAGAGCCCTTCGACGTCAGCGACGAGGCCATTGCCGGCCTCGATCGTATCGACGATCTCAGGTGTGCTTTCTGGCTGGCGCAGGTCCAGCTTCCAGATGCCGTGCTCTTCCTCACCGATGAAGGCGATACCTGCAGCATCATCGACCACGCAGCCTTCAAGCTGCAGCTGGCCGAACTGGCCAACCTGTAAGCTCCGCTGGAGCGTGACGCCAGCATCCGTGCTCTCCCAGATCTGGATGGAGCCATCCTTGTAGGTCGGGATGATCAGCACCGTGTCGTCCACCTCGCCCATACAGATGCCGTAAGGCTCTGCCTTGCCAGTCTGCACATCGCCGGTGTGAGAAACCTCGCCGGTGTCGGCATTGATGCTGAACATGGTGATGGTGTTGAACTCATCATTCGATGCGGCGGCCACATTGCCGCGAACATCGACATTGTTGACCTGACCGACATCGAGGAACTGAAGCTCAGCGCCCGAAAGGTCATAGACGTGCAGGCCCTCATCCTTGTTCGTGCCGAGGATCAGGCTTTTCGAAACGTCAGATGGATGAACCCACAGCGCCGGGTCGTCGGCGCGGTCGCCCATGCCGGTCATCGGGTCGGTTTCAAAGGCGGCGGCAATGGGCTGGGCCACGATGCCGTCGTCGACCCAGACATCATCGGTTGCGCAGGCAGCAAGCGTCGCAGCAGCTGCGCCGGCGAGCAGAAGGATACGGAAAGTCATGTGGGAAATTCTCCTGAAGGGTACCGGTTGAAATAGCGGCGGGCCGGAGGCGCGTTTTGCGCTCCGGCCCGCCTTCTGGCCAGTGTGCCAGTGACTAGTAGGTCAGGCGGGCGCCGAAGACGACTGTCGTGCCGAACTCGTCATATTGCGAGAGGCGGCGCTCGTCGCCGAAATAATAGTATTCCGGCTCATCGGTGAGGTTCTTGCCTTCCAGATAGATCTGGAGGTTGTCGTTCACGTCATACTTGGCGGAAGCCTCGACCAGAAGACGGTCATCGGTCGTGCGGTCCAGATTGGCATCGACCAGCTCGTCCAGATAATCACCGCGATAGTTCGCCGAGACGCGAAGGTCCCAAGGGCCGCGGTCATAGCCGAGCGCGACGTTCCAGATCATGTCCGACTGCTTGAGAAAGCGTACATCGCGGCCATCCGGCAGCGTCGCATCGCTCTCGGTCAGCGTCAGGTTTGCCGAAACGAGGAAGCCCTGAAGCGCACCTGCGAGGTCGCCAAGGTCCTGCACATAGTTGAGCTCGAGGCCGTAGATTTCGCTCGAGCCGACATTGATGAAGGTCGAGACCTCACCGATCTCGCCAGCATCCGTATCGTCGCCATTGAGGTACTCAGCCGGGATGGCAGAGAGGTCCACATTGCCGGGCACGTCGCCAATATCGAAGGTCGCCGGGAAGATTGCGTTCGAGATGTCCTTGTAGAAAACGCCCGCAGAAAGAACCGACAGCTGGGTCGGGTAGAACTCGATCCCCAGATCAAAGTTGTTCGCTTCGAGCGCGTCGAGGTTTGGATTGCCAATCTCTGCTTCGTCGCGGTCATCATTGATGAACACGAACGGCGCCATCTCACCGAAGGCCGGACGGACCACGGCGGCATAATAGGCCGCGCGCCCGATCAGCCGGTCATTGAATTCATACTTCGCGTTCACGCTCGGCAGGACGTTGGTATAGTCATTGCTGAAGTTCGTGACGGATGCGGTGAGGTCATCTTCCAGCACGACACGGCCGCGAAGGTCGATATTCGACTGCTCGATACGCACGCCCGGCACCAGCGTCAGGGCGCCAAGGTTGAACGTCCCCATGACATAGCCAGCATAGATCTGCTCATCGATCTCATAGTCTTCGCCATTGGAGTCGAAGAAGCTGCCTTCCTCGTCGAGGTCACCCGGGCCGAAGGCACCGCGAAGCGAGCGGGTGAGGGCCGGATCCGGCCAGGTCGGCTGCTGATTGCCGAGACGCCAATTGTCGATGAAGCTGTCGCGGGCATAGTCGGCGAGGTTGATCGAGCTGTCCTCGTAAATGAGGATGTTCACATCGCGGATCTTTTCGCGGTCACGAACCTTGAGGCCCGCTTTCCAGGTGACAGGCGTGTCGCCGATCAGGCTGTCGCGGGAGACGTTGAACTGGCCCGCAAACTCGGTGTCCTCATTGACCGTGAACTCACGCTCATAGGAATCGAGATTGTAGTTCGCCGGGTCATAGATCGCGTCGAGGATGGCCGCGCCGGACCAGACGGGGCGCTCTGGCTTGAAGAAGTCGATGGTCGCGTTCTCCGGCACATCGTCCTGAATGTCTTCATAGCGGAAGGTCGCGTCGTGATTGTCGCTGTCGTCTTCCTCGGCATAGGCGTAGGACAGCTCATAATCGGCTTCCCAGTCGCCCCAGATGGACTGGCCGCCAAGCGCGACCGTCTGGATCTGGCGAACCTCACGGCGCACGCGGACTTCTGCGCCCATCTCATTGAGCGGCAGCGATGCGGTGAAACGGGTGATTTGCGAGCCGTCAGCGACGACGTCGTCACCATTGGCGTCTTCGTCAGCGACATCGTCCAGATCACGGAACTGGAGGACGTTGCGAACTTCATCGTCTTCGTAATTGTTGAACAGGGTACGCAGGTAGAGGTCGGTCGTTTCATTGAGGCGCCAGTCGAAATTGGCGACGATGCCCATGCGCTCACGGTTGAGGCCGTACCAGCGATGCTCATAGCCGTCATTGAGATAGTAGTCGCCATTGGCGAGCTGGGCCCACTCATCGGCCTCATTGTTATGTGTCTCGATACGCAGGTCCTGATAGTTCAGCGAGATTGCAACGCCGAGCTGGTCACCGAACACGTCTGAATAGGTCAGCGTGGCTTTCGGCGAGAGCTCCTGCGAAATCTCATTATACGCGCCTTCCAGCTTGGCGCGAATAAAGCGGCCATCGCGGTCGAAGGCAGAAATGGTGGTAAGGTTGATGACACCGCCAAGGCTGTCTGCATCGACATCAGGGGTCAGCGACTTCTGGACTTCGATCCCGTCGAGCAGGTCAGATGGCACACCGTCCAGAAGCACGCCGCGGCGGTCTTCTGGTGACGGGGTCCGCACGCCGTTGATCGAGGCAGAGATGAGGTCGGTATTGATGCCGCGGATGGAGACATAGCGGCCTTCGCCCTGGTCGGTCTCGATAGAGAGGCCAGGCACGCGGGCCAGCGAGTCAGCGACCGTCGTGTCAGGGAAGTTACCAAGACCATCGGAGTCGATCACATTGATGATCGCATTCGAGGCGCGCTGCTGGTTGATCGCGCCGGCCTGCGCAGCCGCAGAGCCAACCACGAGCACGTTGTCGAGATAGCGCACGTCACCGCCAAGCTGGATGTCGACCTGTGTGTCGTCGACGACATTGATCGTCTCGGTGACTGGCGCCGCGCCGATATAGCTGACCGAAAGCGTGTACTCACCGGCTGGGATGTTGGTGAAGCGGTAGTCGCCATAGCGATCCGTCGTGGTGGAGCGGTCGAGCCCCTCGATGCGCACGATGGCGCCTTCGAGCGGCGCTTCGCCGGTCGCGTCGGTCACCTGACCGCGCACGATGTCTGCTGCTGCGATCTGCGCGATGCCTGCGCTGACCAGAGCGGTCGTAATAAGCTTGCTGTAGCGGAATTTCATGTAAAAGCACCCCTCTTGAACAAGAGTGGGCGGTTAGCATTCGTCCGCGTCAGTATGGCGACGATTTCGTATCAGATTGGTAACGCTATGAAGACGCTTATGTGACGGGCAGGCTGGTTGTTACTTCAGCGCCTTTTCATGCCGCCTAGAATGCCGCGCAGGACATAGCGTGCAACGTCTCTCGCTATGGTGCGGGTCGCCGTCTTCATCGCTGCTTCGCCAACCGATTGGCGGCGCGAAGAGCGCCTGCGCGTCTTCTTCTTTTCAAGCTCACGCTTCGCCTTTTCTTCCTGCTCGGCAAGACGCTCTGCCTGCCGCGCGGCGGCTTCTTCCTTGGCGCTCAGTATCTCATAGGCGGACTCGCGATCAGCCGGCTTGTCATACTGGCGGGCCACAGGGCTCGCCGACATGATGCCTGCGCGTTCTTCATCCGTGATGGGACCAAGCTGCGAGGAAGGCGGGCGGATCAGCGTGCGCTGGACCACGCCTGGGGTCGATTTCGCATCCAGCGTCGAGACGAGCGCTTCGCCAGTTCCGAGCGCGGTGATGACTTCTTCTGTGTCGAAGGCGGGGTTCGGTCGGAAGCTTTCTGCGGCGGCGCGCACACCTTTTCTCTCGGTCGGTGTGTAGGCGCGCAGGGCATGCTGGATACGGTTGCCAAGCTGGGCGAGCACACTGTCTGGCAGGTCGCGCGGGTTCTGCGTCACGAAATAGATGCCGACGCCCTTGGATCGGATGAGGCGGACGACCTGCTCGATCTTCTCAACCAGCGCCTTTGGCGCATCCTTGAAGAGGAGGTGGGCCTCATCAAAGAAGAAGACGAGCTTCGGCTTGTCCGGGTCGCCCACTTCGGGAAGCTGCTCGAACAGCTCAGACAGGAGCCAGAGCAGGAAGGTTGAATAGAGCTTCGGCGAATTGATGAGGCGCGTTGCGTCCAGCACGTTCACGATGCCGCGCCCGTCATCTGCGTTGCGCATGATATGGGAGAGGTCGAGGGCGGGCTCTCCAAAGAACAGCTCCGCGCCCTCACGCTCCAGCCGAAGCAGGTTGCGCTGGATGGCGCTCAGCGAGGCTGTCGCGACATTGCCATAGCGAAGCGAGACCTCTTCGCGCACTTCCTTGTCCCCAAGATGGATGAGCAGCTTCTGAAGGTCTTTGAGGTCCAGCAGAAGCAGGCCCTCATCATCGGCATATTCAAACGCGACGGTCAGGACACCTTCCTGCGTCTCGCTAAGGTCCATGAGGCGAGACAATAGCGTCGGGCCCATCTCCGCGATCGTGGAGCGGACGGCATGGCCCTTCTCGGCGAAGACGTCCCAGAAGACGGCTGGCACATCGTGATAGCTATAGTCCTCGAAGCCGATCTTGGAGGCGCGGGAGGAGAAGGCCTCGTGCAGCTTGAAGGTCTCGCTGCCAGACTTGGCGATGCCAGACAGGTCACCCTTCACATCGGCGCAGAAGACGGGCACGCCTTCACTGGAAAACCCTTCAGCCATGATCTGCAGGGTGACGGTCTTGCCCGTACCGGTCGCGCCAGCCACGATACCGTGGCGGTTCGCCTGCTTCAGCAGAAGGCGCTGGGCCTCATTCTGATTTTCGCCGCCGCCACCAATATAGATGCTGTCGCCCATGGCCTGAAATCCCCTTCCACTGCTTTGGGGAAGCTAGACGCAAATGCGCTGCCCGCAAAGTTGTGCAGGCAGCGCAGTTTTCGGAAATTCGATTGGGTCTAGTCCACGTCCTCATCCGGCGCGCGGACCGTCCAGGCGATCCACACGGTCGGCAAGAGCGTGGCGTAGAGAAAGGCGCCCCAGAAGATCGCGTTCCAGTGATCAAATGTGGAGGGCGTCCAGAGCCATCCAAGCTTGGCCTGAGCGTCTGACACGATTCCAAGATAGACGACGAAGATGAGGGCAATTGCCGTGAAGCCGTGATAGGCGGCGCTATAGGCGCGGCGGCGAACGTCCATCTCAAACTCGTCGAGTTTGACCTTTTCTTCACCCGTAATCCGCTGGATCCAGCTTGGGGCGATCATGGCAAAGCCGATAAGGGCAACAAGGATGAGTCCGAAGCCGGCGACCTCTATGGCAACCCGGTCATTGGCATTCAGCATCAGGATGCAGCCTGCCGGGTAGGCGATAAGGGGCAGGGTGGCGAGAATTCTCGTCAAAGTCTGCGACATGGCACGCCCGGGCAGGGCATCTTTTGAAGACCGGAAATAGATCATGAGTTCAGCCTCCTTGCTGAAGTTTGACCAGTTGCTCTGAAAGTGTGGGGAAAGGCCGGCGCGAGAAAATCATCTCCACCGGTAGTTCGAAGAAGTCTGCCAGCTTCAGGGCGAGCTCCAGGCTGGGGTTGTAATCCCCCCGCTCCAGATAGCCGATCGTCTGGTAATTCACCTCAATGGCGTCCGCCAGGGCCTTACGGGACAAGCCCTTTTCAGCTCTCAGCATCCCAATTCGGTTGTGTATCTTATCGCTCATATATGTCTTATAACCCAGAATGTTGTATATGCACAACAAAAATATGTAAGTTGGGTATCGGCGCATATTCAGGGCGCTGGAGCGATTGGGCGCCGAATGCTTTCTTTGACGAGAGACGAACGAAAGGAGGATTGCCCAATGAGCCAACAGTCGCGCCAATGGATGAATTTCGACACCGAGAAGCATGGTGAGGTCTATGGAAACTATCAGAAGCTCTATGACGGCGTAGATGCGGCCGCGGCTGTCGCTTTCGTGGTTGGCTCTGCCCTGTTCTTCAGTGAGGCCACACAGACCGCAGCGACATGGCTTTTTCTGATCGGCTCGGTCTTTTTTGCGATCAGGCCTTGCGTCCATCTCGCGCGTGATTTCCACATGGCCAGATTACCGCAAAGCGGCGAAGCACAGGGAAAGTAAGACAGAAATGAGCATGCGATCGGGCATCGTCGCCCTCTGGATCATTGCGATCGGCGTCATCATTGCGCTGCTTTATCTTTCGCGCGCCATCCTGGCGCCCTTCGCCCTGGCAGTGTTTCTCTTCCTCGTCATGGAGGGGTTCACACGCCTCATCCGTGAACGCGTCAGCTTCATGTCAGAGAATGCCAGCCGGGCCGTTTCCATACTCGGCACGCTGATCGGCTTTGGCATATTCATCGGCCTGCTCGCGCAAGGCATCTCCCAGTTCAGCGACCAGGCAGGTGAGTATGAGGAGAAGATCAACACGCTGATTGGCGATGTCTATCAGACCGTGAATATGGGGCAGGCGCCGACCCTTACCGAAATCCTTTTCGATGAGCGTGGCCAGCGCTTCTTTGCAACGATTGCGGGCGCGATGGGCGACCTGTCCGGCGACCTCGTAATCATTCTCATCTATGTCGCCTTCCTGTTTCTCGCCCAAAGCGCGTGGTCGCCGAAACTAGACAGGATCTTCAAGGAGGATGAGACGCGCGCGCAAGTTCGAAAGGTCGGCCATGCGGCGCGCCGCGGGATCGAAACCTATCTGTGGACGCAGACGGTTATCTCCGCGATGATTACGGTGCTCACCTATATCACGCTCGTCGCGCTCGGCGTTGAAAACGCGATCTTCCTGTCAGGTCTCATCTTCGTCCTGAACTATATCCCGACCATCGGCTCCATTGTCGCGGCATTCGTGCCCATGCTGTTCGCGCTCGTCCAGCCGGAGGTACCGGTATGGATCCCGGGCGGCGCGCAGGATGGCTATGTCTTCGCGGCCATCGTTTTTGCCGCCGTCAGTTTCTGGCAATTCATGATCGGCAATTTCGTACAGCCCCGCATCATGGGCGAGTCGCTCAATATCTCGGCGCTGGTCGTGCTTCTGTCGCTCGCTATCTGGGGCGCGATCTGGGGCATTCCGGGCATGTTCCTGTCTGCGCCGCTGACCGTTCTCATCATGATCCTGTGCGCCCAGTCAGAGACGACGCGGTGGATTTCAGTCCTCCTGTCGGCCGATGGTGATCCGGGAGGCACACTGACCGGAAAACCCGATAGTCTCGCGCAGAATTCTGCAGAGACGACTGCCAACTAGCCTTGGCAGATATCAACGGTACTCACATATAACGCGTGTGCCAGATCACGGGCACAACCCCATAGCCCGTGCAAGATAATCGGGCCTCCGCGTGCGTCCCCCCACCCAGCCTGCGGAGCTGCCCGTAGGGCTCGCCGGACACGTCCCCGTCTGGCGGGCCCGTCCGGCGCACTTTACCCCACCTAATCCTGCTTGGCCGCGTCTGACATGAAGCCGCGCACGGCGTCTGCTGCCAGCGTGAACTGGGCAAAGTTGGCATTCGCTGATGACAGCGTTGAGAGCTGGCTGACCAGCGCCCGCTTCTCGCTCTCATGCTCGCGGAGCCAGCTATCCAGCCCGCCTTCGTTCAGCGCCATGGCGGTGGCCTGTGCCTGATGCCGGCGGATATCCTCGATGAGGCGGCGTGTGGCCAGCCTCTCCCAGTAGTTGGCGCCTTCCATACCGCTGAGCGCGTCATGGCGTAGCCTGTCGAGCCGCAGGGCTTCACCCAGTCTGAAATAGGTCGTCAGCGCCGCCTCGATGGAGATGTCCGGCCCATTTGCGAGCGCGTAGAGTTCCACGCCCGCCGGACGAAGCGGCATCAGCGCGGCCCGGTTTGCAAACGCCTTGTCGAGGCCCGCATTGGCAAGGGCCGTGGCCCGCTTGCGCGCCTGCTGCGCTTCGAACCCTTCGAGTGAGCCCTCAAGCGTATCGTCCAGTGACTGGAACGCGCCATGATACCGCTCCACCGTCTCGTCGACGGGGGCGCCGGGCTCCAGCCGGATCAGCGCCGCAGCCGTATCGGCAACCGCCTCAGCCCCGATCTGCATCAGTTCAGTCTGCAGGCTGGCGCGCACCTCATTGTCGAGGCGGTGAACTTCCTGCTGGAAGCCCGGCAGGCCGATCAGGACAGCCGCCGTCTCGAAGGCACGGCAGATTTCGGCATTGCCCGCCCCGGTACGTTCGCGCAGGCGCAGCAGCATTAGCGGGCCGCCTGCATCGATCAGCCGGTTGGCGAGGACCGTGGCAATGATCTCACGGCGCAGCCTGTGGGCGGCCATGGCGTCACTGAACTGGTGCAGCTCGCTCGGGAAATAGCCCTCAAGCGTGCGCACAAAATAAGGGTCATCCGGCACGTCTGACGCCACGATGTCATCGAACAGCGTAATCTTCGACCAGGCGAGCAGCACGGCAAGCTCTGGCCGCGTCAGCCACTGCTTGTTCTGCGCCCGCTCTGTCATATCGGATGTGGCAGGCAGACCCTCGACCTTGCGATCAAGGACGTTGCGGCCCTCAAGATAGCACATCAGCCGTTCATTGGCCTCGTGGTCACGCGCGGCCGTGGCTTCGGCAAGGCTCAGCGCACCGGTCTGCGAATAGTTATGCGCCAGAACGTGCGCGGCCACATCATCGGTCATCTCTGCCAGCAGGTGGTTGCGCTGCCCACGTGGCAGCGAACCGCGCCGCATCGCTTCAGAGCAGAGAATCTTGATGTTGACCTCATGGTCAGAGCTGTCGACGCCGGCCGAATTGTCGATGGCGTCGGTATTGATCCGCCCACCGCGCAGCGCGAACTCGATCCGCCCCGCCTGCGTCAGGCCAAGGTTTGCGCCTTCGCCAATGACCTTGGCTTTCAGGTCGCGGCCATTGACGCGGATCGCGTCATTCGCCCGGTCGCCTGCATCGCCCTGCGTCTCATGCGAGGCCTTCACATAAGTGCCGATACCGCCAAACCAGAGCAGCTCGCACTCACTCTTCAGCAGCGCATGCAGCAGGTCATCCGGCGTCGCTTCATCGGATTTGAGGCCGGTCATCTTCTTTATCTGCGCGCTCAGCGGGATGGACTTCGCACTGCGCTCAAAGATGCCGCCGCCTTCTGAGATTAGCGACTGGTCGTAATCCATCCAGGAAGAGCGCGGCAGGTCGAACATCCGCTTGCGCTCGTCCCACAGGCGCTCAAGGTCCTGCGGGTCCGGATCGATGAAGATGTGCATATGGTTGAACGCGGCCGTCAGCCGGATCTGCTTCGACAACAGCATGCCATTGCCGAACACGTCGCCCGACATGTCGCCGCAACCGATAACGGTGAAAGGCTCTGTCTGGATGTCCTTGCCCATCTCTCGGAAGTGGCGCTTGACCGCTTCCCACGCGCCTCGTGCGGTAATGCCCATCTTCTTGTGGTCATAGCCAGCAGAGCCGCCTGAGGCGAACGCGTCTCCCAGCCAGAAGCCATGCTCGAGGCTGATCTCGTTAGCGATGTCAGAGAAGGTCGCCGTGCCCTTGTCTGCCGCAACGACCAGATACGGGTCATCCCCGTCCCAGACGACCGTATCGGCGGGCTGTTGCACCTTGCCATCAATCAGGTTGCCGGTGAGGTCCAGAAGCGAGCTGATAAAGGTGCGATAGGCTGCGATACCGCCCTGATTGCGTTCTTCACGGCTGGCAGTGGCCGGGATCTGTTTCGGGAAAAATCCGCCCTTGGAGCCAACCGGCACGATCACCGCATTCTTCACCTGCTGGGCCTTCACAAGGCCAAGCACTTCGGTGCGGTAATCGTCGCGCCGGTCAGACCAGCGAAGGCCGCCGCGCGCCACCTTGCCAAAGCGGCAGTGAACGCCCTCGACCTGCGGGCTCGCCATGAAAATCTCACGGAACGGCTTCGGCGCCGGCAGGTCTGAAATCTCCTGGCTCGCAATCTTGAAACTGATGAAGGGATGCGAGGAGCCATCAGGTCGCGTCTGCCAGAAATTGGTGCGCTGGATCGCCATGATCAGCCGCGCGACGCGCCGGATCACCCGGTCCTCATCCAGCGACGAGACCTCATTGAGGCGTGCTTCAATGTCGAGGCGTTTTTCTTCGGCCTGCTTGGCGCGGGCTTTGAGGTCCTCGCCCGACGACGGATCAAAGCGGATCTCGAAAAGCTCCAGCAGGGCACGGGTCAGGCCGGGATGGCGCTGCAGGGCGTCGATCTGCGTCCCGCGTGCAGGGTCGAGGCCTGTCTGGTGGCGATAGGCACACAGCGTGCGCAGCAGCGCCGCCTCGCGCCATGTCGCAGATGCGGTGAAGACGAGGCCGTTGAAGCGGTCATTCTCCGCGCGCCCATCCCAGATTGCGACGAAAGCGTCTTCAAAACGCGCCGCAATATCCGACGGGTCCACCGCCGTGCGTCCGGCCGTGCGCATCTTCAGCGCATGCACCCAGTAGGTGTCCGGCCCGTCGGCGGCAGGCTTTGGCTTCGGATTGACCGGATAGCCGGTCTCGAAATCAACGAAGAGGCCCATATTCTCAAAGATCGGCACACAGTCCGACAGGGCGATAGCACCATTGCGCGAATAGATCTTCGCGGAAATCTCTGACTCTGGCGCGCCTTCAGGGCGGAAGGCCCGCAGGCGGATTGGCCGGGAGGACCCAAGATCTCGGATCGCCTCGACATCAATCAGCGCTTCTGCAGGCGAGAAAGCCTCGCGATAGGCCGCATTGAACGCGCCGCGGAAGGCGTTCGCTTTCTCGAACTCGCTTTCAGGCACGCCGAGCCCGGCCAGCGCCTCACGGAAAGCATCGTCCCAGGTGCGCGCAAGGTTTGCGACATCGGTCTCAAGCTGCCCGATATCGGGCTGCACCGATGCGTCCGGCAGCTCGATCAGCAGGTGGACGCGCGCCAGCGGAGAGGCATCAAAGCGCGGCTGGAAGGAAATAAGCTTGCCCTTGAAGGCCTTGGTGACATGGGCGCTGATGCGCTCGCGCACACCGGAATCATAGCCATCCCGCGGCACGAAGACGAGCACGGAGACAAAGCGGTTGAACCGGTCGCGGCGCACAAACAGACGCGTACGCGGGCGGCCAACAAGGTGCAGCGCGCCCTGCAGGAGCGGGATCAGCGTTTCCGCGTCCGCCTGCAGCAACTCATCGCGCGGCCAGGTCTCAAGGATGTTCGACAGCGCCTTATAGTCATGGCTGCCTTCAATGGCGCCCGTCGCATCCAGCACGCGGGCCACACGCTGGCGCACCAGCGGAATATCCCGGACGCTCTGATTATAGGCTTCAGCTGTATAGAGGCCGAGGAAGCGCGTCTCGCCGACGACATTGCCCTTGGCGTCGAAATGCTTGACCCCGACATAGTCGCAAAGGGCACGCCGGTGCACACGGGACGTCAGCGTTGATTTCGCCGCGATCAGCGGGTCAGGCTCCGACAGGAAGGCCCCGATGGCGGGCGTCAGCATCAGCGGCTCGGATCCGCGCCGCAGCACGTTACGGTCTTCATCGCGCAAAAGGCCCAGATTGGAACCTTCAACCATCAGCGGCTCTTCCGGCAGCACGGTGCCATCCTCGCCCGTCTCAAACCGGTAGTCGCGCACGCCCAGGAAGACGAAATGCTCATCTGCCAGCCAGTTGAGGAAGGCGATCGACTCCTTGCAGGTCTCGCTCTGGCAGGATGGATCATTCGTCAGCCGCTCGATCTCACCCTGCATGCGCGCCTGCATCTCGCCAAAGTCGGCGACCGCCATGGCGACATCGCGCAGCGTCGCGTCCGCGCCATCTTTCAGCGTCTTGCATTCAGCGGCGCTGAGTGCTGGCACATGGATCTGGATCAGAGACAGGCGCACGCCCTCGCTCGTCGTCAGGATCGGGTGGAACAGCGCGCGAACCTCAAGGCCCTGTTCGGCGCAAAGGCCTAGCAGCGAGTCGACCAGGAATGGCGTGTCGCGGGTCACCGTTTCCAGCACGCTCGTGCCGGTCAGCCGGTCATCATTGCCCCGCCCGTCGCGCACCCGGATACGCGCTGCCTCGCCGTCATAGCTCGCGGCAAGGTCTGCCAGGCTGGCGGCCTGCGCTTCGATGTCCTTGGCAGACAGGAAGGAAAGGTGTTCGGTCTCGGCAGTTTCGCGGAAGTTCTGAAGGATATCTTCCAGTCGCACCTCGCCAATGGGCGGGGTGGCGTTTTGACCGGCGTCCGACATGTCGAAGCTCCTGATTGGCTCGTTCAAAGCCCGCTTCTATCTGCGTCGGAAGGCCGGGGCCAGTGCCCTTCGCACGCTGCAGGTGCGAAGGGCAGGGCCGTTTCTAGTCCTCGCTATCGCCGCTGAGCGCTGCGGAAAGCTCACCAACCTTCTCGCTGCGGAAGGCTGAGCAGAGGTTTGCCGCTTCCTCAGCCTGCGCGAGAGAGCGCTCATAGCCCGGAATGAGGTCAGCATTGGTCACGAAGAAGTCTTTTGCTTCGGCAATCGCCTCAGTCTCACAGAAGGACGCCACAGCACCGGCTGTCTGCGCCTTCCTGATTTCAGGCGTGCGGGTGATGAAGTCATTGAAGTTCGCCTGGTAAAGCGCCCAGGCCTGTTCGCGGTTGGTATCATTACCCAGCGACTGCTGCATGACCGACCAGGCCTCCTGGCCCTGCCAGTCATCACCGCTGACTTCCTCATAGAGAGCCCGCAGTTCAGCTTCGCTGACATTCTGCGCCAGCACAGCCAGAACAATTCGGCGCTCGCGCTGATCGTTCGTGTTACGGGCATAGTCGAGCGCGGCCTCATAGAAGGCTTCGCCGCCATTGATGGCGCCATACTTCATCGCAGCTGCGAACTCTTCCGGCGAGACGGCAGACGGGTCTGCTTCGCCCTCGACGCCAATAAAGCTCGCGGCGCGGTCTGCGAGTTCGCTGCGCTCTTCATCCATGTCGCCCATCTCGAGAAGGCCGACATAGAGATCAGAGAGAAGCAGCGTCTCATCCTGACCAAGGCTGTCTTCGCGGGCCTTCAGCGCCTCATAGACAGGCCGGTAGGTCTCTTCGACCCAGTCGGTCATGCCGGCGCGGTCGTCTTCAGGCAGGCTGCCATAGAGGCCCTGCGCAATATTGATAGACTGGAGCGCAACATCCCATTCGCCTTGCGCGCCGGCTGCCAGCGCATTCAGCAGGGCTGGTGCGGGCGCGTCGCCTGCACGGAAAGCCGCCGAGACGCTATCGAGCAGGGAGAGCTGCTCCTGCGCGGTCAGCGTGTCGAAATTCTCGGTCAGCGCGCTCCAGTTCTCGTCAGAGAGGTTGAAGCGCCAATAGCCGCCTGCCGCGTTCGGCATGACCCATTCGGCGCAGCCTGCTTCAAGCGGGAACTCGGTCGTTTTGCCGGTCAGCATACGGCGGACCGTCTGGTCGCCTGCCGGGCCTTCGACGCGCATCGAGAAAGGCACCTGCCAGGTCTGGCCGTCCGGATTGATGTCCGAGCCGAGCGGCGCATAGCGCTGCTGGGTCACGGTGATGAGGCCAGTCTCGTCTTCGTTACAGGTCGTCTCAACGTTGAGGTACGGGATGCCTGGCTGGAAAATGAAAGAGCGGAAGCTCTCGACGACGCCATTGTCGCCGCTGCCTTCAGCAACCGATTGCATGAAGTCATCGACATCGGCGGCGTCGTCTTCAAAGCGCTTCATGTGCAGGCGGATGCCTTCACGGAATTCTTCAACGCCGAGATAGGATTCGAACATCGAAAGGACGTGGCCACCCTTTGAATAGGTGATGCCGTCAAAGGCGTCATTGATGTCCGCATTGCGTTCGATCGGGTTACGGATCTGGCGCGCATTCTTCAGGCTGTCTGCGCCCATTGCGGCGATGCCGCGGCGCTGGGTGGCGCGGTCAAAACCCTGATCCGGATAGATCTCGTCCATGGTCTTGTAGCTCATCCATGTGGCGAACGCCTCATTGAGCCAGATATCGTTCCACCATTCCGGGGTGACGAGGTTGCCGAACCACTGGTGCGCAAGCTCATGCGCATGCGTGGTCAGGATACCGCGCTGGCGGTCCACTGGCGTGCGGTCAGAGATAAGCAGCGCGCTCTCGCGGTAGATGATCGCGCCTGCATTCTCCATGGCGCCATAGGCGAAGTCCGGCACCGCGATGAGGTCCAGTTTTGCGTACGGGTACGGATAGTTGAAATAGGTTTCCTGCTGGTCGACCATCTCATCGGTGATGTTCATCGCGACCTGAAGCTGGTCGCCCTTGCCTGCAGGGGCAAAGCCGCGGAATGGCACCTGCTTGGCGCGCAGGGAATTGGCCGGAAGCGGCGCGCCCTCGCGCATGTCGTACGGGCCAACGGCCAGCGCGACGAGGTAGGACTGGATTTCACGGGTCGTGGCGAAGGAGTGGCGAACCATGCCGCCATCAAGCTGCGTCGTGCCGGTCAGCGGGGCATTGGTGATGACCTGATTGCCCGTCGGGGCGGTAACCGTCAGCGTCCACGGCGTCTTGAAGCGCGGCTCGTCGAACCCCGGGAACATGCGGCGCGCATCGATCGGCTCCATCTGGGTGGCAAGATATGGCCGCCCGTTCTGCGTCGCCTTGTAGAGGCCTGCGAGACCGAAATTGTAAGGTGCACGATAGTCGATGATGAGGGTCGAATTGCCAGCCGGAACAGGCTCGGCAAAGTCGATCTTGGACACGCCGCCATCAGCAAGGCTGCCCTCGAACGTGCCTTCGATCTCTGTGCCATCATCAAGGCGCACGACGGCGCTGTTGATCGTCTGATCCAGTGAATGCAGCCAGATACGGGCATGCGGCTCATCAACGCGGATGTCGATTTCAGCCGTACCGGTGAAGCCATCCTGCGCCGGATCGGTGACAAGGTTCAGGCGGTAGGCCGTCGGGCGAACGCCTTCTGGCAGCTGGCCTGCTGGCGGGGTTTCAAGTCGAACGGGCTCATTCTCGGCGGTAGTCGATTCGTCGGACTGCCCGCGGTCGCCCGGGCCACATGCACCAAGCAGCGCAAGGCTGGCGGCAGTTACTAGGATGGACGTTTTGAACCTGTTAAGCGACATGCACGATTCTCCGGGCAGAATTAAAAGGGCGTTGGTCGGCGCTACTGATCGCGCAAAGTCGTTGCAGAGAAAAGGTCTGAACTGGAATGAACGTATCCAGAAAGGAAACTTCATGAGACGTCTCTGGCACTGGCCGCTCGATCCGGGGTGCAGAACAGTCCGGCTGGCCCTTGAAGAAAAGAAGATCGCCTTCGACGCCAAGGTCACCTGGCCCGGCGCGACCATCAGTGAGCTTGCGAACCTGGCGCCCGGCAGTGACCTGCCTGTCTTTCTCGATGCTGCGGGAGAGCAGAAGATCATTGCCTCCGGCACGCATGCCATTCTCGAATATATTGAGGACACGGACGCAGCACCGCGCCTGATGCCGCTGCTGGCCCGGGACCGCGCCGAAGTGCGCCGCCTCTGGCAGTGGAGCGAGACGTCCTTCGCCGAAGTGAACCGCTCCCTTCTGGCAGAGCGCGAGAACCAGTGGGTGCGCCGCTCCAAACAGTCCGATACCACAAAGCTGCGCGAAGGCATCCATGCCCTGAAAAGCAAGCTCGGCTTCCTCGAAGGCCTTGCCGGTGTGCGCACCTATATGGCGGGCCGCACGCTCAGCCTTGCTGACCTCTCCATCGCTGCACACCTCTCGGCCTATGACTATTTCGGCGATGTCCCGTGGGACCTCACGCCCGACCTCAAGCAGTGGTACGCCCGGATGAAGTCGCGTCCGTCCTTCCGTCCGCTTCTGGCTGACAAGGTGGAGGGAACGCGCCCGCCGCGCCACTATGCCGACCTCGACTTCTAGATGGCAGGCGCCGCCACCACGCTCGAAGCCTGGCTGAAGGATGAGGCGCTGGCGCTGGGCTTTTCAGACTGCCGCATCTGCCGCGCCGATGAGGACTGGCCGGTCGGGGACCGCCTCGCTGAATGGGTCGAGGATGGCCGCCACGGCGACATGACTTGGATGGAGGCGACGCTCGAGCGCCGCAAGCACCCAACCAACATGTGGGAGAATGCCCGCTCCGCCATCATGTTGTCGGTCAATTACGGCCCCGAAACCGACCCTATGGAGGCGCTGGAGCAGACCTCCCACGGCAACATCTCCGTCTATGCGCGCGGCGGCGACTATCACGACCTGATCAAGAAGCGCCTGAAACAGCTCGCCCGCGCCTTCGTCGAGAAAGCTGGCGCCGAAGTGAAGGTCTTCGTCGACACCGCGCCGCTGATGGAAAAGCCGTTGGCCGCCCGCGCTGGCCTTGGCTGGCAGGGCAAGCACACCAACCTCCTCAGCCGTGAGTTCGGCAACTGGCTGTTCCTCGGCTCCATCCTGACGGACGCAGAGCTGACGCCGGATGCCCCCGAAGCCGATCATTGCGGTTCTTGCACCGCTTGTATCGACGTCTGCCCGACACAGGCGATCACCGCGCCATACCAGCTCGATGCGCGCCGCTGCATCTCCTACCTCACCATTGAGAATGCAGGCCACATCCCGGTCGAGTTCCGCGCCGCGATGGGCAACCGCATCTATGGCTGCGATGACTGCCTCGCCATCTGCCCGTGGAACAAGTTCGCCAGCCGCTCTGCCGAGAACAAACTTTGGGCCCGGCCAGAGCTCAAGCTGCCAGAACTCTCAGACCTCGCCGCGCTGGACGATGCCGCCTTCCGTGAGGTCTTCTCCGGCTCACCGATCAAGCGCATCGGGCGGAACCGTATGCTCCGCAACGTCCTTATAGCTATCGCAAATAGTGGCGACGCCGCGCTGGTGGAGACGTCCGTCATCCCGCACCTTGATGACGAGGCGGCGATTGTGCGGGCCGCGGCGATCTGGGCCCTCGCCTGCCTTGATACCGCCCGCTTTGAAGCGGAAAAGGCCGCGCGCGAAGCAACAGAGACGGATGAGGAAGTGAGCGCCGAATGGCAAAAGACACCGGCATGAGCCAATCCTCGCGCGGGCCCGTCCTTCGCTGGACCCTGCGCATCCTCAAAATCCTCGCTGCCCTCTTCGTGCTGGTACACCTCTATACGCTCGCGCTGAAATGGGCGCCTGTGCCCGGCACCATCCTGATGGGCCAGCGCATCGTCGAGGGAGAGGATTTCAGGCGCGTCATTGTCCCGCTTGAAGAGATTTCGCCCAATCTCGTCTATGCCGTCATTGCTGCCGAAGATGCCCGCTTCTGTGAGCATGACGGCATCGACTTCGAAGCCGTTGGTCAGGCGCTGGAAGAGCGCCGTCAGGGCCGCTCACAGCGCGGCGCCTCGACCATCACCCAGCAGACGGCCAAGAATACCTTCTTCTGGAATGGCGGCGGCTTTGTCCGCAAGGGCGGTGAAGCCTGGTTCGCGCTGTTCATCGACGGCATCTGGGGCAAGCGCCGCGTGATGGAGCAATACCTCAACACGATCGAATGGGGCGATGGCATCTTCGGCGCTGAAGCTGCCGCCCGCGTGCGCTTCGGCAAGCATGCGAGTGAGCTGACAGAGCGCGAGGCTGCCCTGCTGGCCGCTGTCCTGCCCAACCCACATGAATGGCGCGTCGATCCGCCCGGCAACTATGTCAGCGGCCGCGCAGGCACGCTGCAGTCACGCCTGCGCGTGGTTGCCAATGACGGTCTGGCGAACTGCGTTCTCTAGGGCGCCTAGCAGCTGTCTGCCGCGCTGGAGGCCAGCGACCCGGCCATCGCAGCAGCGCCCTGCAGGAATGGGCTGTCATTCTCCACCACCACATCCTTGATGACGCCGTCGGCGTCCGGGCACCATTTCTCGCGCACCGGCACATCCAGATCGGCCCATTCCTTCGGCCCAATCTGCGGCGTCTCGGCAAAACCCGGACGCGCGGCCACTTCGATCACATCACCGTCTGCGGTCTCGTCACACCATGCAGGCCTCTCCCGTCCCAGCCGCGCGCAGGCAAGCGCCTGCAGTGCGGTTTCGGCACGGGCGGCTGGCGGCGCGAAAACCGGAAGGTCCACTTCAGGCGCATCGCTCGCCCCTGTCCCTGTCATGGCATCTGCTTCCACCGCCTCACCGGCCCGCGCGATGACCGGGGACTGGACCGCGGTGCGCGGCGCAGCCTGCGGCAAGGGCGCAGCGCTCGGGGCAGGCGGCACCGGGTCTACGGCTTCAACCGCCGCCGGGGCGTCTGGAAGGGGTTTGGGCTCAGCTTCAACCAGCTCAGGCGGCAGCTCGACCAGCTCAACCGGAATGAAGTCTGGCGCACCATCATTGCCTTGAAATGTCCCGGTCGGAAAACTGAACAGCACGGCTATCAGCGCCGCATTGACGCCCACCGATGCCAGCACTGGCCAGCTGCGCCTTACCAGGTCTGACGGCAAGGCCCCCACGCCGTCACCTAACCTTCAGCGGAGAGGCGTCTGGCTTCGCGGATATCGCCCCGCAGGACCAGCGTGTTGATATTCTCCCTGTCCAGCAAAAGGGCGCGATTGATGTCGGCCTCCGCCGCATCATGATCGCCATTCTCTAGGAAAAGCTGCGCGCGCATCTGCAGCGCATCGACAGAGTTCGGCACCAGCGCCAGCGCCGCGTCCAGATCGGCCTGCGCCAGCTCATACTGGTCAGTGCCAAGATAGGCGGCTGCCCTGTCGGTCAGGACGCCGGGATCCTCAGGTTCGATCTTCAGCGAATTGGTCAGCGCCACAATGGCGGCGTCCGGATAGCCGGCGACCAGCCAGGCATTGCCCGACTGCGCAAGATACACCGCGCGATCACCCAGCCCGCCCGCGTCCGGCGCGTTGGCCAGCTCTTCAAGTCGGACTGCCGCATCGCGGTACTCGCCAAGGCCGAGCAGCGCCATGGCGTTGCAATAACGCGCCGCCGGGCGCGCGCCTTCGCCGATCCAGGCAAGGCTTTCTTCCAGCGCGAGCTCGGCGTCTTCATCGACGAGGTCCAGGCACTCATTCAGGCGTTCGCGTTCCGCGCGAACAATATCTGCGGTCGATGATTGCGCCACAGGAAGTGCGGCGATGAGAAGGGCAATGAAGGCTGACAATTGGAATATGGTCCCCGAACTCTAATCTGAGGCTCTTGAGTAATGGGCAGGAAGACAGGCCGCAAATGACAGTTGTTTCACGCAAGCTTTTCCTGATCGGGCCGGGCTATTCAGCGCGCGAACTCGCCGCAATCTGCAAGGCGAAGGGCGGCTGGACGGTCCTCGGCACGGCCCGCAGCGCCGACAAGGCCGATGCCCTGCGAGAAGAGGGCATAGAGCCGGTCATGACCGATGACGCCGATGCCATAGAGGCGGCCGCGCAGGGTGCGCACCTCCTCATTTCCACCCCGCCCGGCGATGAAGGCTGCCCCGGCTTTGATCTGGCAGGTGCGTATGCCCCAAGTGCCGCCTCCGTCACCTACCTCTCCACCACCGGCATCTATGGCGACCTTGATGGAGGATGGGCCTTTGAATGGCTGCCTGCCAATCCGGGCTCAAAGCGCGGTGAGCGAAGAGAACTCGCAGAACACCAGTGGCTCAGCGTGCGCTCTGACGCCCGCCTCATCCGCCTGCCGGGCATCTATGGGCCGGGCCGATCACCGATAGACCGCCTGCGCTCCGGCAAGCACGAACAGATGGTCAAACCCGGCCAGGTCTTCTCGCGCATCCATGTCGAGGACCTTGCAAGCGGCCTCTTGGCTCTCATCGAACGCCCGCACCTCACTGGCGTGTTCAACCTTTGCGATGACGAACCCGCTCCGCCTGAAACCGTCATGGATTATGCCGCAGATCTGATCGGCGTGGAGAGGCCAGAACACGTCACGCTGGATGAGGCCGATGCCAGCGCCATGGCCCGCAGCTTCTATTCCGAATGCAAGCGCGTGCCGAACGCAAAGCTGAAGGCGGCGACCGGCTGGCGCCCGCAATACCCGACGTATCGCGAAGGCCTGGCCGCCATTCTCAACGCTGAGAAAAGCTGAACAGTCCGATTACAATCGCGTGTTCAGATTGAATGCGCCTTGGCGCTCCTTACCTCCCTATGCGACAAGTTCGCGCAAAGCGAGGAAGGAAAAGCCAATGAGCGACAACACCTACACCCCCCCGAAAGTCTGGACCTGGGACAAGGAAAGCGGTGGGCGCTTCGCCAAGATCAACCGCCCGATTGCTGGCCCGACGCATGACAAGGATCTGCCTGTCGGCAAGCATCCGATCCAGCTCTACTCGCTTGGCACGCCGAATGGCGTCAAAGTCACCATCATGCTGGAAGAGCTTCTGGCCGCCGGTCACAAGGGCGCCGAATATGATGCCTGGCTGATCAATATCGGTGAGGGCGACCAGTTCAGCTCGGGCTATGTCGACCTCAATCCGAACTCCAAGATCCCGGTCATGGCGGACCATACGACAGACCCGGTCACTCGCGTCTTCGAAAGCGGCTCGATCCTGCTTTACCTCGCCAACAAGTTCGGCGCCTTCCTGCCGGAAGATCACCATAAGCGCACAGAGGCCATGAACTGGCTGTTCTGGCAGATGGGCTCAGCGCCTTATCTCGGCGGCGGCTTTGGCCACTTCTACGCCTATGCCCCGTTCAAGATCGAATACGCCATTGACCGTTTCGCCATGGAGGCAAAGCGCCAGATGGACGTGCTCGACCGCAACCTCGCGGACCGCGAATTCATGGCCGGCGACGAATACTCCATCGCCGATATGGCGATCTGGCCTTGGTATGGCGCGCTCGCCAAGGGCATCATCTATGAGGCTGGCGAATTCCTGCAGGTCCACGAATACAAGAACGTCATCCGCTGGACTGATCAGCTCGCTGAACGCGAAGCCGTCAAACGCGGCCGCATGGTCAACCGCACCTTCGGCGACCCAAGCTCACAACTGCGCGAACGCCACGACGCCAGCGACTTCGACACGAAGACGCAGGACAAGCTGGAAGGGTAGCGCAAGCCCCACCCTGACCCTCCCCGCACGCGGGGAGGGGACATGTCCCACATCATCCGCTCTGATCCACCCCATCCGACCTCATCCTTCGACAGGCTCAGGATGAGGTCATTGCCCATAGCCAGCGTCACGCGCCCCCTCCCCGCGTGCGGGGAGGGTCGGGGTGGGGCAAGGAGAGCCCCATCGCCAACGGCGCATCACCCAAGGCGATTGCGCACCGCGCAAACCTACCAGAACTTCCAGCGCGGTTTTCTGGTCGTCTCCGACGCGGTCGCACCACGGCCAGACTCTGAGCCCGCTGTCGGCTCCGCCATGGGCTGATCTTCAAGCAGGTCGGTATAGCCATAGCGGGAGGCCGTCTCTCCCATTTCCGACCAGACCCATTCTGCCTCTTCGCGACTAAGAACGTCGCGCCAGCCATCCAGAAGCAGGCCCGGATTGCGGCTTGGGTTCATGTCCTTGCTGACCGCCATCGGCATCTCTCGGACGACCTCCGGGGCGGGCCGATCGATGAGCTCACTGACGGGGTGGATCAGAAGACCGGGGTCATTGATCACATCCTCATAGCGCACCGTGACATTCGGCATGCCAGAGGCTTCCCAGCCATCATGCCAGTCATCATAGCGGCCACCGACATAAGCCCCATCGAGCACGAAGCGCAGCTCTTTCTCCGGCCAGAGTTTGCGGTAGGAGGCGGCCGCGCGCACCGGGTGGCGGGTCATGCAGACATAGGCTTCGCCCTCGATCGGGTCCTCGGGCGGAAGTTCGTGTGTTTTCACAAAGAAGATTTCACTGAGCGCGGCGCAGTCTCGGCGAAGCTGTGGATTGTCATTCAGTCGCGCCAGCGCGTTGTTCTGAAGGCCGATATAGGGCGGGCAACCATCCTGCTGATATCTGATGAAGTCGCCAAAATACTCTGGTCGCAGCTTCTCGGGCCTCTTCGCGTCTGCTTCATAGCCATTGGCGATCAGCAGGCGGAAATTGGTGAACAGCAGGCTGCGCGTAAGGGCGTTTCCGCACCTCGGCCAAGTGGCGACATAGACAAGCATTTCAGTTCCTTTGAAGGGAGTGTTTTCCTAGAACACCACGCGCGATGCGCCAACATCCGTAATGGAAACAACAGGTCGGGATCGTGATCGCTTTGGCATGGCGGCGCGCCTCGGAAGCTGCGGATAAATTCATTTCATCCGCCCCGTCTGGTCCAGCGCTAGGCTTGCACCATGATCAGCCGCGAGCAGATACGCCTCACGCACGCCCATGTGCCGCCAGTCTTCTGGCCGGTGCTATGGGTCTACATCTTGCGGCTCTGGCTAACGCTGGTTGAGGCCGCGCTCGAAGGGCGTGAGAGCGTGCTCTACACGGTCGGACGCACCGGCATCATCTATGTCAGGCATATGGCCGACAGCGAGGCAGAACGCCGCGCGCGTTGCCCGCTCGGAGAGGATTTCGACCGCACGCCGTGGACGCGGCTCCTCCCGATCGATCTTGGCGAGCTTGCAGAGCTCTTCCGGCCGCAGTTTCGCGAAACACCGCCGCTGCACCCTCCATGCACCGCCAGTACACCGTCACTGCACCATCTGGCTGCACCGCCCTAGGGCAGGGTGTTTCCCAAATCTGGATCACCGAACCGCTGAGCAACCGCTTCAGCGGCCGCACGCGCTGCCCCATCCATTCACCAGCACCGTCCAACCACCAACCTCAACCTGAGCCTGTCGAAGGATGCAGCATCAAGCGCCAGATCCTGTGGTTCGACTTCGCTCACCATGCGGGTTTTACGCTGACGGTAGAAAAGCCCGCAGGTGAGCGAAGTCGAACCACGCGGGCGATCGGTGAAGTTTTCTAAGGCTCTAAGCCGCCTCGTCCGTACTCACTGCGAAAGGATCGTAATTCAGGATCGGGGCCAGCCACCGTTCGGCAGTCCGCGTGTCCCAGCCCTTGCGGCGCGCATAGTCCTCGACCTGGTCTTTCTCAATTCGGCCAACGGCGAAATAGGCACTTTCCGGATGCGCGAAGTAGAGGCCCGAGACCGACGGCGCCGGGCTCATCGCAAAGCTGGTCGTCAGCGAAACGCCGATCCGCTGCTCAGCTTCCAGAAGCTTGAAGATCAGTTCTTTCTCGGTGTGGTCGGGCTGGGCCGGATAGCCAGGGGCAGGGCGGATGCCACGATACTTTTCCTTGATTAGCTCTTCATTCTCGAGCTTCTCATCGGCGGCATAGCCCCAGAGCTCCTTGCGGACCTTTTCGTGCATGTATTCGGCCATGGCTTCAGCGAAGCGGTCGGCCAGCGCCTGGACCATGATGGCGGAATAGTCGTCGCCCTTGTCCTTGAAATCCTTCGCCATTTTGTCAGCCTCCGGCCCGGAGGTGACGCAGAAGGCCCCGATATGGTCACCGTCGGGAGACAGGAAGTCAGACAGGGCGAGGTTCGGCCGGTCATTGGTCTTCTTCATTTGCTGGCGGAGGGTGTGAAGCCGCTCACCCGAAGCAAGCTCGATATCGTCGCCGACACGCTTTGCTTCCCAGAAGCCAATCGTGGCCTTGGGTTTGAACCAGCCCTCTCCCAGAAGGCGCTGGAGCATGACTTGCGTATCGCGCCAGAGGTCGGAGGCAGCTTCGCCGACTTTCTCGTCCTCAAGGATCTGCGGGAAATTGCCCGCCAGATCCCAGCTCATGAAATAGGGGGTCCAGTCGATATAGGCGGCGAGCTCAGAGAGGTCGACATCTTCAAAAGTCCGCACGCCCGTAAAGGTCGGAGCCGGAGCAGAGGCTTCGGTGGCGTTAAACGCCAGCTCGCGGGCCTCTCCGATCGGCAGGCGCGGGGTTGGCGGGCCGCCAGCACGGCTCTCGCGGATGCGGTCGTACCGCGCTTTGGTGGTGCCCCACATCGTCTCGCGCTCTTCAGCGTTCATCATGGCGCTGACAACACCAACCGCGCGGCTCGCATCGCTGACATGGATAACCGGCGCAGACGGGAAGGCCGGGTCGATCTTCACGGCCGTATGGGCCGGAGACGTCGTCGCGCCACCGATCAGCAGCGGCAGATGAATGCCCTGACGTTCCATCTCTGCAGCGACGAAGACCATCTCGTCGAGCGACGGCGTGATCAGGCCGGAAAGCCCGATCATGTCAGCCTTTTCCTCGATGGCCGTCTCAAGGATTTTCTCGGCCGGGACCATCACGCCAAGGTCGACAATGTCATAGCCGTTACAGCCCAGAACGACGCCGACGATGTTCTTGCCGATATCATGGACATCGCCCTTCACCGTCGCGAGGACGACCTTGCCGTTGGAGACCTTGTCGAGGCCGAGCTCTTTCTGCTCGGCTTCGATGAAGGGGGTCAGATGGGCCACGGCGGCTTTCATGACGCGGGCCGATTTCACCACTTGTGGCAGGAACATCTTGCCCGCACCAAACAGGTCGCCGACAACATTCATGCCGTCCATCAGCGGTCCTTCAATGACGTGAAGCGGGCGCTCTGCCTTCTGGCGGGCCTCTTCGGTGTCCTCGACGACGAATTCGGTAATCCCCTGGACGAGCGCATGTTCGAGACGTTTCTCGACTGGCTGCTCGCGCCAGCTCATATCCTTCTTCTGGACCTCGCCTTTCTGGCCGCGATACTTTTCGGCAAGCTCCAGAAGGCGTTCAGTGGCGTCATCGCGGCGATTGAGGATCACATCCTCAACGGCGTCGCGAAGCTCCGGGTCGATATTGTCGTAGATGTCGAGCTGACCGGCATTGACAATCGCCATGTCGAGGCCGGCTGGAATAGCATGATAGAGGAAGACCGAGTGCATCGCCCGGCGGACAATCTCATTGCCGCGGAACGAGAACGACACGTTCGAGAGCCCGCCAGAGATATGGCAGTGCGGCAGGGTCGAGCGGATCGCTTTGCACGCCTCGATGAAATCGACGGCGTAATTATTGTGCTCTTCGATGCCGGTTGCCACGGCAAAGATATTCGGGTCGAAGATGATGTCTTCTGGCGGAAAGCCGACTTCCTCGGTGAGGAGCTTATAGGCGCGGGTACAGATCTCGATCTTGCGCGCGGCCGTATCTGCCTGGCCTTCCTCGTCGAAAGCCATGACGACGGTTGCGGCGCCATAGGCGCGGATCTTGCGGGCATGCTCGAAGAACTGGGCCTCGCCTTCCTTGAGGGAGATGGAGTTCACCACAGCCTTGCCCTGAACGCATTTTAGGCCCGCCTCGATCACTTCCCATTTGGAGCTGTCGATCATCACCGGCACGCGCGCGATATCAGGCTCGGCAGCGATGAGGTTGAGGAAGGTCGTCATTGCCTCGACGCCGTCCAGCATCCCTTCATCCATGTTCACATCGATGATCTGTGCCCCATTCTCGACCTGCTGGCGCGCGACATCGACGGCGGCGTCATAGTCGCCCGCCTTGATAAGGTTGCGGAATTTTGCCGAGCCGGTGACGTTCGTGCGTTCACCAATATTGATGAAGGTTTGGGAGGCGGATGAATTTGTCATGATTGATCCTTCGAGGACCCTCTTCTCGTCGTCGTCTTGTCTGTTGGAAAACCGTCAGGCGGTTCGGGCTGTGCTCTTGCGGCCTGCCGACCAGAAGCCTGACCTTACCATGGGCCGGCCAGCGACTGGACGGTTGTAGACATAGGCCCAGGCCTTGGCGCAGGGGCGGCCAAAATCATCCACGATCGAGACCTTTTCGCGCCGGTAGAGCGCTTTCGAGGGTGCGTCGGTACGCACGCCTTCAAAGGCATCGAGTTTGCGGGCAATGCGCGGATGGTCGAGCCTGTAAAGCATGCCGTGGCAGATGCCTTTCTGGCGCACGACGCCCGGATAGGCGCCCATATCGAACATTGCACCAGTGAAGCGGCAAGGGCCCAGAAACTGGCCGTGACGTTCAAGGTCCACGCCTTTGGGGCCGCCCTGCATGCCTTGCTTGAGCAGGCCGTAGAAAACGAAGTGATCTCCGGCGGAAACGGGCGGTGCGATCATTGTGCCTTCTCCGCTTTGCGGGTCATGCCGGGCAGGCCGTCAATGCTGGTCGCATTCTTGGCGAGACGGCTCTCATGCCATTCCTCAACCGGCTTGTTCTCGATGTAGCGCTGGAGCTGATCACGCTGGCCCTTGAATTCATAGAAGGGGACGCCCCAGCCGCAGCTGTCGGAAACGCTGCTTATATCCACATAGATAATGTTGCGCGCGCGCTCATGGCCCGGCGGGAAGCGGCCAATCTCTGCCTCGAAATCCGGATGGTTGAACTGCAGGGTCCGGCCCTTGCCATAGATGCGGACGATATTGGCCGGGCCTTCAAAGGCGCAGAACATGATGGTGATGCGCGCATTCTCATTGACGTGGGCCAGCGTTTCAATGCCCGAACCGCCAAGGTCGGCATAGGCGACGGTGTTTTCATCGATGACGATGAAGCTGTCATAGCCCTTGGGCGAGACATTCACATGGCCGTCGCCGGACAGCGGAGCCGTCGCGACGAAGAACATCTTCTGCGCCTTGATGAAGGCGATCAGCTTGTCATCAAGTTTTTCGTACGTTTTGCCCATGGCTTTCCCCGTCAGCTTGCCAGCTGGAAGGGTTCTAGCCCGGAGAGGCGCATGGCGCGAGGTGGCTCCGGGATAATTCGGGGCGCTTTGCCTTCAACTGCCTTGGAAATGGCCGCAATATGCGGCGGAGTTGTGCCGCAGCAGCCACCGAGCACGTTGACGAGGCCAGATTTCGCCCATTCCTCAAGCTGCGAGGCGGTCTGTTCGGGCAGTTCGTCATACTCGCCGAACTCATTCGGCAGGCCGGCATTCGGATAGGCAATGACTTTCGTATCAGCGACCTTGGAAATGGCGGCGATGTGCGGGCGCATCATCTTGGCGCCGAGCGCGCAGTTGAGGCCGATGGCCCAGGGCTGGGCGTGACGGACCGAATGCCAGAAGGCTTCGGCTGTCTGACCCGACAGGGTGCGCCCGGATGCATCCGTGATCGTACCGGAAATGATGACAGGCGTGTCGTTACCGCTCTCGGCGCGGTAGTCCATGACGGCCTTTATCGCCGCTTTTGCGTTCAGCGTGTCGAACACCGTCTCGATCAGGAAGAAGTCGATATAGGGCGCCATGGCGCGGGCCTGTTCGAGATAGGCGTCGCGGACATCGTCAAAGGTGACTTCCCGGTAGCCCGGATTGTTCACATCAGGTGAGAGGGAAAGTGTCTTGTTCGTCGGGCCGATGGCGCCGAGCACACCGACCGGCTTGCCAGCCGCATCGGCTGCTTCACGGGCAAGGCGTGCACCGGCGGCGGCGATATCGGCCGCGATGTCCTGCATGTGATAGTCGCCCTGCGCGATCGTGGTCGCGCTGAACGTATTGGTTTCGATGAGGTCTGCGCCAGCTTCGATGAATTTGGTGTGGATGGCGCGAACCGCGTCCGGCTGGGTGAGGTTCAAGAGGTCGTTATTGCCCTGAACCGGGCTATTCCAGTCGGCGAACCGGTCCCCACGGAATTGCTCCTCGGAGAAGGAGTACTTCTGGAGCATGGTGCCCATTGCCCCATCAAGGATGAGAATGGCGCCCTGCGCCTTCTTTTCGAGATCTGCGATCAATGCTTCGCTTCTCATCAGGCTGCCTCCGCCGTTGCAGGTTTAAGGCCGAGCAGGTGGCAGGTGGAAAGTGCAAGGTTTGCCCTGTTCAGCGTGTAGAAGTGGAATTGCGTCACGCCGCCATCGGCCAGCTTGTGACAAAGCTCGGCAGCGATATTTGCGGTGATGAGATCGCGCGTGTCGGCGTCATCATCGAGACCTTCGTAAAGCTTGTGCAGCCAGTCAGGCACGCTCGCCCCGCAAAGGCCTGCAATACGCTTCAGGCCGTTGAAGTTCGGCTGGAGCATGATGCCCGGCACGATTGGCATGGTGATGCCTGCATTGCGGGCCCGGTCCAGAAACTCGAAATAGACGTCCGGTTCGAAGAAGAATTGCGTGATGGCCCGGTCTGCGCCCGCATCCTGCTTGGCCTTGAGGTGAGCAAGGTCAAACTCCCAGCCGCGCGTGTCGGGGTGGGGTTCGGGATAGCAGGCGACGGAAACTTCAAACACTTTGCCGAGGTCCGGGCGGTGCGCGCGAAGGCTCTCAATCAGCTCGATCACATTCTGGAAGCCGCCGGGCGCCTGCTTCCATTCGGCGCCCATGCCGTCCGGGGAGTCGCCGCGCAGGGCCACGATGTGGCGCACGCCGGCTTCCCAGTAATCCTCTGCGGTCTGCAACACGTCTTCCTTTGTCGCGCTGACGCAGGTGAGGTGGGCGGCAGGGATCAGCGAGGTCTCGCTGGCGATGCGCGCAACCGTGTCGTGGGTGCGCTCACGCGTGGAGCCGCCTGCGCCATAGGTCACAGAGACGAAGTCAGGCTGCATCGGCTCAAGCCGACGCACGCACTCCCACAGGCGCTCATCCATGGTTTCGTTCTTCGGCGGGAAGAATTCGAAGGAGACACGCGGCCTCTCCTCGGCCTGACGGGTGGCAACAGACAGATGGCTCATGCTGCGACGTCCTTTTTCTCTTCAGATTTACGTGCCGACCAGATGAGGACCGCAATCCCCTGGTCGAGATCTTTTGGCGGCTCGAACCGCATTACATCGTCGAGCTTGAGGCCCGACTGGCTGGTCCAGAAGCTCATCGCATCCTCGCGGATACCGAGACGGCGATGGCCGAAGGCCTCACGCATGAATTCATGATTGTGCGAGGCAAAGTCCACGATGATCAGCTTGCCGCCCGGTTTCAGGATGCGGCCAGCTTCGCGCACGACTTTCTCCGGCTCTTCAAGATAGTGAAGGACCTGATGCACGATGACGATGTCAGCGCTGGCCGTATCGAATGGCGTCGCGGTGACGTCGCCCTGGCGCACGCGGGCTTGTGTGATGCCGGCTTCAGACAGCTGAGAGCGGGCGAGGGTTAGCATCTGGTGCGAGAGATCAAGCCCTTCGGCCTCCCTCGCGCGGTCGCTCAGAAGCGCGAGCATGCGGCCTGTACCGGTGCCGAGGTCAACGATGCGCTGATAGGGGCCGGGGCCGACTGTGCGGAGGATGGCCGCCTCAATCAGTTCCTCGGGATAGTGCATGGCACGGATGCGGTCCCAGTCCGGCGCAATCGAGCTGAAATAAGTGTCGGCCGAGGCCTGCCGCGTGCGGCGCACCGCTTCGAGCCGGGCCCGGTCGTTCGGAAAGTCGCCGCTCGCCTCGTCGACCAGTTCGAACAGGCGATCCAGAAGGGCACGTGCCCAGTCTGTGCCAGGCAGGCGGTAGAAGACCCATGCGCCTTCGGGCAGGCGTTCAGTCAGGCCGGCAGAGGTGAGCGCCTTGAGGTGGTGGGAGAGACGCGGCTGGCTCTGGCCGAGAACGGTGACGAGTTCGCCAACCGACAGCTCGCCGTGCTGGAGCAGCGCAAGAATACGCAGGCGCGTCGGCTCGCCTGCCGCGCGCAAGGCTTCTACGATGGAGGACGCTGCCTGTTTCATATCAGCATATAAACATGTCTTTATATGTCTGACAATATGGGTGCGCGGCGTGCTCTTGGTGCAACGCTCCTGCAGCTCATGATTCAACTTACCCTAAGGCGGCGTTGAAAGCAGGCACCTTCCAACTCATATGCTGCGGCCATAACACGGAATAAATTCATGAAGACTGCAGCCCTCGCCTCCCTCGCGCTCCTCACCATGACCGCCTGCGCGTCGACCCAAACGGGGGCCGATGCGGCATCCGGGGTGAATGATCCGTTCGAGGGTGTGAACCGCAGTATTTACGGGTTCAACGAAGCGGTGGACAAGGCCGCCATTGAGCCTGTCGCGCGCGGCTACCGCGCTGCCGTGCCCCAGCCGGCGCGCAGCGGTGTACACAATGTGCTGACCAATCTTCGCCAGCCCATCGTTTTCACCAACTCGGTTCTACAGGGCAATGCGAATGCGTCGGGCGAGACGCTGAGCCGCTTCCTGATCAATTCGACTGTTGGCGTGGCAGGTATCTTTGATGTGGCCAGCACACTGGGCATTGAAGAGCATGATGAGGATTTCGGTCAGACGCTTGGTGTCTGGGGTGCAGAGCCCGGCCCATTCATTGTCCTGCCACTGATGGGGCCGAGCAATGTTCGCGACACGATCGGCATCGTGACGGACCGTGTGTTCGACCCGCTGACCTGGCTTGAGTTTGAAGATGCTGATCTTGACGATGACATCGCGGTGACCCGCACCGTTATCGGCATAATCGATACAAGATCGAGACTTATCGAGGTCGTTGAGACGCTTCGCTCCCAGCCTGAACCATATGTGGCACTGCGCCGGAACTATATGGCCCAGCGCCAGGCCGCGATCAGAAATGGGCAAACTGAGGCGGACCCGTACAAAGATTTGCCTGATTTCGATGTATACGATGATGATGGCGCCCAGGGGACGGGTGTCGAGGACGAACAGGACTAAACAAATGAAGTTTGCCAGACACGCAGTGGCTGCGCTGGTTATGGCGGCAGTCGCCAGCCCCGTATTTGCCGATGCAAAAACGGAAGCCTTCGTGGAAGAGAATGCCAATGAGGTGCTCGAAGCGCTCAATGATCCGTCGCTGAGCCGCGAGGAGAGAACCGAGCTCTTCAGCGAGTATATGGAAGAATTTGCTGACTTTGACGCGGTCAGCCGTTTCGTCATCGGTCGCTATGCGAACCGTTTCACGCCGCAGGAGCTTTCCCGCTTCCAGAGCGCGTTCAGGAACTATGCGCTGGCCGTCTATGAGAACGAGCTCGATGCGTATCGCGGGGAGCAGGTCGTGGTCGACCGCTCGATCGACCGCACGGCGAACGATTCGATCGTCGATACGCGTATTCCGCGCGCTGATGGTCAGGAAATGAACGTCCGCTGGCGCGTCCTGAAGCGGAATGGTGAGTACCAGGTCGTTGATGTTGCGCTGAATGTGAATGGCAATCTGATCTGGCTGGCTATTGAGCAGCAGGCGCAGTTCCTGTCCCTGCTCGACCGCACAAACGGGTCTGCTGATGCGCTGATCCGCAAGATCGAGCAGATGACCCGCGAAGTGAGAGCTGGCCGGCGCTAGGTCTTAACTCGTTTGCACGAATACAAAAAAGCCCTGCCAGTGATGGCAGGGCTTTTTCTTTGTGGGGTGTTTGACGATTAGCCGTTGTCGTTCATCGTGCCGTAGTCGTCTTCATCCGACGCGTCGTCCCACTCAGTGGAGCTTTCGCGTTCGGTGTTCATGTCCATATCATCCTGCTCATAGCGGAAGACAGGCATCATCTCGAGATCTTCGGAAGAGGCATTGATCATGATGGTGTCATTATTGTCGGCATCCTGCTCTACCATGATCATGTCAAAGCCAATCTGGCGGTCTTCGCCAAGGATCGGGTCACCGATGATCGCGTAGAGCGCTTCGCCGTCTTCAGACACGATCACATCATTGATGCGGGCCGAGTCGTCGGAATTGGTGAAGTCTGCCGTCGTGCCGATCATCTCGGAGACGAGACGGTAATCATTGAGGCCTTCCTGATCGAACTCGGCAACATTCTGGATGTCTTCTTCAGTCATCGAGATCGTGAAGGCAGGGTCGCCGTCCTCAACCATCGTCATGTCGAGATCGGAATATGGCAGCGAGCCCTTCATGCCGGCGAGGTCAATAAAGTCGCCGCTGCGGAAAATGACGGTCTCAACCTGGCCGTTTTCGCCGATCAGGAGGTCGTCGACGGTCGCGATGTCTTCGCCGTCCGCGCCAATGACCTTTGCCCCGACGATCTCTCCAGCGCTGAGATTGCCAGAGACCAGATAAACCGTCTCATAATCCGGCGCTTCAGTGTCCGCCTCGGCGTACTGGCCGTCGGTTTCTTCGGTTTGCGCCATTTCGGCGGTGTCTGTGTCATAAGCCGCCTCATTCATTTCTGTTTCATTCGAGCATGCGGCTGCCCCGAACATGAGGGCTGACGCTGCAGCAGTAATCATGAGCTTCTTCATGATAAAAGTCTCCTTCTGAACTAGTGGATGTAAAACGACAGGTGCACTCTCCTTGTTCCAAGGCGGCTATATTTCGATGTGTGGAGTCGAAGGGAAAATTCTGGGAAAGCCGACTTGTGCCAGACGACCTGTCTCGCCATTGTGCGCGCCAGTTCAAAGGAGTGCCCCATCATGAAAACCCGCGCTGCCGTCGCCTTCGAAGCCAAGAAGCCCCTCGAAATCGTGGAAGTCGACCTGGAAGGGCCGAAGGATGGCGAAGTCCTCGTCGAGATCATGGCCACGGGCATCTGCCACACGGACGCCTACACGCTGGATGGGCTTGATAGCGAAGGCCTTTTCCCGAGCATTCTCGGCCATGAGGGCGCAGGTGTCGTGCGCGAAGTCGGCAAGGGCGTCACCAGTGTGAAGCCGGGCGACCACGTCATTCCGCTCTACACGCCGGAATGCCGCCAGTGCAAAAGCTGCCTGTCTGGCAAGACCAATCTCTGCACCGCGATCCGCGCGACGCAGGGCAAAGGGGTGATGCCGGACGGCACTAGCCGTTTCTCCTACAAGGGCCAAAAGCTGCACCACTATATGGGCTGCTCGACCTTTTCGAACTTCACGGTTCTGCCTGAGATCGCGGTCGCGAAAATCGACCCGGAAGCTCCGTTCGACAAGACCTGCTATATCGGTTGCGGTGTGACGACGGGCGTCGGCGCAGTGACCAATACGGCCAAAGTGACGCCGGGCTCGAACGTCGTTGTTTTCGGCCTTGGTGGTATTGGCCTCAACGTCATTCAGGGCGCCAAGATGGTTGGTGCTGACATGATTGTCGGTGTCGACATCAATCCGGCGAAAGAGGAATGGGGCCGCCGCTTCGGGATGACCCATTTCGTCAACCCGAAAGACGTGAAGGACATTGTCGCCCACCTTGTTGAGCTCACCGGCGGCGGCGCCGACTATTCCTTTGACTGCACCGGCAATACTGACGTGATGCGCCAGGCGCTTGAGTGCTGCCATCGCGGCTGGGGTGAGAGCATCATTATCGGCGTCGCTGAAGCCGGTAAGGAAATCGCGACCCGTCCATTCCAGCTGGTCACCGGCCGCGTCTGGAAAGGCTCTGCCTTCGGCGGTGCGCGTGGCCGCACTGATGTGCCGAAGATTGTCGAATGGTACATGAAGGGCAAGATCGAGATCGACCCGATGATCACGCACGTCCTGAAACTGGAAGACATCAATAAGGGCTTCGACCTGATGCATTCCGGCGAGAGCATCCGGAGCGTGGTGGTCTTCTAGAACAGGGCGGATCTTACCGAACAGGTTTTCCAAAGGGAGGAAAAAGGGAAATATGTACAGTCACATGATGGTCGGATCGAATGATCTCGACAAAGCCAAGACGTTCTATGATGCGACCTTTCAGGCCATTGGCGGCAAGCCGGGCGTGATGGACCCGAAAGGGCGGCTTGTTTACCTGCACAATGGTGCGGTGTTCCTCGTCACCAAGCCAATCGACGGCGAACCAGCGACGCAGGGTAACGGCATGACGATTGGGTTTGCCATGAAGTCGACCGATGAGGCCGATGCCTGGCACAAGGCGGGTGCAGCAGCGGGCGGCAAGGAAATCGAGGACCCGCCAGGCTGGCGCGAAGGCGGCGGCCAGAAGCTGTACCTCGCCTATCTGCGTGACCCGGATGGCAATAAGCTCTGCGCGCTCTGCCGCGGCTAAAGGCTTTCTGACTGAGTAATTGAGCGCCGCTCTACCCAGCCTGGGTAGGGCGGCGTTTTTCTTTGCGGCGGGCTGACCCGTCTAATCAGGCCAGCACGACCTGGCAGTTCTCTCGCTTCAGGCGGCCAGGCAGCCGGAATGTTTTCAGGTCTCCGCCGCCGATGCGCGCAAGCAGCGTATCCGCCCGGGCGCGGTCCTCCGGGCTCATGGCATCGTAGACATCGAGTGCCGCCTGAAGACGCCAGAGCGGAAAGCTGCGTGCCTTGGCGGGGCCGCTGTGGCTTTCGATCTCAATGTCGATATCACCGAGCGCACGTGGGACGCGGTCGCCGCTGGCGGCGTCTGCTGACCAGCCGCTGAACAGGGCGGAGGTGGCCTTGATGGCAGGGAGTTGTTCTCGCATCTGCCGGCGCAGGATTGGCTCCAGCGTTTCAGGGAGTGCGTCGTCGCCTAGCAGTTCTCCGCTGCCACGCTCGCCGCCCGCCTTCATGCGCTCAACCCAGTCGGCCACTTTTGGCGCGAGCCGCCGCATGATCTCACCTGAGGCGGGGTCACGGTAGAGGTGGGCGTAAAGCGGCCCATAGAACGCAAAGTCAGCCAGTGAGGGCCGAGTGCCAAGAATGTAGGGGTGCTGATCCAGGTGCGCCGAGAATTCGGAGAGGAAGGCCTCATAGCTTTTCTCGATTCCGGGGACGGTATCCGCACTGATGCCGAGAATTGGAAGCGCGCCCTTGAACCTCGCACCATTCTTACGTCCGATTTCGTGCTGCTCCTCTGGCGTGAGGTCTGGGGCTGAGAGGGCGCCAAATTCGCCATAGGCCCAGTCTTCATTGTAATTCCAGCGATAGTGCATGGCTGGCAACATCAGCCATTCATCACCGTATAGTTGCAAAAGTTCGCTCACGAATCGCTGAAGTGGAGAGGCCGGCCAGGCGGGTGGATGGGCGTTTTCGCGTGCCTCAACCGCCTGCATGATATCCGCGGTGTCCTGAATGACAGTGCCATCCGGCATGGTCGCAACGGGTATGACCGGCCAACCAACATTGGGCATGATGACGTCGCGGTAGACGGCCTGGGTGGCCGGTTTTTCGATATAATCAGCGCCACGCCAGTCGAGATAAGCGCGCGCTTTCCCTGTGAAGTAGCTGACTTCGGCGCCGTATAATGTGTAGCTTGTCATATGATTTATGAATTCCCGTGCCTATCGTGAGCCTGAGGGACTGATAGGAAGGCGATCTGATGTCGGAGTTCAAGCATTTCTGCCTGGTGGCAGGGGGCGAGACCATGGAAGGTCACGCCATTCCCGACGGACGGGTCGGCCCGTCTGTCATGTCGCTGAAGGTCTGGGCCGCGTCTGTCGAAGAGGCCGTTGAGGTCATCATCTCCATCGGCAATGAGATCGGCTTCAAGATCGAGCAGAATGTCGAAGTCATCCGCTCAAAGGCGACGCAGATGGCGCGCGATGAGGCCTTCGCCTACGCCGTGCGGATCACCCCATGCGCGCATGACGAGCTGGCATTATGTGTGGCCGAAGAGGCTGAGCGTATCCAGAACGAATAGGCTGGCGGCGGGAACCGCATCTATCCACAGCCCGTTTCCTTTCTGTCCGCGCCCGGTGTTGAACGGCCGGTGCGCCTACCAGAACGGAAGGAAACGCACGATGAAAAACGTAACGATGATCGCAGGCGTGCTCGGCGCGCTTAGCATGGCGGCATGCGCCGCAAACCCACCACCAGGACCAGGTTCCGGCGGCCCAGGTTATTATGGCAATGCTGGCTATGACGATGGGTATCGCGGGCCGCCGCGCGCGGATCGCGGCTATGGCGACCCCCGCTACTCAGACCGCTACGGCAATGACCGGTATGACCGCTACGACCCTTATGACGCACGCTACCACGGCCAGCGTTATTATGATGATCGCGCCCGCCGCTATTACTATATCGACGCGCGTACCGGCGCGACGATCTGGGTCAATGGCGACCTCAGGGCCCGCTAGGTCGGTAAACCCGGGAAGAAAAATGAGGGCGTACCCTTTGGGGTGCGCCCTTTGTCTTGGCTGGCGTCCGGTAGGAAGTGCGCGCATCTGTGCTACATAAGGTAGGTAAGCAAACACAGGAGACACTCAGGTTTTGGAAACAGTATCAGACTGGACGAGTTTTGGCGGCGATCTCAGCGTTCATGACCATGAGAGCGAGACGCTTGGCTGCACGATGCGGTTTGCCGTATTTGAGCCGCCGCAGACCGATGAGGAGCCTGTCCCCGTTCTCTGGTACCTTTCGGGCCTGACCTGCAACTGGTCGAACGTGATGGAGAAGGGCGGCCTGCAGCGCAAAGCCGCCGAGCTTGGCGTGATGATCGTCGCGCCTGATACCAGCCCGCGCGGTAAGGACGTTGCCGATGACGAGGCCTATGACCTCGGGCAGGGCGCAGGCTTTTACCTGACGGCCACGCAGGACCCTTGGTCCAAGCACTACAAGATGGACCAGTACATCATGGAAGAGCTTCCTTCCGTGATCCGGTCAAACTTTGCAGCCGATATGCGCCGCCAGTCCATTTTCGGTCATTCCATGGGCGGGCATGGCGCGCTGGTTCTGGCGCTCCGCAATCCCGGTCACTTCCGCAGCGTGTCGGCATTCTCGCCGATCGTTGCACCGACGCAGGTGCCTTGGGGGGAGAAAGCCTTCTCGGCTTATCTCGGCGATGACAAGGAAGCCTGGAAGGAATGGGACGCATGTGAGCTGGTCAAGAAGACGCAGCTTGATACGACCATCCTGATCGATCAGGGCGAGGACGATCAGTTTCTGGAGGAGCAGCTGAAGCCGGGCCTGTTCGAGCAGGCGTGCCGCGAGGCCGGTCAGCCGCTCGCGATCCGTCTGCGGCCGGGCTATGATCATTCCTACTATTTCATTTCGACCTTCATGGACGATCACATCATGCACCATGCCAAGGCGCTCTACGGCTAGCGCGCTGGCATTCGGGAAATGAAAAGCCCGCCTGGAGAGATCCGGGCGGGCTTTTCGCCTATGAGTGGTCGCCTGCATCCTCCAAGGGACTTTGTCTGATCTCCTTGCGGGTGGCTGGACGAGACAGAATGAGCCCTATGAAGAATGGAACTGCAATTCCAGGAAAACCCTCGTAGATTCCGCCATGCCAGCCCAGAATGTAGCGCCATATCAACGTGATGAGTACGCCAAGGAACATCAATTCCACTGCCTGAACTTCAGTAATCCGACGCCCCATGACGTAGAGCAATAGTAATGGGGCGAAGGCGGCCGCTAGCGCGGACCAAGCCAGAATTACGAGTTCAAACACATTCTGATTATCATAAAGGGCCAAGCCTAGTGCAGCAAAAGTGACGGCCGCCGTTGCTGCCTTTAGCAACCACGGGTGCTCAAGTCGTTGCGGGACCAAGTCGTGCGTGATCGCTGCAGAACAAGAGAGTACAACAGAGTCGGCTGTCGACATGGTCGCTGCGAATATCCCAGCCAAAATCAGCCCAACCAGAATATCAGGCAACAGTTCAGTAGCCATTGTTGGAAGGGCGAGCTCTTCGTTTGCAATGCCATTCTCCCCCAGATAAATGCGAGACAGAAGACCTAGTCCCGCAGCCAGAATGTAGAAAAGTACAAAGAATGAGTAGTACCAAGCTCGGGTGCGCTGCATGTTCTTCTCGTCATCCAACGCCATAAAGCGGACCATGACATGCGGCTGGCCAACGACTGAAAAGCCTGCAAATAGCCACCCCAAAATAAACGCACCGACTGCGAGTCCGCCGGTGCCAACCGTTTCGTCGGGCTCAGGCATCAGGTTTAAGTATCTGCCGTCATCCAGTTGCTGCATCGCCTCAATCGCTCCGCCGAGTCCTCCTTGATCCGCAAAGGCGACAAAGAAAAGAATTGTAAGGGCAACCAACATCGACAGTGACTGCACAGCGTCAGTCCAAATTGAGGCGCGAATGCCCCCTGCTATCGAATAGGCGACAATCATCACTGCGACTGCGACAGCTCCAATTCGAGCGTCCAGTCCGAGCACCCCTTCTAGTGCGGTTCCTCCAGCTTTGATTTGAGCTGCAGCATAAACGCCAAGAAACAACACCATTATGATGGCGGCTCGGCGCTTCCAAAAGTCAAAAGAATCGTCAAACCAATTTGAAAGTACGGAGGCAAAGGAAGCCTCATTCGTCGCTTCCGTTGCGCTCCGTAATTTCCGGTGGATCAGCAGAGATCCGAAGTAATCGCCGATTATCCAGCCAAACATCAACCAAATGGCAGACAGCCCGGTTAGGTAAGTATACCCGATGACACCGATGAAGAGATAGCCGGAATTGTTGGTTGCGACCGCTGAGAGACCCGCCAGCCAGGGGGAAACCGTCTGACCGGCAATGTAATAGTCTTTTCGTTCGCCCGTCGCTTGCCGGGCAGAGGCAAGCCCCACGCCAAGGAAGATGATCAGGATAACGATGAAGCTCGCAAGTATCATTCTGGGTCTGTCTCTTGTGATGCCATCCAGGCGAGAAACAGATCGAACTGTTCATTCGTCGCTTCGCCACGTGGGTCGATTTCAGAAATCGCAAGGCTGGTTGCCTGCGTTGCGTTGAAGGGTTCCTTCTCTTCGCCGGTGACTTCGGGCGTACGCACCATCCGTGTGAACATAAGCGCCGCCATGATTGCAAGGGCGAGGGCAGAGAAAGCAAAGAGGCCGCCTGGCCCGATTGCCGACATGGACACGCCTGCGATCAGTGGCCCGATGATGGATCCGATGCCCCAGATGATCAGGATGCCCGCCATCATGGAGGTGGCCTGTTCGGGCTTGGCGCGGTCGGCTGCATGCGCAACGGCGACGGCATAGTAGGATAGTGCCCCCATGCCGAACAGGAAGGCGAGGGCGAGGATGATGGCTTCGGCTGCGAATGTGCTGAATGCAGTTAGCGCGACAGCTGCGACCGCGCCAATTATGCCTGCTGCGGCGATGACGAGGCGTCTGTCGATCCGGTCAGAAATGTAACCGGCTGGCCAGAGGCCGAGCATGGCGCCGGCAAGAAGCGCCCCGTTGAAGCGCGCAGAAAAGGCCGCTGCACTTTCGGGTGAAACGGCCTGTGCGAAGATCGGATAAAGCTGGGCAACGGAATTGTTGACGGCCCCTGCGCAGAACGCGGCAAAGGCCGCCGCGGGGGCGAATTTCAGGATCTTGCGCGGCCCGAACGGGGACCCGGTATGTATTTCTGGCTGTATCTGCCGTGTTGCCGTGATTGGCATGATGGTGACGGCGAACAGGGCCGCGACCATGAGGAAGCCCATGATGCCATTGGCGCCCGCCATGACGGCGAAGGGGCCACCGATTGCGCCAAGCTTGGCGACGACATGGTAAAAGCCGAGAATGGCGCCGCGTTTTTCAGGCGGGGAGGCGTCGGCAATCCAGCTCTCGCCCGCCGTGAACAGAGCGGCCGTGCTCGCCCCGATCACCGCCTGGACGATGGCCCAGAAGAAAACGCTCGGCCCGAGGGTCAGGCTGAGCGAAGCTATGATGGCGATGGCTGCGAAGAAGGAGAAAGAGCGGATGTGCCCTATCCGGGCGATCTGGATAGGCGACAGAATCGCGCCTGTCAGGAACCCGCCAGCGTAGAACGCCGCAACCAGACCAAGGGCAGCATTCGATGTGCCGGCGGCCTGAAGGCCCAGAGCGATCATCACGGATAGGGCAGCCGCTGCACCCTGCAAGAGGGTGAGGGAGAGCACGATGGCGAGAACGTTGCGGTACTGACCGAACGCGTCTCGCCATCCTGCTTTTTGCGATTCAGGCGAAGCTGAATAGGGCATCAGGCGGCGGTGCGGATTTCCGCTGGATCGCCATCGCGATGCGCCGACTCGTCCTCGACGAGCGCCTTGTGCAGGACGCGCACCGCTTCGTCATAGTCCTCTTTAGCCACGAAGAGCTGGAGGTCCGTGCTGCGTGTCAGCTTCTGAAGGCCGAGCATGTTGATGCCAGCGTCGAAGAGCGCGGAGGTGGCCTTGGCAGTCATGCCTGGCACGTCGAGGTTTGCGCCGATCACCGACACGATTGCGAGCTCGCGCGTCGTGACCTCTGCATTTTCATACAGGGCTTCAAGGTCAGCTGCCGCGCGGTTCAGCGACTCGCGCGTGCAGTCGACATAGTGTGTGATCGTGTTGGCGTTTGAGCTTTTCGACACGATCCAGACCTTGTGACGGGTGAGCGCTTTCAGCGCCTCGGCGTCATAACCTTTTACGCCGACCATGTCCTGTTCGAACAGTTCGAACGCGTAGAGGTTCTTGATGCCTGTCACGATCTCGGCGCGCGCTTCCTCAGGGTGGAAGTCATCGGTGATGATCGTGCCCGCATCGCTCGGGTCGAACGTGTTCTTCACGCGAAGCGGCACGCCAGCCTGGCGGAGGCCTTTCGCGGCCTTTGGGTGCACCGCTTCCATGCCCATGTTCGAGAGCTGGTCGGCGACATCGTAATTGGTCTTGCCAATCTTCAGCACCTTGTCGTTGCCGACCAGTTTCGGGTCAGCGCTGGAAAGGTGGAATTCCTTATGGATGATGGCTTCGGACGCATTGGTTAGCGCACCGATACGCGAGAAGGTAACTTCCGTGTAGCCGCGGTCATAAAGCTTCACCATGCCCTCGACGCAACCGGCATAACCGGTGCAGATCGGCAGTTCCTTGGAGAAGTCGATGCCCTTAAGCGCGGTGCGAATACGCTCATCGAGGGAGAGCTTTTCGTCATCGCGCCAGCCGGTCAGGTCGACAAAGACTGAGTTGATATCGCGCTGGCGAAGCAGCAGCGTCGTATTGTGAGCAGAGTGCGCCTCACCAAGTGCAGCGAGCATTTCGCGCACAGTCATCAGGTGTTCGTCGAGGCGGAACTGGCCGTAGGAACACAGGCGGTGCAGGTCGATCAGGCAGTTTCGTACGCCTTCGACGCGCTCAAGCACGAAGTTGTCAGCAACCTTGCGATCTGGGTGATCGCCGAAGATTTCCTGGTTCTTCTCGCGCATGGCTTCAGAAAGCTCGGTCAGTGCCTCGCTCCATTGCCACTTGTTCTCGGCTTTGGCGAAGAGCGCGTAGACGCCCGGCTTGCCGGACTTCTTGTGTTCCAGAAGGAGGTTGGTCATGCCAGCATAGGCCGAAACGACGAATATGCGGTTGTAGAGGTCGGCGCCTTCGCGGCCGTTAATCAGGACATTGTCCAGGATAACGGGTGTGTTCGCGATGGATGTGCCACCAATTTTTTCAACAGTATGGGTCATGGGATTTTGCCCCGGAGTTTTTGGTCTGGTCTGGTTTGTTGGCTGACAGCCCGGCTATGAACCGGGCTGTCAACTGATATTCGGAACAGGCGCTTAGCCTGCGTCTTCGAGATCTTCCGCGGCGGCGTAGGAGCCGTCTGGAAGGTGCACTTCCTTGCCCGTCACCGGTGGATTGAAGCAGCATGCCATGTGCAGCTCTTCTTCGGCGCGCAGGGTGTGCTTGTCATGAAGGTTCAGGCCGTACATCACGCCCGGCTTGATTTCATGGGTCTCACCGGTCGCGTGATCGGTGATCGAACCCTTGCCCTTCATGCAGTACACGCTCTCGAAGTGGTTCTTGTAGTGAAAGGTGTGCTCCGAGCCTGCTTCCAGCACGGTGATGTGGAAGCTGAAGCCCATCTTGTCGTCGGCAAGAAGCATCCGGTAGGACGTCCATTGCGCGTCGGACACGGCACGGTCAGTGCCTTTCATCTCATTCATATCGCGTACGATCATTGTATTTTACTCCGCTGCGATCTTGTGGCTGGCGACGGTTTCTTCCGCTGCCTCGAACAGGATATCGAGACCCTTCTGGAGCATCTCTTCGGAGATGGTCAGGGCTGCGAGAACCTTCACGACTTCGTCGTCGGCGCCGGACGTTTCGATGATGAGACCCTTCTCGAATGCGCGGCTGCACATGTCAGATGCAATGTCACCGGAGGTAACGTCGACACCTTTCATCATGCCGCGGCCTTTCAGCTTCGCGCCCGGGATGAGGTCAGCAATCTTCTGCAGACCGGCCTCAAGGATGTCAGCTTTCTTGCGGACGTCCTTCATGAAGGCGTCGTCCTTCCAGAATTTGTCGAGGGCGACTTTCGCCGTGACAAATGCGTGGTTGTTGCCGCGGAAGGTACCGTTGTGTTCGGCTGGCTTCCAGATGTCGTGTTCCTTCTTGAGAAGGACACAGGCAAACGGAAGGCCCATACCCGAAAGCGACTTTGCCTGGGTAATGATGTCTGGCTTGATGCCCGCAATCTCGAAGCCGAAATAGTCACCCGAACGGCCACAACCGGCCTGGATGTCATCGACGATGAGGAGGGCGCCGGTCTTCTTGGCGAGATCGGCAATGCCTTTCATCCACTTCGCGGACGCGGCATTAAGGCCACCTTCGCCCTGAATTGGCTCAAAGATGAAAGCTGCGGGTGCGTCGACACCGGACGAGCTGTTCTCGATCATCATTTCGATCTGCTCGAGCGTATCAACGTCCTCACCAAACGCATTGGCGTAAGGAAGGTGGGTCGTGCCGCAGATGCCATTGCAGCCTGCGCCAGCACCGGCGCGCTTGCCAGCATTACCCGTCAGCGCGAGTGCGCCAAGCGTCATGCCATGGAAGCCATTGGTGAATGCAATCACATTGCTGCGGCCAGTGACCTTGCGGGCAAGTTTGACAGCGGCTTCAACGGCGTTGGTGCCAGTTGGGCCGGTCATCATGATCTTGTAGTCGCCCATGCCGCGCGGCTCGAGGATGTTGTCCTCGAACGCTTTCAGCCATTCGGCCTTTGCGTCGGTGTACATGTCGAGGCCGTGGGCGATGCCATCGCGTTCGATATGTTTGATGAGAGCTTTCTTCATGTCCGGATCATTGTGCCCGTAATTGAGCGTCGAGCACCCGGCGAGAAAGTCGATATATGTCTTGCCATTGGCGTCGGTCATTTCCGAGCCCTTGGCGCTTACGAAGAGCGTATCGAAGTTGCGGCAATAGCTGCGCACAACTGACTCGCGTCTTTCGAAAATGTCTTCTTGAATGTCTGTGAACGGCATGCGTCCTGCTCCTGTTTTGGTCTGGTTTGAGCGTCTAGGCGCGAGAGGGGCGGCTCAGCTTGCGGCCGGCCGACCGAAAGGCCCGATTGTCACGAGAATCTCGCTGTCGTGACGGCCCTTGAAGTGTTTGTCTTCGTCGAAGAAGGGGCTTTCCTGCAGCGGGGCATCGAGCCAGCGCGCAAGACTTTTGAAGAGGCCCCAGGACGCCTCATTATCAGGCGTGATCGTCGTCTTCAGATAGCGCACATCCTTGCAGGACGGGCGCGAGAAGATGTCGGCGACGAGACGCTTGGGAATGCGCTTCCCGCGTGCCTTTTCACCGATCGCGACCTGCCAGAGGAAGAATACCTCCGGCTCTTCGGGTGGAATATGACCGCTGACCCAACCGATGACTTCGCCGTCCTCGCGCGCGAGTGCGCACGTATTAGCAAAATGCGTCGTCTGGATCAGGTTCATGTAAAGCGAGTTGGTATCCAGAGGCGGACACGCGGCAATGAGATCGTGAACGGCGGCGCCGTCCTCGCTCTTTGGTGCTTCGATTGTCACTGCGTCTGTCGTCATGTCTCCAAGCCCGCTTCCGTTTTTATAATGGCTAACTGCGCAACGGGTTCCGTTGATATGCTTGCCAAATAAATATTGTTTGACTATCTATATATGTGTGACGGAGATGGGGTCAACCCATGCAGGCATAACTTTGAGAATAGGAGATAAAACAATTTTTGGGAGCTAATTCCGGGAAACTTATCCCCTAAATTCGTTTGATATAATAATAATTTTGCAAACAAAGGATATTTGATAATATGGCGCAACTTTCTGAAGGATTTGAGTCGGTGCGTCTGTCTGCGGCGCATGCCGATACCTGGAGCGAAGACATGCAGGATCAGGCTGAAACAGCGCTTGTTGCGCTCCGGCGCGTATTGAAGGCGACCGCCAGCAACGTCAAAGCGGTGGCCACAAAGACGGGGCTGACGGCCTCGCAGCTTCTGGTGCTGCAAGTGCTGCGCACCCAGGGCGAAACGCTGACGGGTGACCTCGCCCGCGCGGTCGACCTGAAGCAGGCAACGATTTCCATTCTGATAGACAAGCTGCAGGAGCAGGAACTTGTCGTGCGCCGACGCGGAGAGACTGACCGCCGCCGCGTATGGGTGAAGCTGACCGAGAAAGGCCTCGCCGCTCTCGATGGCGCTCCGGACCTCCTGCAGGACACATTCCGCACGCGCTTTGGTCAGCTGGCTGAGTGGGAGCAGGCGAGCATCACCGCTGCGCTTCTGCGCGTTGTTTCGCTTCTCGACGCTGAGAAGATCGAAGCTTCACCTATTCTCGATGTTGCCGGCGTGAACGATCCGCTGGTCGGAAACGGACAATAGCTGACGATCCCGGACAATAGGCGGATTTCTTTTCGGTTTGCGTCTCATTTTCTTTTGCAAGCCGTGAGCGCTGGCCTAGTGTTAGGCGGTGATAACTGACCAGGTTGATGGGAGAGACACCATGACACTACGCACAAGCATGATTGCCATTCTTCTTGCGGCGGGCCTCAGCGCCTGCGGCGGAAGTGAAGAGCCAGCCGCTCCGGACGCATCTACGCCGCCGGCTGAAATGGATGCGGATACCGCAGAAACGCCTGCCGAGACCGCGCCGGAAGAGGTTGAGACCGCTTCGGGCCCAGCCGAAGAAGGTACTCAGTTTGCTGGCTTTCCTGAGCCATACGCATCCGCAGATTACGCTACGGGCAAGCGCCTTTTCATGCAGTGTTCGTCCTGCCACTCGCTGACCGAAGGTGGCCCGACGCTGCTTGGTCCAAACCTCTATGGCATGTTTGACCGCAAGGTCGGTGAGCATGAAGGCTTCGATTACTCAAAAGCTCTGCAGGACGCCGATTTCGAATGGACGCCTGAGCAGCTCGACCAGTGGCTTGCCAGCCCGCGCAACTTCCTGCCGGGCAACCGCATGAGTTTTGCGGGTGTGCCGCGCGAGGACCAGCGCGCCGCCATCATCGCCTATGTGATGAGCGAGACGGGCTACACCCCGGAATAAGGACGCAGCCATTTGAGGCTTTAAAGGCGCGGCAGGCTGGTCAGGATGATGTCCTCCAGCTCGCCGCGCTTTTTTTCTGGCGCGTTCGGGAGGCGCCGCAGGAGCGCGGCGCTCGTGACGAAAGGTTTGATCAGCGAACTGTCCTGATCGGGCGCCGGATCGACGCTCAAACCGCCATCAACGGTGAAAGCCGCGAAGGCGCGCATATAGTGCTCCCGTGGTCCGTTAGCTTCTAGGTCGCAGGCAAGGCTCGCCTTGATGAGGCTGTGGCGTTGGCCGGTGATCAGCGGCTTCAGGAAAAGCTGCGCGCAGACCAGTGCAGAAGCCGGGTTACCAGGCAGGCCGAGCACGCGGGTGTCGCCGCGCGTTGAAAACCAGGTCGGCTTGCCGGGGCGCACCGCTATCTTCTCGAAAACAGGCGTGAAGTCAGCCGCGGCAAAGGCAGGGCGCATAAGGTCATGATCGCCGACGGAAGCGCCGCCGACGGGTAGGAAGATGTCGATGTCGCCCGCGCTTTCGATCCGCTCAGAGATCGCGTCCAGCGTGTCTTCTGCGATGCCGAGATCTACGGGGTCTCCGCCCCAGGATCGGACAAGTTCTGCGAGCGCGACGGGGTTTGAATTCACGATCTCACCGCGCTTCAGTTCGCTACCCGGGGGCTTCAGCTCATTGCCGTTCGCAAGGATGCCGACGCGAAGGCGGCGGCGCACTTTCACTTCGGCTATGTTGCCAGCTGCGAGCAGCCCGAGTTCGCCTGCGCCGAGTATGGCGCCGTCTTCCAGAAGCGTGTCGCCTTCGTGAAAATCGCGGCCGGCCTTCCGGATGAATTGGGGCGCGTCGTAGGCCTCATGACAGGTGATCTCATCGCCTGATCGGGAGGTGTCCTCTTGGATGACGATGTGATCAGCGCCTACAGGGATTTCGCCGCCCGTGAAGATTCGGACAGCCTGCCCCTTTCCGAGCGTTTGCACAAACGGGGCGCCCGCTGGCGCTTCGCCGATAACACTCAGGCGAGCCCCGGCCTTGCGGACATCCTCAAGGCGAACGGCATAGCCGTCCATGGCGGACATATCGGCAGGTGGGCGGCTGACGCGCGCCGTGACGGCTTCGGCCAGCTGGCGGCCATGCGCCTGCTCAATGGCGACAGTCTCAGCGCACATGGGCAGGGCATTCTGCGCGAGTGCATCCAGCGCGTCAGCAACACTGATAAGGCCGCTCATGTGCCTGCTTTCCGGTAGTCGCCAGACTTGCCGCCTGTCTTTTCCAGAAGTTCGACCGCGTCGATCCGCATCGCCTTGTCGACTGCTTTCAGCATGTCATAGAGGGTGAGGCAGGCAGCTGAAACAGCTGTCAGCGCCTCCATCTCGACGCCGGTGCGCCCGCTGGTCTTCACCTTCGCCGTGACGAGGAGTGCGTTCGCCTCTGTGTCCGGTTCGATCTCTACCTTTACCGAGGAGAGGGGCAACGGATGGCACAGCGGGATCAGGTCTGAAGTACGTTTGGCCGCCATGATGCCGGCAAGTTCAGCGATGGCGATCGGGTCGCCTTTCTTGGTGTCGCGGCCAATGGCGAGTTCTAGCGTTTCGGGCTGCATGTGAACGCGGCCATGGGCGAGGGCGACGCGTTCGGTGACGTCCTTGTCGCCGACATCGACCATGCGGGCGCGCCCGTCAGGCCCGATATGTGTGAGGCCGCTCAATGTGAATGCCCCATATGCTCCATCAGGCGGGGCATCAGTTCAACGAGGTTGCAAGGCTTGTGACGGCTGTCGAGCTGGTGCGAGATAACCTTGTCCCAGCCATCCTTCACCGCACCGTTCGAGCCCGGCAGGCAGAACACGAAGGTGCCGCTAGCGAGGCCCGCAATCGCGCGCGACTGCAGCGTCGAGAGGCCAACACTCTGATAGCTCACCTGATGGAAGATGACCGAGAAGCCATCGATGATCTTGTCGAAGAGGGGCGTGACGGCTTCAGGCGTGACGTCCCGGCCCGTCAGACCCGTACCGCCGGATGTGATCACGACGTCGACCTCAGGATCGGCGATCCAGGCCGAAACCTGCGCGCGAATTGCAGCCTTGTCGTCTGGAACGATCTTGCGGTCAGCGAGGATGTGACCGGCGTCCTCGATGCGTCTCGCGAGGGTGAGGCCGGACGTGTCGGTCTCAAGGGTTCTTGTGTCGCTCATCACCAGTACGGCGATGCGTACCGGATGGAAGTCGAGGCTTTCATTTATGCCGTGCATTGCGGTCAGTCTCCGTATCAGTCTGCGTCCAGCGGGTGCTGTCGCTATAGTCTTCGGCGCGCGGTTCGATCCAGCGGCTGCCAGTTTCAGTAAGTTCTTTTTTCCAGAAGACGGCTTCTGTCTTGAGGTAATCCATCAGGAAGTCTGCCGCCTCGAATGCGGCTCGCCTGTGCGCAGAGGCGGTGGCAACAAAGACGATGGGCTCAAACGGGCCCATGTCGCCAATGCGGTGGATGATGCGCAGCGCCGTCAGCGGCCAGCGCTGGCGGGCATCTGCGGCGGCTTTCTCGATGCCGTTCTCCGTCATTGGCGAATAGGCCTGAAGGTGCAGGCCTTCGACGTCCGCGTCGCCCGCCCGGTCACGGACAAGGCCGGTAAAGCTTACGATCGCGCCAGCGCCGCGTGCCTCTTTCTCAAAGGTGGCGAGCGCCTTTGATGGGCTGAAAGGGGAAGGCGTGAGCGTGATCATCGCTGGCAGGTCAGCCGCCACCGACAGGCGGCATGAAGGCGATCTCATCGGACGGGGAAATGGGGTGAGGATCGACGACGATTTCGCTGTTCACGGCGAGCCGGACGCTCGCTTCCAGAAAGGCGCCGCCCGCTGATTTTTCAGCGTCGAGCCAGCGGCGGAGTGCGGCTGTGTCTGTAATGGCGGCGGGTATGTCGAGCTTTTCAGCCCCTGTGCCAGCGACGTCTCCAAGGCGTCCAAAGTAGAGGATGTCGGCCATCGCCTCAGCCCCCTGTCACGGACATGTGACGGTCGAGCGCCGGGCCCTGACCGCGCTTGTTGATCTCGAAATCATGGCGCTCCGGTTTCGCGATGAGCGCCCGGTCCAGCGCTTCGTCGAGCGCGGCCTGCGGGTCGCTGCTTTCGCGCAGCGCGGCACGAAGATCGACATGATCGTCCTGGCCAAGGCACATATAGATGCGGCCCGTACAGGTGACCCGAACGCGGTTGCAGCCTGCGCAGAAATTGTTGGTCAGCGGCGTGATGAAGCCAAGCCGACCGCCGGTTTCCGCGACGCGCACATAGCGGGACGGGCCGCCATTCGTGTCGCGGGCATCTTCGGGCGTGAGGGTCCAGCGCCGCTCCAACTCATCACGGATGTCGAAGAGGGGAATGTACTGGTCATACCGGTCTTCGCCGGTAATCCCGAGGGGCATGACCTCGATCAGCGTCATGTCATAGCCATGGGCGTGCGCCCATTCGACCATGTGCGGAATCTCGCCCGCGTTCTGGTGGCGGAGGGCGACCGTGTTGATCTTGATCTTGAGGCCTGCTGCCGCGCCAGCTTCAATGCCGCGCATGACCTTCTCATAGTCGCCGCGGCGCGTGATCTCGCGAAACATGTCCGGGTCGAGCGTGTCGAGCGAGATGTTCACGCGTTTCACCCCGGCCTTAACCAGGGCTTCGGCGTGGGTTTCGAGCTGCGTCGCGTTCGTCGTCAGCGTCAGCTCATCAAGGCCGGATCCCAGCCTGTCGCCGAGCCCTTCGAACAGGCCCATAATGTCCTTGCGCACGAGGGGTTCGCCGCCCGTGATGCGGATCTTGCGGACACCGCGCCGGATGAACGCGTCCGCAACGGTCTGCAGCTCTTCCAGGCTGAGCAGATCCTTCTTCGGCAGGAAGGTCATGTGTTCTGCCATGCAATAGGTGCATCGAAGGTCGCAGCGGTCTGTGACCGAGAGACGCAGATAGCTGATCTCCCGGCCGAAGCGGTCGGTCAGCGGTGCAGGCTTCAGGGCGGTATGTCCGTCAGGCATGCGTCAGTCCTTTCGCGCGTTCGAGATCGGCTAGCGTGTCGATATCGAGCGCTTTGTCGGGTGAGAGGTCGACCAGGGCGGTATTGGGCAGCTTGGCGAACAGCGACTTTGCGCCTGCATCACCAGAGAGCGCCATCAGGTCGTCGAAGGCCGTTTCGTGGAAGAGCGCGGGAGGACAGAGGATGTCGCCCGTCTGGCTCATGACGGCCCGGCGGCCTCGGGCGAGTCCCGTCTGCAACGCGAGAAGGTGGGGCTCACCGATGTGGGGCATGTCGCCCAGCAGGATGAGCGCCGATTTTGCGCCCGAAGCCTTCGCGGCGCGGATGCCAGTGCTGAGTGAGGTCGCCTGTCCATCAGCGGCGTCGGGGTTCTCAATCACCTCCCAGCCTTGCTCTTTGAGCGCGGCTGCGCGGGCGTTATCGTTTGGCCCGGTCACGGCAATCCGGGCAGCCACTTCCTGATCCGCGAGCAATCCGGCAACGTGTCCAAGGATGGGTTTCCCCTCAAGCTCGGCCAGCAGTTTGTCTCCGCGCTCAAAACGCTTCGACTGGCCTGCTGCGAGCAGGATGATGGCCGTTTCGGCGAAGGGCTGGCGAAGCGTATCGTGATAGCTCGCAACGACTTCTGCGAGGACCGAGATCGCGAGCATGGATGCGTCGCGCATGGAGGGGATAAGGCCGATGGGGCCGTGGATGCGGGCGATCGCTACCTCGTCGATACCGTCTGCTTTGAGCGCCTCAGTGCGCCGGGCATGCGTTTTCCGGCTGCCGACAGCGCCGACATAGAAAGCAGGGCCTTCGAGCGCTTGCTTCAGAAGCGGGCCTTCCCAATGCGTGTCGTGAAACATGAGGATGAAGGCGGTCCATTCATCGTCATGCGCGGCGGAAATATCTGAAGGGGTCTCAAGCGCCGTCACGTCGGCAAAGCCTTGCGCAGCCGCTGCAGCCACGTCTTCGCCGTCGCGCAGTTGTAGCCGGACATCCAGTCCAGCGGCGCTTGCAACGCGGGCAAGGGCAAGGCAGTCGGCTCCGCGCCCGGCAATACGAAGACGAGGCTTGGGAACGTAGTGAGGCTTGAAGTCACCAAGTGCCTCAAGGCTTAGCTGCGCGGCCTTTCGCGCGCTTAGCTGATCGCGAACCGTCATGATCTCATGCAGGTCTGCATCCGGGATAATGGTGACTTCGATTGCCCCGCCGCAGGGCAGAGGAAGGTCTGTGAATGGGGAGCCTGCGCCATAGCGGAGCTGTTTGGCCTTCCCCGCGCGCAATGCGTTCTGCGCCTGCAGCGCGACATCGGAGTCGATACAGCCGCCAGAGATGTAGCCCGCCAAGGCGCCGTCTTCGCGGACCGCCATCAGGGCGCCCGGTGCGCGCACTGCGCCGCCCTCGATCCCGGTGACAACAACGAGCGCCACAGGACCCGCCTCATGCCAGTCCAGCCATTGGCTGAGCACGTCTTCAGGATGTTCTGGATAAGTCTGCTGCATCGTCACGATACCTGCCGTTCTAAATCATCATTTAGAACGATGCCAGCAAACTTCTATTCCTGCAGGCTGCAAAGCTTGCCTATAGCTGAAGATGACGCTGTGCTGGCGGCGTCCGTTATCTCGGCATAGAGCCCGAGGACGTTTTCGCCGGTCGGCGTGAGTTCGGAGCCACCACCGCTGGCGCCGCCATGGGTGGATGCGATGAGCGGCGCGGCGAAGTCGCCATTCATCTCATCAATCAGCTTGAGCGCGCGTGGGTAGGACATGCCCAAAGCGGCTGCGGCTTTGCGTATGGAGCCATGCTCTGCGATGGCGCGCAGGAGGGTGGCCTTACCGGGGCCAAAGCGCCCGCCATTGGGCAGGTCGATACGAACGCTGAGCTTTGCTTTACCGCTCATCGGCGGACCCCGGGGGTTTCGATCGCAAGGCCTTCGGCGCGCTTTGCGAGATAGAGTTCGACGGCGAGATAATCGTCCGACCCGTATGGTCGCGGCTCTGCCCGAACACCTGCATCGCAGTCGCGCAGGCGCCGGTGGAGTGAGCCGAGCGACTGCCATTCAAGCCGGTAGGCGGGAAATCCCGTTCCGTGCCCCTGACTAATCGTATCGCCGCGCAGTTTCTTTCCCCAATTGTCATCATGGCACTGGGTGCAGGAGAGATTGAACTGGCCGCGCCGTGTTTCGAAATAGTCGCGTCCGCGCGCATACCAGTCTGCGGCGGTGCCTTCGATGTCGACAGAAACGGGCGTGCCGCGCGACAGGTAGGCGACATAGGCCGTCAGCGAGAGAAGCTCATCGCTCTCATATTCGAGCGGCGCCTCGTCCTGATGACGCGTTCGGCAGAGGTTTATTCGCCCCTCCAGATTGATGAGGTCGCCGCTTTCGGCGTCGATCTTGGGGTAGTGGGCAGCAGCGCCTGCTAACGACAATGACGTGTCGGTGTGGCAATCGCTACAGGCCTCCGCAGGAGCGGCAGCTTCAGTGAACAAGGCTTCGCCCCGGTCGATCCAGAGAAAGCCCGGATTGGCAAAATCATCATCCTGCAAGGCCTGCGTCTGCGGCTGCAGGAATTCATATCCAGATTGCAGGGGCCGAGGCGGAGCCGGGGGCGATTTCGTATCGGCCACGACATCTCCGCAGGCAGTCAGGCAAAACGCCGAAAGGAGTGCGAGCCCCGCCCTCATTCCACGGTAAGGTCGTGGGTCTCTGACCAGCTTTCGCCGTCCTGGTCTGTCCACTTGAAGACAATCGGGCCTGAGGCGGTTGCGCGGGTGTAGAAGGTGAAGATCGGGTTGGCGGCGATGCCGGGTTGGAGGTCTGCCTCGAAGACAGTTTCGCCGTCATAGGTGACTTCGAATTTATCGATGATGTCACGCTCGATCCGTTTGCCGTCGGGGCCGCTACGATAGCCTGTCTCCATCGGATGCTGGATGAGGGCTTTCAGTTCGATGACTTCGCCAGCGCTCGCCGTGTCCGGAGCTGCAATACGTATGGTCGCCATGGGTCTGCCCTCCTATCCGATCAGGCAGGCGGCCAGCGTGACCACCGTGCTTGCTGAGCCATGCCAGAGTGTGCCGTCGCTCATCTCGGCGACAGCGCGGATGCGCTGCGTTCCAGCCATGCGGATGCGGGTGGAAATCTCTGCCTTGCCAGCACGCGGGCCGAGCTTGAACACGGCAACCTCGGCGATCGGGTTGCGAGGCGAAATGATCGCGATGCGGCGGACATAATCGTCCGGCGACATCAGGCTTTCGGCAGCCACAGTAATCGCGACCGAGTTTCCATTTTCGGCGATCGGCGGAAGCTTCACGCTGACCCGCCCTTCATTGAGCGGCTTGTCGCCAAAGATTTCGCGGATGGCTGCATCTGCGTCTGCGGCGTCGGCAGCCGCTTGCAAGGGCACTGCGGTTGCCACGAGGCCTGCGGCCCCAAGCCGGAGAAAGCTGCGCCTTGCGAGGGCTGTGTGTCTGCTAGGGGTCTTCATGTGCGTTCACCGTCGAGTTGTCCGAGGTAGGCAACGAGGTCCTCGATCTGTTGGGCCGTCAGTGCAGGCTCACCCGCATAGGCGGGGGCAACCTGGTTCAGCCCGCCTGTTCGATAATATGATGGCATAAGCGTATCTGGCCAGAGGGACTGGATGTCGGCGATACGAAGCCTGATCTGACCTTCGCTCAGCCGGGCGCCAACGCTGGTGAGCGCGGGGCCGACATTGCCCTGGAATTCAGCGTCCAGGCCTTCAACAGCGTGGCAGAGCACGCAGTGACCTTGCTCACGTTCTGCGAACACCGCTTCACCGCGCGCCGCGTCGCCTTGCAGGCCGAGAAGTGGGGCCGTGATCTCGTCACCTATTATCTCGACGGGTGTTGCAAGCCGCGATGCTGTTTCGCCGCTGCATCCGGCGAGGAGCGTGATCGCGAGGACAGGAAGCGCCGTTCTCATCCAAAGGTCTGCTGCGTGATCTGCTCAAACCAGGCTTCGGCTTCGGCGGCCTCTGCAGCGCGGACGCCGGCAGCCGGGCCGGCAGGGCTGAGGCCGCCAGAGCCTTCAATGCTGGAAAGCTGTCCGCTTTCATTGCTGTAGACGCCCGTGATCGAGACCGCCGCATCCGGCGTGACATAAGAATAGCAGGTATTGGCAAGGATGGTCGGCGCGGGCGTTTCGCCCTTCAGTTCCCGCCTAATCTGCAGGGCGCAAAGCTTGGCTTGGAGATTGGCTGAGAAGGCTGATTTCGGCATTGGCGCGGCGATTGTCGCGTCCCCGATCACGTAGATGTCGGGTTGGAGTGTGGAGGAGAAGTCGACCGGGTTGATTGGGCACCAGCCCGTCTGATCGGCGACGCCCGCGCGAGCGGCAATCTCACCTGCCTTCTGAGGTGGAATGACATTGGCGACATCGGCCTCATAGGTGTCGAAATCGGTTGAAAGCGTCATGGCGCCCGGATCAACCGAGATCACACGCCCGAAGTCGCTCGCGCCGATCCATTCAAGGTGGTCGGGATAATGTTCGGCCCATGCCTCAAGGAAGAGTGGCTGTTTTGAAAACTCATCCTTGGCGTCGAGGATGATCAGCTTCGAGGCTGGTTTCTGCGTCTTGAGGTAATGCGCAATCAGGCTGGCGCGCTCATAGGGTCCGGGCGGGCAGCGATAGGGCGCGGTGGGGACCGACATGATGACTGTGCCGCCATCGGGCATGGCTTCCAACTGCTCGCGCAGAAGCGAGGTCTGCGGCCCGGCCTTCCAGGCATGCGGCATGATGCTCGCCGCCGCTTCGTCATAGCCTTCAAGGGCGCCCCAGCGAATGTCTATGCCGGGCGACAGGATCAGCTTGTCATAGGAGAGCGTGTCGCCGGAGCCGAGCGTGACCGTCCGGCCCGCCGCGTCCACATCATCCGCCCTGTCACCAATGACCTTGATGCCGAGGGCCTTGAGGCCTTCATAGCCAAACTGCTGCGCCTCCAGACTCCGAAGCCCTGCGATGACGAGGTTGCTGAACGGGCAGGCAGTGTAGCGCGCCTGCGGCTCGATCAGCGAGACTGAGGCACCGGGCACATAGGTCTTCACAAAGCGCGCGGCGGCTGCCCCGCCAAAGCCGCCACCCACAATAACGACCTTTGGTTGGGCCTGCGCAATTGCTGGCGACGCGAGAAGCGGCAGTGACGCTGTTCCTGCAAGACCAGCAAGCACATCTCGTCGTTTTGGGGACCAGGCCATCACCCCTCCTCCGGCGTAGTCAGATAGGCGGCGACGGCGGCAATGTCGGCTTCGTCATAGCCACGCATCAGACGGTGCATGACTGTCGTGCCATCTTCCTCCGTCTTGTAAGCAAGGAGGCGCGCCTCAAGCGTTGCGCGGTCGAGGTCATCATAGTCTGGAATCGCATCACCCGACCCGCCATGGCAGCCAGAACAAGTCAGGGCGAGCGTCTGGCCTCTCAACATGTCGCCATTGGCTATGGAGGTCTCAGCCGCCTGTGCTGGCGTTTCAGCGGGGGTGTCTCCAGCGCTGCATCCGGCGAAAGTAAAAGCCATCGCCGCACTGGTGGCGGCGATGGAGATTGATTTCAGAGCTTTCGGGCTCACGCGTCCCTCAGGCTCTGATCCTTGATCGGCAGGTTGCGGATCCGCTTGCCGGTGGCTGCATAGATCGCATTCAGCACGGCTGGCGCGGCCACGGCGATGGTCGGCTCACCGACACCGCCCCAGAAGCCGCCCGATGGCATGACAATCGTTTCGACTTCCGGCATGTCCCGAAGGCGCATGGAGTTATAGGTGTCGAAGTTGCGCTCCTGCACCTCACCATTCTCGAAGGTGATCTCCTCGAACAGTGCTGCCGAGAGACCGTAGACGAAGGAGCCAGCGACCTGCGCATCGACCTGCTGCGGATTGACGGCGTAGCCCGGGTCGGTCGCGGCAACGATGCGGTGGATCTTCAGCTGGCCCGCATCGTCCACCGTCACTTCGGCGCATGCGGCGGTGTAGGCGCCGAACGAGTAGAAGGCGCAAAGACCGCGTGACTTGCCATCGTCGTTGCCCCAGCCAGACCCTTCCGCAGCGGCGCGCAGGACGGCGGCCAGCTCTGGCGCGTCACCCATATAGGCGAGGCGGAACTCCAGAGGGTCCTTTCCGGCTGCATGGGCAAGCTCGTCCATGAAGCATTCAAGGTAGACCGCGTTCTGGTTCGCGTTCACGCCGCGCCAGAAGCCCGGACGCACAGGCGGGTTCCGCATGGCATGGTCGAACTTGAGGGCCGGGAAGGTGTATTTCAGCGTCTGGTCCTCGACGCGCTCATCGAGGCCACTTGGCAGGAGGCCCTGGAAGGCAAACGGGTCCATGCCGTTCTGCAGTGCCTGTGGCATCAGACCCGCAAGGATGGACTGGCCCGCAATGCGGATCTTGATGGCGGTGAGATTGCCATCGGCGTCCAGTGCGCCTTCACACCGTGCCCGCGTGGTCGGGTGATAGAAGCCATGCTGCATGTCTTCTTCGCGCGTCCAGAGAAGTTTGATCGGCGTACCGGGCATCTCCTTGGCGATTTTCACGACCTGGCTCACATAGTCGCTCATGCCGCGGCGGCCGAAGCCGCCACCGAGCAGGAGCTTATAGACGTCGCACTGCTCAATCGGCAGGCCTGCCGCTTCAGAGGCGGCACCAAGCGCGGCCTCGCCATTCTGTGTCGGGCACCAGACTTCGCACTTGTCCTCAGTCCAGATGGCCGTCGCGTTCATCGGCTCCATACAGGCGTGGTTCTGATGCGGGACGCGATAGGTGGCTTCGACGGTCTGGGCCGCGTTGGCGAAGGCTGCGTCGACTTCGCCGCTCATATTGGCGACGGACGCGTCATCTGCGGTCAGCGCGTTTTCAAGCTCTGTTTCAAAGGCGGCGCTTGAATAGTCAGCGCCTTCGCCGTCCGTCCATTCGACGGGGAGGGCGTCGAGCGCGGTCTTCGCTTGCCACCATCTGTCGGCGACAACGGCGACGGATGTATCGTCGACCTGCACCACCTTGCGAACGCCCGGCATCGACATGACGGCATCAGCATCGAAGGAGGCGAGCGTGCCGCCGCGCTTCGGAGCCTGTTTGATGGCCGCATTCAGCATGCCCTCCATCTGGAGGTCAGCGCCATACTTCTGGGCGCCGGTGACCTTGTCGGCGGTATCGAGACGTTTGACCGGCTGGCCGATAATTTTCCACTCGGACGGGTCTTTCACCTGCACGCCGGTTGGCGGGGTGAGGGCGCTGGCGGCCTCTGCCACTTCGCCATAGCGCAGCGTATTGCCGCTCGGCCCGTGAGTGATGACACCCTTCTCGACAGAGCATTCGCCGACAGGCACTTCCCACTGGTTCGCAGCGGCCTGGATCAGCATGGCACGCGCAACGGCGCCGCCTTCGCGGACATAGTCGACGCTGCCACGGATGCCGCGAGAGCCGCCGGTGGAGAAGTCGCGCCAGACGCGGTCACGGGCGAGGTTTTCGCCGGGTGTCGGATATTCTGTGGTGACCTTGTCCCAGTCGCAGTCGAGTTCGTCGGCGACAAGCTGGGCGAGACCGGTCAGCGTGCCCTGGCCCATTTCAGAGCGGGCAATTCGGATCGTGACCGTATCATCGGGGGCGATATGCACCCACGCATTCACTTCGGGGTTTGGTTCGGCATTTGCGGCCTGGTCTGCTTCGCCGCCGTCTTCGTTGTTGTTCGAGCAGGAGGCCAGAATGCCGATGGTCAGACCGGCAGCGCCGGTGCCGATGATGAAATTGCGGCGTGAGAGCTTGATCGTATCAGCCATGTGTCAGCCCTCCCTCAGGCTTTTTTCGTCTTGGCGAGGTGGATGCCCTTGCGCACCCGTGCGAGCGTCCCGCAGCGGCAGATATTCGTGACCTGCGCGTCGATGTCCTCATCGGTCGGGTCCGGCGTGTTATTGAGGAGGCCTGCGACCGCCATGATCATGCCGGGCTGGCAGTAACCGCACTGAGGAATGTCCAATTCGACCCATGCCTGCTGCACAGGGTGGCTGCCATCTTCGGACAGGCCCTCAATCGTGGTGATTTCTTCTTCGCCCGAGAGCGCCCCGACCGGGTAGGTACAGGAGCGGACAGGCTGGCCATCAATGTGGATCGTGCAGGTGCCGCACTGGGCGATACCGCATCCATATTTGGCGCCAGTCAGCCCCAGATGTTCACGCAGCACCCAGAGAAGCGGTGTGTTCTCTTCTGCGTCGACGCTTACGGTTTGCCCGTTGACCTTGAGTTCTGCCATGCGCTGATCCTCCTCTCGCACTGCGAAAGACACCGGTTCGAAGCGATGGACGCTTGCTGGGCGCGCGAGCCGACACGTCAGGCTTGGCCTGTGCCACGATGACTGCGGCCCCCCTCATCCGGGCCTTAACATGGGTTAGACTAGTCCGCTTGGCGGTAGCCTGCCAGAGAGTTGACCAAAAAAATCGATCAATTCTGCTTGAGGCGGCCAAAGCCGCCGCCGCCCGGTGTCTCGATCGTGATCGTATCGCCGGCGTGCATGTCTTCAGTGACGATGCCATCAATAGGCTCGCGCCGACCGTCGGCCCGCACGATCCATTGGCGTCCGCAGCTTGCATCCCCGCCCCCTTCGAGGCCGAAAGGCGCGGTCTGGCGCGACGAAGAGACGAGCGTGCAGACTGTCTCCGACAGCGCGCGAATGGTACGCACGACGCCGTCGCCGCCAGTGCGTTCGCCATTTCCGCCGGAGCCGCGACGCAACGAAAAGCGCTCAAGGCGCAGCGGGTAGGTCATCTCCATGATTTCCGGATCGGTGATGCGGGTATTCGTCATGTGCGTATGCACGCCGGATGTGCCGTCAAAGCCGGGGCCTGCACCGCTGCCGCCGCAGATCGTCTCGTAATATTGGTAGTCATCATTGCCGAAGAGCAGATTGTTCATCGTGCCTTGCGCCGCCGCGCTGACGCCCATGGCGCCGAACAATACATTGCAGACCGCCTGGCTGACTTCAGTATTGCCTGCCACGACGGCCGCGCCATGCGAGGGAGACAGGAAAGACCCTTCCGGTATCACCAGCTCCAGCGGCCGCATGCAGCCCTCATTGAGCGGCAATTCATCTGCCACGAGACAGCGGAACGCGTAGAGCACGGCAGAGCGGCAAACCACGGGCGGGGCGTTGAAGTTGCCAGGACGTTGCGGGCCTGTGCCTGTAAAATCGATTCTCGCTGACCGGGCCTGCCTGTTGACTTTGATCGAGACGCAGAGCGGCAGGCCATCATCCATCGTGATCTGCATCTCGCCATCGCTCAGCCGGTCGATAACCCGGCGCACGCTCTCCTCGGCATTGTCGAGAACGTGTCCCGCATAAGAGGCGACGCCTTCGCGGCCATACCGCTCGATCATGGCGAGCAGGTCCTTCGCGCCAGCGATATTGGCGGCCATCTGGGCGCGGAGGTCGGCGACATTCTGATCCGGTTTGCGGGCGGGCCACGGCGCATCACTGAGCATCTGGCGCAGGGCATCTTCGCGGAACTCGCCTTCGCTCAGCAGCAGGAAATCGTCGATGACGACGCCTTCTTCCTCCAGTTTCGTAGCGCGTGCCGGGGTCGAGCCGGGGGTCAGCCCGCCAATGTCAGCGTGATGTCCGCGATTGGCGACAAAGAAGCGAATGTCCTGTCCACCCTTGTCGAACACGGGCGCGATGACGGTAATGTCGGGCAGGTGCGTGCCGCCATTGAACGGATTGTTGAGGCAAATCATGTCGCCCGGCTTCAAACTCGCGCCGCGGCTTTTGAGGACGGTCCGGACGCTTTCGCCCATCGCGCCCAGGTGAACCGGCATATGAGGCGCGTTGGCGAGGAGGCGGCCCTGCTCGTCAAAGACCGCGCATGAGAAGTCCAGCCGCTCCTTGATGTTCACGCTGGTCGCTGTGTCGCGCAGCACCGCGCCCATCCGCTCTGCAATCGCCATGAACATGTTGTTGAACAAGGACAGGAGCACCGGGTCCGGCGTGTCCGTGGCCTCAACCAGCTCTCGCCGTGCGGCGCCGCTCCGCTGCATGATGATTTCGCCGCCCGATGCGACAGTTGCCGACCAGCCAGCGTCGATGACAGTCGTGCCGGTTTCTTCAGTGATGAGGGCAGGGCCTTGGATCTCCCGGCCGGGTGACAGGGCGGCACGCGCGATCATCGGCGCCTCCACCTCCTCGCCGCGGCTCCAGAGTTTGACTGTGTTCGACTTGTCGGGCGCGCCACTCGCTGCTGGCGGCGCGTTTTCAAATGCGGGGGCGGGGCGGCGCGCTTCGCAGGTGAGGGATTCAAGGACCATTTCGCGCCTAGCGGTCCGAAACCCGAAGCGTGTCTCGTGAAGCGTCTCGAACGCCTCTCTCATCGCGCCCAACTCGCCAAACTCAACAGGCAGGCTCGTATCGGTTCCGGCATAGCGGATCGCTGCGCTGACGGTCCATGAAAGCTTGCCAGAGCCAAGTCTTACGCGCTGCTGGTCTTTTAGGCTATCGATCCGCGAATGGGCGCGCTTGAGCGACTGGTCATTGAGCGCTTCTTCGACTGAGGCCCGCGCAATATCAATTTCATCGGACAGGCCGATGCCAAGCGCCGACAGAACACCTGCCAGCGGGTGGATGATGACAGTCTGTATGTCGAGCTCATCAGCAACGAGACAGGCGTGCTGGCCGCCAGCCCCGCCGAAAGCCTGCAGCGCGAAGTCGGCTGGGTCGCGGCCTTTTTCCAGCGTTACCTTGCGAATGGCGCGAGCCATGTTTGCGACCGCGATCTGGAGGAAACCGGCTGCGAGTTCTTCCGCGGACCGGGAGAGCCCCGTCTCAGCCTCAACCTCACGCGCCATCTGATCGAAGCCGGTGCGCACCGCATCGAGGTCGAGCGGCTGATCCTGCTCTGGCCCGAAGACGGGCGGAAATGCGCTTGGCTGGATCCGGCCAAGCAGGATGTTTGCATCGGTGACGGTCAGCGGGCCGCCGCGCCTGTAGGCGGCAGGCCCAGGATTTGCGCCAGCGCTTTGCGGGCCTGCCTGCAGCTGGCCCTGATCGAAGCGAAGGACCGATCCACCACCTGCGGCAACGGTGTGAATGTCCATCATGGGAACGCGCAGCGGCGCACCGGCAACTTCGGTTTCGGTGACGCGCTCAAACTGCCCATCATAGACAGAGATATCGGTCGAAGTGCCGCCCATATCGAAGCCGATGATCCGGTCATGGCCGAGCAGAGCGGCGGTCTTTGCCGCGCCAACGACGCCGCCAGCGGGGCCTGAGAGGACCGCATCGCGCCCCCGGAAGCGGCTCGCTTCCATCAGGCCGCCATTCGACTGCATGAAGTGAAGCGATGTGTCGCCAAGACGGCTGGCGACCTGATCGACATAACGCTGCAGGACCGGGGTGAGGTAAGCGTCAGCCACGGCGGTGGCAGAGCGCGCGACATAGCCCGCCAGCGGGTCGGCTTCATGGCTGAGCGTCACCGTCTCGAAGCCGGCCTGCCGGGCGAGCGCGCCGACCTGCTTTTCAAGCTCTGGGTGTTTCCACGCATGGAGCAGAGAAATCGCGCAGGTTTCGAGGCCGCGCTGGCGTGCGTCCAACAGGGCTTTTGCGACGCTCTTTTCATCCAGAGGCTGCAGGAGTTCTCCATCGAGGTCGATGCGAGCGGCAACTTCAAGGACGCCGTCATTGAGCGGGGCAGGGCGCTGGATATCGAGGTCGAACAGACGCGGTCTCGACTGGCGCCCGATGATCAGCAGGTCGCCGAAGCCTTCATTCACGACAAAGAGGGTCGGCGCGCCTTTCCGCTCTAGCAGAGCATTGGTGGCAACCGTGGTGCCCATGCGCACCTGATCGATCTCATGGAAGGGCAGCGGCTGTCCTTCCGGCGCATTGAGGGACCGCCGGATGCCCTCGATGGCCGCATCTTCATAGGCGCCGGGGTTCTCGCTGAGCAGCTTCAGAAGCTCATAGCGCCCCTCGGGTGTGCGGGCGACGATGTCGGTAAACGTGCCGCCCCGATCAATCCAGAACTGCCAGCCACTCATGCGCCAAGCACCGTGCTGAGGGCTCTCCAGATACCGCGAAGGCCGATCATGAGCGTGATCAGGATGACCAGTCCGCCCGCAATATTGGCGGCGAGCCCGTTCACGCTGTCGCCAAGCAGGGCCTTGCGGTTCATCACATAGAGGAGAAAGACTGCGATAATCGGCAGGAGTAGCCCGTTGGCTGCCTGCGCGGTGACAATAAGGGAAACCGCATCGATCCCAAGCAGCGAGATGGCCGCGCCGATTGCGACGATGGTGAGGGCGATGGCGCGGAAGCGTCCGGTTTGTCCGCTTTCCGATTTGGCCGGAAACATCTCAGTGATCGCATAGGCGGTCGCCATTGGCGCGGTGATGGCTGAGGTAAGGCCCGCTGCGAAGAGACCGATGCCGACAAGATAGCGCGCTGCGGGCCCAAAGGCCGGTTCCAGCGCGATCGCCATATCACGCGCATTGCTGACCTCCATGCCCGCCACGAAGAGGCTGCCCGCGGCCGTCGACAGGATCAGGATGGAGACAAGCCCGCCGAGCCCGATAGAGATGGCAGAATCGCGCCGCGCTTCGCTGAGCTTGCTGGCATCCGTCCAGTGGTTTCGCGCCGCCGCAGCATGCAGGAACAGATTGTAAGGCACGATCGTCGTGCCGATCAGCGCGACGGCTGTGAGCTGCGCACCGTTAGGTATTGATGGCACGAGACCTGCCGCAAATGTCGATAAATCCGGGCGCACGAGAATGGCAGAGATGATGAAGGCGAGACTCATCACGAGGACGAGCCCGATCAGGATGCGCTCGATCGGCTTGTAGGCACCGATCAGCAGAACCCCCGCCGCGATGATGGCGAGACCTGCCACCAGAAGCCGCCGCGTGCCCTCACCAAGCAGCGCTTCCAGCCCCATGACGCCGCCAGCAAGGTTGCCGCCTTCATAGGCCGCATTGCCGACACCGATTGCGAGCAGGACCAGAATCGCCGCGCCCGCCTTGCCGATGGGGCCGCTAACGCTGGCCATCAGCGCTTCGCCAAGACCACGCCGTGCGCCCGCGCCAAGCCGCGCCGCCATGTCCTGCAGCACAATGGTCGCAAGCGTCGCAAAGACCAGCGCCCAGACAAGCGCGTGCCCAAAACTCGCCCCGGCCACAGTGCAGGCAGTGACCGTGCCCGGCCCGATAAAGGCGGCGGCGACAAGTGCGCCAGGTCCGAAGGATAGTTTCATGTCGTGCCCCGCAGCGTCATGGCGCGGAGCCTGCACGGAGCAGCCTGATTTGTCGATATGGGCTGGGGTGCCGGCCTGTCCTAGCTGCCGCCGTCGACGCGCAGGATCGTCCCCGTCGTGAAGCTCGACGCATCGCTTGCCAGGCAAAGCGCGGCGGTGACGATCTCTTCCGGCTCGCCGGGACGGCCAAGCGCATTGTCAGCCGACTGGCGCATCTCTTCGGGCCACGCCTTCGAAATGTCGGTCAGGAACGGGCCGGCAGAGATTGTATTCACGCGCACCTTCGGCCCGTATTCGCGGGCAAAGGAGACCGTCATCGCGTTCAGCGCGGCCTTCGCCCCGCTATAGGGGACAACTTGCGGCAGCGGCATGAGCGCGCCGGTCGAGGAGATGTTGATGATTGAACCGCCATCGCCGTCCGCCATGCGCTTTCCGATCTTCGCGCCGATCCGGAACGGGCCCTTGAAGTTGAGGTTCAGCACGCTGTCGAACAGGCTTTCCTCGACCTCGTGGCTCGGCACGCGCGGGCTCATGCCCGCATTGTTGATGAGGATGTCAATTTTGCCGAATGCCTCATAGGCCTTTTCGATCATGGGATCGATCTCTTCCCATTTGCCGCAATGGGCGCTCAGGGCCAGAGCCTTGCGTCCGAGACCGCGGACCTCCTCGGCGACCTTTTCACACGCATCGAGCTTGCGGCTGACGATGATCGTATCGGCGCCCTGTTCGGCAAACGCTTTCACCATCTGGTAGCCAAGCCCGCGGCTGCCGCCGGTCACCAGAACCGTTTTGCCGGTAAAATCGAATAACCTGCTTGCGAGGTCTGCCATCTGCTCTGTCTCCCTGTATCTGGCGGCAAGTTCGCAGGAAGCCTCCCGCCTGACAATCTGCCGGGGCGCTTTCCCGCGCGGCAGGCGCTCGACATCGCAACGTCAATGACCTTAGGGTCTGGCGGCCAGCCAGAAGGAGACCGCCCGTTGCGCCAGATTTTGACCGGATTACTCGCAGTTCTCATACTTGCTATCTCGCCGCCCGCTGGGGCGCAGCCAGGCGGCGGCAACGGCTTCTTCGACGTGGCGATCAATGATGAGAACAAGGTCATCGCGACTCTTCCTGCGCCCGGCGACGACGGCGTCATGCTGCGGATGATCCACGCTGTGCGTCTGAAGGCTGGCCTGGGCTCAAACCCTGTCGGTCTCGACCGGGGGTGGGGATCCAGCGGCGAAATCCTCGTCTTCCGCAACATCGGCAACCGGGTCGTTCTGGAGGTCGAAAACCAGACTTATCGGGCAAACCCTGACAATCCGCTGGAAGCGCGAGCCGTGGCGGAGAGCTTTGCAAACTCCTTTGTCGCTGCTGCAGACATCACGTCTCAAGATGCGGGTTCGGTGTCCTTCGACATGACCGGCTTTCTGACCGGTGACCGGCTGAACCTTGTCCAGCACCTCAAGGATGCCGGCCAAGGCACATTCAGCCTGAAAGAAGACCGCTCCATGGTCGATCCAGACAGCATTCTCACGTTTCCGGACAATGTCGAAATCGACGTGTTCCTGACGCTGTCGAGCAGCGATCCCGGGCGCGAGGTCGCAACCACGGCAGCGAACGGGAACGACATGACGCTGGTCCAGCATCACTCTTTCGTGCGCCTTCCTGAAGAGGGCTACACACCGATCGAGTCCGACCCGCGCGCGGGCGTGATCGATCAGGTTCATTTCGATTATAGCGCAGGCCTAGCAGAGCCGGTCGTGACGCGTCTTGCCCGGCGCTACCGCCTGCAGAAGAACGAGGCTGGCGAGGTGATCAATCCGATTGTCTTCTATATCGATAGCGGCGCGCCGCCCCAGATACAGGACGCGCTTCTGGACGGCGCAAGCTGGTGGGGTGATGCGTTTGCAGCCGCGGGCTACCCGGATGGCTACCGCGTCGAAGTTCTGCCCGAAGACGCGCACCCCCTCGATATCCGCTACAATGTCGTCCAGTGGGTCCACCGCCAGACGCGCGGCTGGTCCTATGGCGGAGGCATTTCCGACCCGCGCACAGGTGAGATGCTGAAGGGCCATGTCATTCTTGGTTCGCTGCGCGTGCGGCAGGACCGGATGATCTTCGAGGGCCTGACGGGGACTGGGGAGACCGGCACGGGATCTGAAACTGACCCTGTCGAGCTCGCCCTTGCACGCATCCGACAGCTCTCGGCCCATGAGATCGGCCATGCGCTCGGCTTCCAGCATAATTTTGCGGCCAGTACCTACGGCAAAGGCTCTGTCATGGACTATCCGGCGCCCGACGTTCGGGTCCGACAAGGCGCACTCGACTTCAGCAATGTCTACGGTGTCGGCATTGGCAGCTGGGACAAGTTCACGGCGACGTGGCTATATGGCGACCTGACCGATGAGGAGCGCGATGACCTCGTCCTGGAGGCGCGGTCTAATGGCCTCATCTATGTTGCCGACCAGGATGCGCGCAGCGCGTCGACGGGCCATCCCCTCGGCAATATCTGGGACAACGGACCAGACCCGGTCGCCGCGCTCCGCGAGACGCTTGAAATCAGGCGCATCGCACTGGAGAATTTCGGCGAGGATCGTGTGCAGCAAGGCCAGCCCCTGTCTGACCTCAACGATGTCATCGTGCCCATCTACCTTTATCATCGTTATCAGACGGCTGCTGCAGCCAAGCTCGTCGGCGGTATGAGCTTCAATTATGGAGAGCGCGGTGATGGACAGCCTCCGGCAGAGATCGTCTCGCCGGAACGCCAGCTTGAGGCGCTCGATGTGCTTCTGGAAACAGTGGCACCCTCGCGTCTTGATCTCAGCGACGAGGTTCTGAACCTGCTGACACCGGGCATGGCGAATTATGCGCTGGCCGATTGGGACCGCGAACGATTCGCCGGATCGGCGAGCCCGGCCTTCGACCTTATCGCCGCTGCCGATACCGCCGCCGCGACGACATTCGGCATCCTTCTTGAGCCGCAGCGCGTCGCGCGCCTGATCGAGTTCAATCGCCGCGATCCTGCAAATCCGGGGGCAAGCGACGTGTTCGCGCGCATCCAGCAGGCGGTGATCGCAACACCCAACTCGGCGCGAACGCGGCCCATCGCTGAAGCCGTTCGGGCGCGCTACGCCTTCGCCCTGATGGACCTTGCAGGTGCCGACACGACAGCGGCCGTGAAGGCGTCTGCTTCTGCTGGTCTGGAGGATCTGCTAGGAGCGCTTGAAAGCAAGCGTGACAGTCATGCGGTATGGCTCAGTGGCCGCATTGAGGATTTCCTCGACGCCCCGGCTGATATCGACCCGCCAGCCGTGACCGCAAAGGCGCTGCCACCGGGCGGGCCAATCGGCTACACGCCATATGAGACCTGCTGGCACTGCGACTAGGGCTCAGCCCGCCGCAAAGAAGGCCTGCCAGCTCTTCTGGCCCGCCTCATTATACCGGCGCATGGTCTCGACCATGTTGAGGAACCCCTTCTGGTCCCCAAGTTCTGGCGGCAGAAGCGGGTCATAGTTGATGAGGCGGATGACAGCCTGCCCGATGAGTAGGGACTCACGAGCAGCGTCCGGCACCGGAAGAGTGCCAAGCCGCTTGAGGCTGCCTTCCATGGCGCGTGTCGCCTCGACATAGGTTGCGGCGAGCTCGTCAGCTGACCAGAGATCTGGCCAGGCTGACCTATCGGGCATTTCAATCGCGTCGGCATGGAGTAGCAGGATGTCTTCATCCGCGCCGATATCGATCAGTTCTCGTCGGTGCTCATCCAGCGGCTGTGACAGGTTGGCCGGGCGCGCCCAGACCCCTTCGGGCGTGCGTCTATAGCCGGAAAGGCCCAATGCGCGCTCGCGGGCGGTCAGCTGCTTGCGGTCAGTCCGTCCAAGATGCTGCGTCAGCGCGATAAGCCAGCCGCCATCCCAGCGCACAATCTTGCTGTCCACATTCTGCCAGTCCTGCAACCGGCGCACGAGCGAGCGCGATTTCGGCCCGGGCTGATAGAGGCCGCGCGACGGGCTTTCGAGCAGGCCGTCCTTGATGAGCCGGGTGACCGCGACGCGCAGGGTGGAGGCTTCAATATCGAAAAGGCTCGCCGCTTGTATGAGACGCGAAATTGTCTCCGGTTCGCTGCGCCGGCTGGAGAGCAGGGATAGCACCATGGCGCGGGCCGTCATGCTGCTTCTGTCGAGAGGTTTAAAATAATACGACATTTGACAGAAGCTGCTCATATATGTAATAAACAAGAAAGGCTAGGTATCAGGAGTCCGCTCATGCAACAGGGAATGAAGCTTTCGCAAGCGCTGTCAAAGAGTGAGCTGCGTGCCTTTCAGAAGAAATCGAATTTGCGGGCCCTCGGCGGCGTTGCCTTCAATTGGGGCCTGATCGTCTTTGCCTTCGCGATTGCGATTATCTGGCCGAACCCGCTGACGATCCTTGCTGGTATTGTCCTTCTTGGTGGACGCCAGCTTGGCCTAGGTGTCATGAACCATGACTGCGCCCACCACGCCTTCTTCAAAAGTCCGAAAGTAGATGAGTTTGTCGGCCACTGGCTTGCTGGTGCGCCGATGAATACGTCGCTCAAGGCGTACCGTGCCTACCATTTGAAACACCACAAGTTCGCGGGCACGCCGAACGATCCTGACATCGGCTTCGTGAAGAATTACCCTGTCTCGAAGTCGAGCCTGAAGCGCAAATTCATCCGTGATTTCACCGGCCAGACCGGCTTTCGGGATACGATGAATGACCTCAAAAAGTTCAAGCTTTCGCGCAATTACCCCTGGCTGATGTTTCATATTACGCTGCTCGGAACGCTGACGCTGGTTGGTGCGCCTTGGGCGTATCCGATGTGGTGGGCGGCGCGCCTTTTTGTTTTCCCGGCTATCGTACGCCTTCGCCAGATTGGGGAGCACGGCACCGCGCTGGACCGCACCAGTCTTGATGCGCGGCTGAATACCGGCACGACGGTCGCGCCGCTCTGGCAGCGCGTGATCGTGGCCCCGAACGATGTGAACTATCACCTCGAGCATCACCTGCTGGCCAGCGTACCGCCCTACAGGCTCGGCCGCCTGCACAGGCTGCTCAGCGAGCGTGGCTATTACGATGGCTATGACTGCATCTCGAAGGATTATTTCGATGTGATCCGCCGGGCGGTCCGGCCAGATGAGCCACGCATGGTCGCTGCCGAATAGACAGGCCTAGGCCGCGCCTTCGATCTCGACCGCGCGGCCCTCGACCTTCGCCTTAACGCCGAACACCTCTGCCATGCGCTCTGCGCTCAGCGTGTCCTCGACCGGGCCGTTGGCGACGATGCGGGTGTCCTTCATCCAGATCATGCGGCTCGCATAGCGGGCAGCCAGCGATATGTCGTGCAGAACGACAAGCGCGCCGCCGCCTGCAGCGACGTATTGCTGGATGATATCCATGATCCGAAACTGGTGACGCGGGTCGAGCGCAGCGACCGGTTCGTCGGCGACAAGAAGTCCGGCCTCTGACGCCAGCGCGCGGGCGAAGTGCACGCGCGCCAGTTCCCCGCCGGATAGGGTGTCCGTCTGGCGGGAAGCCAGCGTCTCAAGCCCGCATTTCATCAGCGCGCGTTCTACCGCGTCTGCATCTTGATCGCCGAGCCGTCCGGGAGCTGCGCCATAGGCAAAACGGCCCAGCGCGACAACATCGCGGACGGTGTTCGGCCATGCGAGGGGGCGCTGCTGGGGAAGGTAGGCGACGCGCCGGGCGCGCTCCATTGGGGCAAGCTCTGGGCTGCCATCGCCATCTATGCTCGCACTGCCGCCACTGGCTTTTTCGAGTCCAAGAGAGGCGCGCAGAAGGCTTGTCTTGCCTGCGCCATTCGGCCCAATCAGCGCGATGAATTCGCCTGCGCCAACGCGGAAACTGGCCTCAGTGACGAGCGCGGTCTTGCTTGCGTGGACGCTCAGTTTTTCGGCGACGAGTTCAGTCATGGATCGCGCGCCTTCCCATCGCAATCCATATAAAGGCGGGCGCGCCAATAAGGGCAGCGACGACGCCGAGCTTCAGCTCATTCACGGTCGGCAGGATGCGCACACCGATGTCGGCGAGCACCAGAATCAGACCGGCCAACAGGGCGGAAGGGATAAGAGACCGGGCCGGATCATGGCCGACGAACGGCCGGATGATATGCGGCGCGACGATGCCGACAAAGCCGATGGCGCCGGCAAGTGCGACCGACCCTCCTGTCGCGATGCCAGCCCCAAGCACCGTCAGGATACGCTGATTGCGCAGGTTCAGGCCGATACCGCTTGCCGCTTCCTCGCCGAGTGTCAGGGCAGAGAGACCGCGGCGCGAGGCCAGCAGGATGGCCCCGCCGCCAAGGATGAAAGGCGCTGCAAAGCCAAGCTCGCGGAAGCTGCGATTGGCCACAGATCCGAGCATCCAGTTGATCATGTCTGACAGTGTAAAGGGCGTCGGAGCGAGGTTCATGAGAAGGCTCATCGCCGCGCCTGCAAAGGCAGAAATCCCAACACCGACAAGGATCAAGGTCACCACCGACCGGGTCTTGATCGCTGCCAGCGCGATAAGCGCTGTCGCTGCGAGCGCACCGAGCATTGCGGCGACCGGCAAGACCCAGAGCGATAGCGCAACCAGCCCATAATAGAGCGAGAACGTCGCAAACAGCGATGCCGATGCCGACACGCCGAGCACGCCCGGCTCAGCCAGCGGGTTGCGCAACAACCCTTGCAGCGCCGCACCGCTGATGCCGAGAGCGGCTCCGGTTGCGAAGGCGGCCAGGGCTCTGGGGAGGCGGATTTGCCAGATGACGATGCGGTCTCCCGCTTCACCGCCGCCGAACATTGCGATCAAAACGCGATCAATTGGCATGGGCGTCGACCCCAAGAGGCAGGCCGCGAAAACGGCGAGAATACAGGCAATTAGGAGAGCCGGGATGAGGGCGCGGTTCGGGGTCATGAGGCGTCACTATCGGCCAGGGCTTCGATGGCGTCCATGAGGAACCAGCCCCCGCAAGCGGTCCAGGAACCCGGTACAGTGACGGTGTTTCCACGGTGTATCTGACGGTGTGCGATTGGGTGGCTGGAAGCGCTCCAATAGTCAGGCGTGAAACCGCCTTGCTCAGAGAATTGCGCAGGCACGGTGACGTCCGGCCGTTCGCGCGTCAGCCGTTCAAGCGGGATCGGATTCCAGCCGGGCGTTTCCTGAAAATTGCGGAGACCTGCCGCCTCGATCATTTCGTGAACCAGAGACCCGGGGCCGGAGGTCACACCGCCTGACGCCATATAGAGCGCCGTCTTGTTGTCGCTGCGAGCCTGAACACTTTCGAGCCGCTGGTGAAACTCCGCGATGAGCGCTTCGCCGCGCTCGCTATGTCCGAGGCCGTCTGCCATGTGCTGGATGACGCCCGGTATGGAGGTGGAGCCCTCGCCGTCGATGGTGGAGGTCCAGCCGACATTGAGAACCGGAACACCTGCCTGCTCAAAGAAGGCTTCTGCGTTCGGCCCGCCGCCATAGGAGCGGACGATTAGGTCAGGTTTCAGCACGAGGACGCTTTCTGCATCCGCGCGGACCGTCGGGAAGTCTTTGGCGGCTTCGCGCATATAGGAAAAGCTGCCTGTCCCGCCGGGGGAGATGGCGAGTATCTGCTCCGGGTCGGCAAGTTTCAGGACATACTGATCAGCGCAATAGTCGAGGCTGACGATCCGCATTGGCCGCTCACCAGACTGCGTGCCGGGCGCCTCAACGGGCGCGCTGCACGCAGCGGCGAGACATGCCAGAAAGGGGATCGCCAACCTCATCATTGCTATCTCAGCTTCAGTCCGATGAAGGCACCTGCGCCCGGCCCGCGATAGCCATAGACGTCGGTGACCTGCTCATCGAAGAGGTTGCTGCCGCGCAGGGTGATGGCGAGGCGTTCGGTGACCGGTATCTCTGCTGTGAGGGAAGCCAGCGTATAGGCGTCCAGGGTCACGCGCCGGGATGGGAAGGCGCCGAAGTCGAAATCATCCTGCTCACCAACATAGTCGAGCGCTGCGCCGATGCGCAGGCCCTTATCATTGACCCGCCAGTTGGCGGCGATGCTGGCCGTGTCTGCAGGGACGCGGATTTCATCGCTGCCATCATCGGCTTCGCTGTCGATGGAGGTGAACTGGCCAGTGATGTCGAGACGATCGGTGGGCGACCATTTGGCTCCGATTTCAACGCCGGAGCGCTTGCTGTCACCCGCCCGGTTGGCTGCGGTCGACATGAAGGTCGGGGTGAAAGCGGTATAGATCTCGTCTTCGAGTTCAGCCTCAAAATAGGTGATCGAGGCGCTGAACTGGTCCCATGTCTGGTCCCAGCCGATTTCCCAGCTTGTCGACTTTTCAGGTTCGAGGTTTGGATTGCCGATAAAGCTGCCCGGGTAGAAGCCGAAGAGCTCGGTGAAGGTCGGATTCTTCACGCCGCTGCCAGCCGAGGCGCGCAGGCGACCGCCAAAGTCAAAGCTGTAGGCTGCGCCGGCGCGCCATGTGACGGCATCTTCGAACTGGCCATCATTGTCATCGAAGCGGGCCGATGCGTTCACCTGCAGCGCGTTGAGCGTGAGGCGGTACTCGCCTGCGATGCCGAAGGTTTCGAAGCTCTGGCTCTGGTTCGGGTCACCGAAGGCAAGGTCGGTCGAGCGGCGCTCATAGTCCTCGCTTTCATGGTCGACGAGGGCACTGAAGGTCTGGACGAGGCTACCTTCTCCAACCGTGATGGATGGGCTCCAGGAGAGTTTGGTGCGTTCGCCAGATGTGGAGTCCGTATAGGTCCCGTCGGCGCGATTGGTGCGGTCGACCTCATTGAGATTGGCGCGGAAGACGTGATCGATCCGGCCGGTCTTGCCTGTCAGAGCCGCGCCGACAATGGTCTGCTCGCTGTCTGTCGTGCGGTCGACATTGTTGAGGAGCCCGTCGAAATCGGTGTCGCTGTCGAACTGGGATTCAGCTTCGCGATAGGTGGCGAGAAGCGACAGGTTCCAGCCGGTGCCAAGCTCCACGCCGCCGCGCGCGAGGACGGCGAGGCTGTCAGAGCCATCCTTTTCACCGCCGAGGCCCGAACTATCGACGCCTTCTGTCGTGAAGCCGGACACGGCGCCGCCAAAATTGAAGCGCTCAGAGGCTGTGTTGAAGCCAGCCGAGCCATTCACAGTCTCGCGCGAGCCAGCCTCAATCTCGGCATTGAAGCCGGGCTGGTCGGAGGTCTCGATGGAGAGGACCCCACCAATCGCATCAGAGCCATAGAGCGAGGACTGCTCACCGCGCAGCACTTCGATACGGGCGATATCGAGACCAGAGAGAAGGCCGAAATCGGTCTCGCCGGTGACCGGGTCCGAGAATTCGATACCGTCGAGGAAGACGAGCGTGTGGTTGGCCTCTGCGCCGCGAATGCGGACCTGCGTCAGCCCGCCGAGCGAGCCTGAGCGCGAGATGGCGACACCCGGAACGGCACGCAGCTGGTCCGCGACGAAAGGCGTGTCGCGCACGGCAAGGTCATCTTCGGTCAGGATGGCGACGTCTTCGGTCAACGTGGCCAGATCAACAGGCTGAAGGCCGGACACGGTGACGGTGTCGAGGCGGCGCTCATCAGGTGTCTGGGCAAAGGAAAGGGGGGCGATAGCAAGTGTGGCGACAGTCGCCAGCAGGATTGGTCGACGCATAGATACGACTCCGATGGCGCGCCGCAGCGCGCATACAATACGAAACCACGTGCATTGCGCGCGCGGCAGACGGATTGTCGAAAAACGGAGATACTCCGCGCCCGCTGGCTTTTCCCGGCCTTGGGCAAACGACAGGCGATGGCAGGTTTCCTGGCTTGCCGATCACAGCGTCTGGCCGCCTTCCCAAAGCATTGCGCCTCAGTGGCTTGGTGGCCATCAGCTCCTGGCTGACAGTTGCGGGTACAGCACCGGATTTACACCGGCTTCCCTCTTAGCCCCCTGTTAGAGGGGCACCATCTGGGCGCGGTGATGTGCCAGGCAGGCAGGCAAGTCAATACTTTGAATAATCGCCGCCCACTCACCCGTTCGGGTGATGCACGCCCCGTTCCGGGCCTCTAGCCTCGCGCTCGGGACCAGACTGGGTGGGGGGACGCACATGGCTATGGTGAAGAAGACGATTAACTGGATTGGCCGCGTGACCCGGCTTGCAGCGCTATCAAGCGTGGTCTGGATTGCTGGCGCCGCTCATGCGGTCGGGACGTCGCCCGGTTTTTCGCTTCAGGTCGTAGACGAAAGCGGAAATCCAGTCAGCAATGTGCAGACAGGACAGACAGTCACCCTGATCCACACCATCGATAACTCTAGTAATGGCTTCGTCGTCAGCAATCTGGCTTTCACCCATAATCTACCGACCAATCTGCGTCTGACGACGCCGGAAGTGGCCACGACCACCTGCAACACTACTGGGTCTTCCAGTATTAACTTGAGCGGCGGATTTACTTCCTCGTACAGCGTCAGTGGATATGAGGTGCCGGCAGGCGCTAGCTGTATCTTCGAAATAGATGTGGTGCCATTCGGCCCCAACACTTACAACATGACATCGAGCGCCCTGAGCAGTTCTGTAGGAACTGGCACAACTTCTTCAGCGACCCTTGTCGCCCAAACTCCAGCACCGCTTTTCACCATGTCCTTCGAGGACAGTGCAGGCTCGCCGAAAACGACATTCGTGTCCGGTGAAACAGCGACAATTGTATACACCGTCGATGCAACAGCTAATTTTTCATCTGTTAATGGCTTTGAATTCAGCCACAGTTGGTCGACGCCCCTGACCACGGCGAGCCCCTCGAATAAGTCCACAACCTGTCAGAACAACGACAAGGCAGATACTTCCAGTGGCCCCACATCTTTTTCGGCAAGGGGTTGGACGGTTGGCGCCGGAGATACGTGCGAATTTAAGGTTGATGTGACCTCCAGTTCTGCTGGTGAGTTTGTACTTGCGACGGGCTTGCTCTCTAGCAATGCGGAAACGGCTTCCCCAGCAACCGGGACGCTCACTTTTGTAGCTCCGCCGCCGACCTTCAGCATGACGTTCAATCCCGGCTCGACAGACAATACTGACAGCGCGGAGATCACCTATACGATCGCCAATGTGCTTGACGGGGCGAGCGAGGCGACTTCGCTGGCTTTTACGCATAATCTGAGCGCAGGACTGGAAGTGCATGACACGCCCAACGCGTCTACCACGTGTACAGGCGGTACGCTAAGCGCGGCGGCGGGCAGCAGCTCCATTTCCTATTCTGGCGGCACCGTCGCGGCGGGCGCTTCCTGTACGATCAAGGTGCTGGTGAGTTCGGACCAGGCCGGTACATTCAATGAAACGACCGGCGACCTCACCTCGTCTGCTGGCAATAGCGGCGCAGCATCCGCTTCCCTGACCGTGACCGATGTAATTGCGCCGCGCATTCAGTCGATCACCCGATTTTCACCCTCTGCGATCAACACCGATGCCGACAGCCTGACCTGGCGCGTCGAGTTCAATGAGCCGATGGATGTTTCGACGATATCAGCGGCTGATTTCACCGTATCGGGCACGACCGGAACATTATCGGTGAACAGCTTCAGTTCTACCGTTTTCGAGGTGACTGTGTCGGGCGGTGATCTGGCTGATCTCGACGGAACGGTAGTTCTAAGTTTCAACAGTGAGCGGCAAATCGCCGACGTTGCAGGAAATGCACTCGTCAACAATACGCCGCTTGGCCTGGAGGACATCACCTACTTCGTCCAGAACGATTCCACCCCGCCAATGGTGACGGCTTTCGAGCGCTACACACCGCTGGACGAAAACACCAATGCCGATGAGCTGGTCTTCAAGATCACGTTCAGTGAGCCTGTACGCGGTGTCGGGACGAGCAGCTTCCAGGTGACGGGTACCACGGCGACGGGCACGGAAATGGCGGCCCTTGGAGGCGAGCGAGACCTCGGCGATATGGGCATGAAGGTCCAGGTACAGCAGCCTCGCAAAGGGGCTCGCGGATTCAGCGGCGAGGCCTTTCTGCTGACAGTTTCAGGTGGCGACCTTGCATCCTATAATGGCATTGTTGGTCTGGATCTGGCAGTCGGCGGCGATATCGGCGCACACCAGCAGTTGCCACCACCGCCAGTCCTGATGTTCGGGATTACTGATTTTGCCGGCAATCGGCTCCTTGCCGGAGAGCCAGCCACTGACCAGACCTATACAGTCGACAATAGCGGCCCCATTCTCGCGTCGATTACCCGGTCCGCCCCGACAAGCGAGCTGACCAATGCCGATACGCTGGTCTGGGACTTCCAGTTCAGCAATATCTCGCCGCTCTATAATGTGAAGACGAGCGAATTCACGCTGACAGGGACGACAGCTACGCTGTCTGTCGAACGCTACAGCATCGGATTTTATGTGACGGCATCGGGCGGCGATCTTGCGAGCGTCAACGGCCCGGTCACGATCACCATGAAGGCCGGCTCAACCGACGAGTTCGGCAACCCGCTGCTGAGCGGTGAGCCGTCAGGCACGAATGAGAACAGCTATACGCTGGACAATACGGCGCCGACCATCACCAGCATCGACCTTTTCGAAGGGACGCAAAGCCCGACCGATGCCGACACGCTGGCCTGGGGCGTGCGTTTCAGCGAGCCAATGGACGGCGCGTCAGTCGGTGCGGCTGACTTCAGTGTCGCTGGCACTTCGGCAACGCTCAGCCTCGAGCCTATCAGTGCCGACTATTACAGGCTGACCTTGGCGGGCGGCGACCTTGCCGAGTTGAATGGGACGGTGACGCTGACTGTCGCAGATGCGGTCCAGTTGCTGGACGCCGCGGGCAATGCGCTCATCATCAAAACCCCGACCGGGACCAACAATAACCAGATCGTCCTGGACAATGACTCCATCGGGCCGTCGATCGTGATCTCCAGCACCGCTGCCGGCCCTGTGCCCGGGTCTTTCCCGGTCACCTTCACCTTCAACGAATACGTGACCGGTTTTGCCGCTGAAGATGTCACGGTCGCAAATGGGACGCTCGCCAGTTTTGCCTCGACGAGCGCGAAGGTTTTCACCGCTGATGTCACGCCGGCGGCCGATGGCGCCGTTACGCTCGACATTGCGGCGGATGTGGCAACGGATGCGGCCGGGAATGGCAACAAGGTGGCGGCTCAATTCTCAATCCTTGCTGACGCAACGCCGCCGGGTCTCTCCATCACTTTCCCGGATGCCGAAACAACGGGGGCGTTCACCGCGACCTTTACCTTCACCGAGGATGTGACGGGTTTCGAGCTGGCGGATATCGTCCTCGGGAATGCAGCGGCGAGCAATTTCGCGGCGACCAGCGGATCGGTCTATACGGCGCTGATCACGCCATCGGCGCCAGGGACCGTCAGCATTGCGGTCGCGGCAGCGGCGGGTGTCGACGCGGCGGGCAATGATAGCCTTGAGGCGAGTGTGTCTCTGGCCGCTGTTTCCGAAATTCCTGAAGTGGTCATCGACCTGAGTTCCGACATTGCTGACCCTGAACAGGCGGCGACGGTTGCAACCATCTCCAATCCGGGCAGCGCGCCACTTCCGTTCACGGTGCAGGTCGATGTGCCGTGGATCACGGTGACGCCGCTATCGGGCACGATCTCACCGCTTGGTACGTTCGACCTGTCGGTCAGCCTCAATGATGAGGTGAACAGCCTCGGCGCGGGCGACTATGTCGGCACGGTTACTGTGACGGTGGGCGATGCGCCTGTTGCCTTCGCTTCGCTTGGCGGCGCTGATGGTCAGCCAGTCCAGTCGGGCGGTGGCGGCGCGGTTGGCGTGGGCCTTCGGCCGGGCACGATCCTGGTGGAGCTGCCGGTGAATGTCGCCGTGCAGGAGCGTTTCGGCAATGTCCAGCTGATCGCGACGACGCCGCCGGGGCCGTCTGGTGAAGCGAGCTTTACCTATGTTTCCGACGTGCCGGCATTCAATAATCTGACCCTGTCGACGAGCAATAACCGGGCGAGTGCGGGCAGCGGCGACATCCTGTTCGGCAGCTATGACATCACCCAGACCGCGCCTCCGGGCTGGCGGGTGGAGGCCTTCAACTGCTCGGGCGATCTGGACGGCGCGACGCGCTATGACCCGGTCACCGACACGGCGACCGTGGATGTCGACCCGGGCGAGAGCATAGTCTGCGTGTTTGAGAATGTGCGCGATGAGGATGCCGTAAGGCTGGCGACCCAGCGCGCGATCCGCAACTTCCTGTTCCGCCGGGCTGACCGCATCATCGACGCTGCGCCAGAGCTGTCGCGCCGCTTTGCTGAGCGCAATTCGGCCCAGCGGGGCGGCATGTCGGCCAACGCGTCGGGGGCGGGGTTCTACCAGATGGACTTCAGTGTCTCTCTGGCTGGCGCCCGCAACGCCGTCGCCGCTGAGGAGGCTGATAGCGGCGCGCGGTTCGGCAATTCGGATGCGCCGTTCCTCGACGGTTGGGACATCTGGCTGGCGGCTGAAGCGTCCGGTGTGCGCGATGACCGGGCCGGTGAGCGGTCAAAGACCGACTTTGCCGCTGTGCAACTCGGCGTGGACTACCTCCTCGGTGACGACCTGATCATTGGTGCGATGGCCCAGTATGACTGGATGGAGGATGAGGCGCGCGAAGTCTTCACCGATGCTGGCGCTGTGCGGGGGGCGCAGGTGCAGGGCAATGGCTGGATGGCGGGTCCCTATGCCGTCTGGCGTGTGAAGGACAGCCTGACTGTCGATGGCCTCGCCATGTTCGGTGAGTCGGATAACCGCGTGAACCCGCTTGGCCTCTATAGTGATGACTTTGATACCCAGCGCATCATGGTTCAGGCCAATGTGACCGGCGAGCTTCGCTCTGGACCTTGGACGGTTCGTCCGCAGGCAGGCATCACCCAGTATAAGGAAACCCAGTCTGCCTATCTCGACAGCCTTGGTATCAAGATCCCGTCGCAGGATATCAGCCTCGGCCGCTTCCGGGCGGGGCCTGAAGTGGCGTGGCGCAATGAGTTCCGGGATGGCGGCTGGTTACAGCTGAGCGGCCGCCTCGATGCCATCTGGGACTATGACAGCGCTGACCTGCTGACTGAGAGCGGCTTCCTGAGCAGCGATGAAACCGACCTTCGTGCCGATGCGCGGATTGGCGTGGCGACACAGACCAAGTGGGGCCCTCTGGTGCGTCTTGAGGTTGGGATCGCAGGTGTGGGCGCCGGAGATTTCCGGGCGGAGACGGCGCGGCTTGAGATCCGTGTGCCATTCGGGTCAGGCGGGCTGGCGCAAGGCATCCAGCAGATGGCCTTCGGTCCGGCCGGTATGGGCATGGGCGGACGCTGTGATGTGCCGGGCGGCGGTGTGCATAGCGCCTTCGCAAGCCAGTCTGGCTGCGGCGGCGGCGAAATGCGGACTAGCTGGTAGTCTGCAAGTCGCCTAGCTGCTGGCGCCGAGCCCGGCGGCGAAAGCGATACGAAGGGCGGCAGAAAGGCTGTCCACGCCAAGCTTGTCCATCATGTTGGCGCGGTGGATTTCCACCGTGCGCGGTGAGATATCGAGTGAGTTGGCGATACCCTTATTGGTCAGCCCGTCGACGAGGCCATCAAGGATGTCGCGTTCACGCGGGCTGAGATGTGCGAGGCGCTTTTCAGCCTCGGCCTTCTGGACCGCGCCCTGGTGGAGACTGTCGAGGTGTTCGAACCCCTCATTGATCGCCTGAAGCAGGACCTGCTTTTCATAAGGCTTTTCGACGAAGTTGACCGCGCCCGCCTTCATGGCCTGCACTGCGACGGACACGTCGCCATGTCCGGTGAGGACGATGATCGGCATTTCGCAGCCGCGCTCATTAAGGGCTTTTTGAACCGCGAGGCCATTCATCTGCGGCATCTGGACGTCGAGAAGCACGCAGCCTGATTCCAGATCGTCGAGCTTTGCCAGAAAGCTCACCCCGTCCGGATGGGTCTGCACGCGGTAGCCTGCGAGGCGCAGCATGAAGCTGGCGGAATGGCGGATAGCCTCGTCATCGTCGACGAGGTGGACGAGCGGCTTTTCTGAATCGGTCATGCGTCAGTTTCTACAGGTTCAAGCGTGAAGGCGAAACGCGTTCCCGTGTCGCCTGCGGGCATTGCCTCGATGGTGCCGCCATGCGCTTCGACAATGGTGCGGCAGATGGAGAGGCCAAGGCCCATGCCCGTGGACTTGGAACTGGCAAGCGGGCGGAAGAGGTGTTCGGACACCTCCCGGTCGATACCGGGGCCATTATCTTCGATGGTGACGAGCACCATGCCGTTGCCGCCGATCATTGCGCGGATTTCGATCTTCGGATCGATTTGCGTCCCCATCGCTTCAATGGCGTTGCGCACGATGTTGATAATGACCTGCTGGATCTGGATCGGGTCGATCATCACATGCGGCGTGCTTTCCGCCACGCTGACCGAGATGGCACCTGTTGCTGTGCTCATTTCGGTCTGGACGAGGGCGACGGCGTCGCCGAGCAGTGGGACGAGATCTGTCGGACGCTTCTCGACTTCGCCGCGAGAGACATAATCTCGAAGCTTCCGGACGATCTGGCCTGCACGAACAGACTGCTTCGCCGCTTCGTTCAGCGCTTCCTGCACCATCTTCATGGTTTCTTCGTCCGGCGCGTCGAGCATGTCGCGGGCCGCTTCAAGGTAATTGGTCACGACGGTGAGCGGCTGGTTCAGCTCATGCGCGAGGGCAGATGCCATCGTCCCAACCGAGCTCAATCTCGAGAAATGGACGAGCTCGGCCTGCAGGGCCTTCATGCGCGTTTCATTGCGCCGCTGCTCGGTCAGGTCCCGCATGAATGCCGTGAAGAGATAGTGATCGCCGATCTTGGCTTCGCCGATCTTGAGGTCGATCGGAAACAGGGAGCCGTCTGCGCGCCTTGCCGTGACCGTGCGACCGATGCCGATGATGCGGCGCTCGCCTGTGCGAAGATAGCGCGAGATATAGCCGTCATGCTGCGACTTGTCGGTGGGCGACATGAGGATGCTGACATTGCGGCCGAGCAGCTGGTCCACTTCATAGCCGAACAGGGTCTCTGCCGCCTTGCTGACAGCCGTGATGATCCCGGCGTCGTTGATGACGACCATGGCATCCGGCACCGATTGGAGGATGGACCGGAAGTGCTGATGGAGCGCGTCAACGTCCATCTCCGCCATATCGTAGATCTGGTCCCGGCTTTTCAGTGTTCACACCCCGTCCGTCTGCACATTCGCAATGCGACAGGCAGGGCCGGGAGGTCAACAAGTAGCGTGACGGCAGGTGCTGATTTCTCATGGCATGACCCGGGCCAGCCGCTGCATCAGCATGCGCGCATGCTGAAGGAACGGGCTGACGATCATGACGGCGATACCGGAGACGAAGACCGGACACCAAACGCAATGCATGCCGAAAAGGCTTTGCGTGCCTGGCGCCTGGCCTGACGACGAGCACCAGGCAAGCGGCAGCAATTCACTGCGCAGGTGATGCGACTGGACTTGCGGCCACGCGATCATCGCAATGGCCAACCCGACGGTGAAGATGATGACACGGTTCATGCGGGGGCCTCCTATTGCCCGCAACCTACTGTGTCTGCGACAGGCTGGCCCATACGTATGAGCCCGTATACCGGACATCCCGGTCCTTACGTAATCCCTCAGCCATGATGAGACAGCCGCCGCTTCTGGTGGCGTCTGAATGTTGAGGGGTAGGCAAATTGAGCACCAGCATCCTTAAGAGAGGGGCAAGGGACAGCAGCACCGGAATGGTGTCGGCCTTCCTTTGCGTCTTCGCTGTCCTGGCGATCCTGATCGCCGGTAACGCAGCAGACAATCTGATGGGCGTTCACGCGCTCCTGTTCTTTTCCGCAATCATCGCCTGGCTGGTGGGGATTGCGCTCTGGGCCGGCAAGCTCGGCGACCGCAATCCCTTTGATGAGACCCAGTATGAGGACACGCTCGTCAAATTCGGTGTGGCCGCTGCCATGTTCTGGGGGCTCGCAGGCCTTCTGGTCGGCGTTCTCATCGCGTGTCAGCTGACCTGGCCAAATCTCTTCTATGTTGAGGAGCTCGGCTGGACGAACTTTGGCAGGCTACGTCCGCTCCATACGTCGGCCGTGATCTTTGCCTTCGGTGGCAACGTCCTTCTCGCCACCAGCTTCCACGTCGTCCAGCGCACCACCCGCGCGCGCCTGTTCGGCGGCATGTGGCCCTGGTTCGTCTTCTGGGGCTATCAGCTTTTCATCGTGATCGCCGCGACCGGCTATCTGATGGGCATTACCCAGTCGAAGGAATATGCCGAACCAGAATGGTATGCCGACCTCTGGCTGACCATCGTCTGGGTCGCCTATCTCATCATCTTCCTCGGCACGCTCTGGAAGCGGAAAGAGCCGCATATCTATGTGGCAAACTGGTTCTACCTGTCCTTCATCGTGACCATCGCGATGCTGCACATCGTGAACAACCTTTCGTTGCCGGTCTCGCTCGGATCGTCGAAGAGCTATCAGCTGTTCGCGGGCGTGCAGGATGCGCTGACCCAGTGGTGGTATGGCCACAATGCTGTCGGCTTCTTCCTGACGACCGGCTTCCTCGCCATCATGTATTATTACATTCCGAAGCGCGTGGACCGGCCAGTCTATTCCTACCGCCTGTCGATCGTGCACTTCTGGTCGCTGATCTTCATCTATATCTGGGCAGGTCCGCACCACCTTCACTACACCGCTCTTCCGCAGTGGGCGCAGACCCTCGGCATGACCTTCTCGATCATGCTGTGGATGCCAAGCTGGGGCGGCATGATCAACGGCGTGATGACCCTGTCGGGCGCCTGGGACAAGCTTCGCACCGACCCTGTGGTCCGCATGATGGTCGTCTCGCTCGCCTTCTATGGCATGTCGACCTTCGAAGGCCCCCTCATGTCGGTGCGGGCGGTGAACTCGCTCAGCCACTATACAGAATGGGGCATTGGCCACGTGCATTCCGGTGCACTCGGCTGGGTTGGCTTCATCTCCTTCGGGGCGCTCTACTGCCTCACCCAGTGGCTGTACAAGCGCAAGAGCCTCTACTCGATGGCGCTGGTCGAGTGGCACTTCTGGCTCGCGACGATCGGTATCGTCTTCTACATCGTGTCGATGTGGTTCGCGGGCATCATGGAAGGCCTGATGTGGCGCGCCTATAACGACTTCGGCTTCCTCGAATACAGCTTCGTGGAAACGGTCGAGGCCAAGCATATCAGCTACATCATCCGCATGGTGGGCGGCCTGCTCTACCTCAGCGGCGCTGTGATCATGTCCTACAACCTGATCCGGACCGCGATGGGCCATGAGCGCATCAACCAGCCCGCCGATGCAAATCCCGTAAGCCAACCACCGGCAGCCGCTGAGCTGCAGCCGGCCGAATAGGAGCGTCGAGAACAATGGGACTGCTCAACAAACACGGCGTGTTCGAACGCCACTCGCTCATCCTGACGATCGGCATCCTGATCACGGTCTCGATCGGTGGGCTTATCCAGATGGCACCGCTCTTCTACATGGAGAACACCATCGAGAAGGTGGAAGGCATGCGCCCCTACACCCCGCTCGAAGTGGCTGGCCGGAACATCTATCTGCGCGAGGGCTGCTATGTCTGCCACAGCCAGATGGTGCGCCCGCTGCGCGACGAGGTGGAGCGCTATGGCCACTACTCTCTGGCGGCAGAGTCGATGTACGACCACCCGTTCCAGTGGGGCTCGAAGCGGACGGGGCCTGACCTTGCCCGCGTCGGCGGCAAGTATTCCGACGAATGGCATGTCGATCACCTGATCGACCCGCGTGCCCTGGTGCCGGAATCGATCATGCCGCCCTATGCCTTCCTGGCAGAGAAGTCGCTCGACTTCCGCAATATCCAGGATGACCTGAAAGCGCTTCGTGCGGTCGGCGTTCCCTACACCGACGAGATGATCGAGAATGCCAGCATGGACCTTCGGGCCCAGGTGGACCCCGACATCTATTTCGATGAGCAGGACGCGCTGGTGGCTCGCTACACCGAAGCATCCGGCCGCGAAGGCACCGTCCAGATCCGCGACTTCGACCAGGATCCAGACCGGATCACCGAGATGGATGCGCTCGTCGCCTACCTGCAGATGACCGGCACGCTGGTGGATTTCTCCACCTACGAAGCCGAAGACCTGATGAACGCGCGCTAGGGGGAAAGTGACATGTACGAACGACTGTCCAGCTTCGCCCAGACCGGCGGCCTGATCTACTTCGTGGCGATTTTCGCCGCCGTTCTGGCCTACGCGCTCTGGCCCAAAAACCAGAAGAAATTCGACAAGGCGGCAAGCCTTCCACTTTCAGACCGGGAGCCGGGAGATGAGTGAACACCACAAGGATATCGACCAACCAACCGGCGTAGAGACCACGGGCCACGAATGGGATGGCATCAAGGAGCTGAACAACCCGCTCCCCCGCTGGTGGCTCTATATCTGGTACGGCACCATCGCCTTCTCGATTGGCTATATGGTCGTCATGCCAGCCATTCCGGCCCTGCCGGGTCTTGGCACCAATACGCGTGGCCTTGCAGGCCAATCTGACCGGATCGCGGTGGCTGAGCAGGTTGAAAGCCTGCGGTCGCAGCGTAGCGCATCTGGCGCAGCCCTACTGACGGCGAGCCTCGAAGAAATCGAGACGGACCGTGAGCTGCAGCAGTTTGCAATGGCATCTGGCGAGAGCGCCTTTGGGGACAATTGCGCCACCTGTCACGGCGCGGGCGGCCGGGGCGCGAAGGGCTATCCGACGCTCGCCGACGATGCCTGGCTCTGGTCGGGTACGCTTGAGGGCATCCAGTACACGCTTCAGCACGGCATTCGGCATGAAGAAGACCCGGAAACGCGGTTCTCCCTTATGCCAGCCTTCGGCCGCGACCGGCTTCTGGAGCGTCAGCAGATCGACGATGTCGTCAATCATGTCCTGTCGCTATCTGGCCGCGAGGTGGATGAGGCAGCGAGCAATCGCGGCGCCGATATCTATGCTGCACAATGTGCGTCCTGCCACGGCGACAACGGGACCGGCGACCGCACTGTCGGTGCACCAAACCTGACGGACGATATCTGGGTGTTCGGCGGCGAATACCGCGATGTCTACAACACCGTCTACAACGCCCGCAATGCGCACATGCCTGCCTGGGGTGAGCGTCTCGACGAGGCCACGATCAAGTCGCTGGCGGTCTATGTCCACTCGCTTGGCGGCGGGGAGTAGGGGCAGAGCCGATGAGCCGCGTCACCCTCATAACGCCAAAGTCTCCGCCACCGGCCCCTCCGCCGCAGGATCTCTATGCCAAGCGCAAGCAGATCTATCCGAAGCTTGCCCATGGCAAGTTCCGGACGGTGAAATGGGTCGCCATGGCGGGGATGCTGGGCATCTATTACCTGGTGCCATGGCTGCGCTGGGACCGCGGGGCAGGGGTTCCTGACCAGGCGGTGCTGGCGGACTTTGCGGGTGAGCGGTTCTTCTTCTTCGGGATCGAGATCTGGCCGCAGGAGGCCTATTATCTCGCAGGCCTGATGATCCTTGCCGCGCTTGGCCTGTTCCTCGTGACATCGCTGTTCGGGCGGGTCTGGTGCGGCTATGCCTGCCCACAGACGGTGTGGACCGACCTCTATATCTGGGTTGAACGGGCGTTTGAGGGGGACCGGGCGGCGCGCATGCGGCTCGATGCCAAGCCGATGAGTTTCGACAAGGCCTGGCGGAAGGTTGGCAAGCATGCGGTCTGGCTGCTGATCGCCTTTGTGACGGGCGGCGCGTTCATTCTCTACTTCCATGATGCCCAGATGATCGCGCAGACCTTCTTTATCGGCGAGGCGCCGCTCTCGGCCTACTGGTTTGCGGCCATCCTGACGGGGACGACCTATGCGCTTGCCGGGACCATGCGTGAGCAGGTCTGCACCTATCTATGCCCGTGGCCACGCATCCAGGCCGCACTGACCGATGAGCACGCCCTCAATGTCACCTATCGCTATGACCGGGGGGAGCCGCGCGGCCCTCACCGCAAGGGTGAGAGCTGGGAAGGGCGCGGTGACTGTATTGACTGCAAGCAGTGCGTTCAGGTCTGCCCGATGGGGATCGATATCCGCGACGGCGCGCAGCTTGAGTGTATCCACTGCGCGCTGTGCATCGATGCCTGCGATGAGATGATGAAGAAGGTCGAGCGCCCGACCGGTCTCATTGCTTATGACACGGACATTGCCGTTGCGCGGCGCGCAGCGGGCATGCCGGCGCAGTACCGCCTGATCCGTGCGCGGACCGTGCTTTACGCGGCGCTGATGGTCGCCATTGCGGTGCTGATGGCCTGGGGGCTGCTCAATCGAGGCACATTTGAGGTCAACGTACTGAAGGACCGTTCGCCGCCTTATGTGCGCCTGTCTGACGGCGACGTCCGCAACGGCTATACGCTAAAGCTGGTCAACAAGTCCGGCGAGGCGCGCGAAATGAGCCTTGAAGCCAATGGCATTGATGGGCTTGAGCTGGAAGTGATCGGTCTCGAAGCCACTGAGGCAGGCCGTATCTTCCTGCCAGTCGCAGCCCATGGTGTGGACCGCTACCGCATCTTCGTGACCGTGCCGCAGGAAACCGCAGGCGGGCGCGACCACTTCACCCTTCTTCTTCAGGACACAGCCACAGGCGAGCTCCATGGAAACCGCACGAGTTTCATGGCGCCGGGAGACTAGATCATGACCACCGCAACGCTCATCGACGCCCCGCGTGAACGCCAGCTCAAGGGCTGGCACGTTCTCCTGATCATGCTCGCCTTCTTCGGCGTCATGTTCACGGTGAACGGTTTCTTTCTCTATTCGGCGATCACCAGCTTCCCCGGTGAGGATGTCGAGAAGTCCTATCTTCAGGGCCTCAACTATAACCAGACGCTCGAAGCGCGCCGTGCGCAGGCAGAGCTTGGCTGGACGGTGCGGGCAGGCCTGTCGGGGCTGGAAGCTGTTGCTGTGCAGGTCGCAGATGCAGACGGCGCGCCTGTCGGCGGCCTTAGCGTTGAGGCGAAGCTGCGCCGGCTTACGACGGGCGCGCAGGATGTGACCGTCGCGCTGGCTGCTGCTGGCACGCCCGGCCTCTACCGCGCCGACCTGCCAGAGCTTGAGAGCGGTCAGTGGGAGATGATCGTCACCGCTACGGATATGTCCGGCGACGTCACAATCGAAGCGCGCAAGGATGTGAGGGTGCCGTGACCACTGCAGGTAATCCCTCTGCAGGCTGCCCCAGCGGGCTCGCACCCGCTGAACAGGCGCATGCGAGCGACATCAGCGCGTTCGTCCGCCGCTTGCCTGAGGGCAACACACTCCAGCTGACCGTGCGCGGCGCAAAATGCGCTGGCTGCCTCTCCAAGATCGAGAAGAGCGTGCAGGCCCTTCCCGGGGTGACGCAGGCGCGCCTCAACCTCTCCAATGGTCGGTTTGATGTACGCTGGCGCGGTGACCTCTCGGCAAACGACGTCGCAGGAACGGTGTCCGCGCTTGGGTATGGTGTCGCCCCCTTCGCGCCCGACGCGGCAGACAGCGCGGCCAAGAGCGAGGAGCGCAAGCTGCTTATCGCCATGGCTGTCGCAGCTTTCGCGGCAGCGAATGTCATGCTGCTCTCTGTTTCGATCTGGTCTGGTCATGGAGAGATGGGTGAGACGACCCGGCGGGTCATGCATGCGATCTCTGGCGCCATTGCCCTTCCGGCCGCGCTCTTTTCGGGCCGTATCTTCTTCCAGTCAGCCTGGTCAGTGCTTCGCCGCGGCCATGCCAATATGGATGTGCCGATTTCGCTCGCCGTGCTGCTCGCCCTTGGCGTGAGTGTCACCGAGACAATCCGGGGCGGCGAGCATGCCTATTTCGATGCCGCTGTCATGCTGCTCTTCTTCCTTCTCATCGGCCGCTTCCTCGATGCGCGCCTCCGCAGACGGACCCATGCCGCCGCGCACGATCTGGCGGCCCTGCAGGCGCGTACCGTGACCCGTCTGGAAGGCACTGAAGCGCGCTCTGTACGTGCCGATGAAATCATCGCCGGCGATATCGTGCTGGTTGCGCCGGGCGAGCGCCTGACCGTCGATATCGATGTGCTGGACGGTGTCAGCGAGGCTGATGAGAGCCTCGTCAGCGGTGAGAGCCTGCCGCGTGCCATTGCGCCCGGAGCGCGGCTCTTTGCGGGCTCAATCAATCTGACGCAGCCCCTGCGCGGGCGCGCGATCTCAGCCGCAAGCGATTCTCTGCTCGCCGATATCGCACGTATGCTTGAGGCGGGTGAGCAGCGTCGCTCCAAGTATCGCCGCATCGCAGACAAGGCGGTCTCGCTCTATATTCCGCTGGTTCACACTACCGCTGCGCTAACCCTGATTGGCTGGCTTCTGGCTGGGGCAGGGGTGCGTGAAGCGATCATGATCGCTGTCTCGACGCTGATCATTACCTGTCCTTGCGCGCTCGCGCTGGCCGCGCCTGTCGTGCAGGTGGTCGCCGCCGGTCGCCTGTTCCGTAAAGGTGTCTTCCTTCGCTCCGGCGATGCGCTTGAGCGGATTGCAGAGTGTGATCACGTCGTCTTCGACAAGACGGGCACGCTGACCCTCGGAGAGCCTGAGCTTGTCCGCAGTTCCAACGATGAGGACATCTTCCAGCGCGCCGCACGTCTTGCGCGCGCGTCCCGCCATCCGCTGTCACGCGCGCTCGTCGCCGCGGCTGGCGCAGGCAGCGTCGCTGCCCATGTGAAGGAGCATCCGGGCCTTGGTCTCGAGGCTGAGATTGATGGCGTTCGCTGCCGTCTCGGCTCTGCCGAATGGGTTGGCGAGGAAGCCTCTGCTGCCACTACCAGCCTTCAGCTCTGGTATGTCGAGGGCAATGCGGCCCCTCATCGCTTCCTGTTCGAGGATGCGCTGCGCCCCGGCGCGGGCGATGTCGTCGAAACGCTGCGTCGCCGCGGCATCAGTGTCGAGATCCTGTCGGGCGATCGCCCAGATGCGGTTGCCACGATTGCATCGGCGCTGTCGGTGACCAACTGGCGCGCGGGCGCAAGCCCGGCCGACAAGGTTGCGCGACTGGAAGAGCTGCGCGCGGAAGGACGCAAGGTTCTGATGATCGGCGACGGCCTCAATGACGCTGCCTCGCTTTCGCTGGCGCATGCTTCGCTCGCGCCGGGCGGCGCCATGGATGTCAGCCAGTCTGCGAGTGATGGTGTCTATACGGGAGCGGGCCTCGGCGCGATCCTGACCATGATCGACGCGTCGAGCCTTGCCCGCCGCCGGATGGTGCAGAACTTCTCACTGGCTGCGGTCTATAACTTCATCGCGGTGCCGATTGCGGTTGCAGGCTTTGCGACACCACTTGTCGCGGCGATCGCCATGTCGGGGTCGTCCATTATTGTGACGCTGAATGCGCTTCGGCCCGGCTGGAAGAGGTCCTGATATGGAAATGCTCGCCTTTCTTATTCCCGTTGCTCTGATGCTGGGTCTGGTTGGCCTCGTCAGCTTCATCTGGGCGGTGCGCGAAGGCCAGTTCGATGACCCGGACGGCGCCGCAGCCCGCATCCTGATCGATGAGGATCACCCCGCCGAACAGGCCTGTAAGTAGGTCTACCTAAAGACCCTCAACCGCTCCGCAGCTAGTTTTCTGCCAAGACCGAAGCAAGGGATTGGCAGGCATGAGAGACGACTGGATCGAGTTCGCTGGCGCGCAGGTGCCCCGCTATACAAGCTATCCGACCGCGGTTGATTTCGACGCATCCGTGACTGCTGAAACGGTGAAGTCATGGCTGTCTGCAATCGAGGAAGGCGAAGGTCTCTCCGTCTATGTTCATATCCCGTTCTGCCGGAAGCTCTGCTGGTATTGCGGCTGCGCGACCTCTGTCCCCAACGGCTATGACCGGATCGCTTCCTATTTCGACGTCCTTCTGAAAGAGGTCGATCTCTGGTCCGAGCAGATCGGTGAGGGCGAGGTCCGCCATCTTCATTTTGGCGGCGGCACACCGAACGCGCTGTCGCCAGACGATTTCCGGCGCCTCACTCGGCATATCCGTTCACGGTTCCGGGTTGCAGCAGATGCAGAGCTCTCAGTTGAGCTCGACCCCCGCGTCCTGAGTGACGGGATGATCGAGGCGATGGCCGATAGCGGTGTGACGCGTGCCAGCCTCGGCGTTCAGACGCTGAGCCTGCCTGTCCAGAAGGCCATCAACCGGATCCAGCCGCGCTCGATGATCACCCGGCATATCGCATCGCTTCGACGGGTCGGCATCCGGGCGCTGAATGCTGACCTCATGTATGGCTTGCCGCTTCAGACCGAAGCCGATGTTGCGGAAGCGGCCGACTATTGCGCTGAGACGGGTATCAACCGCATCTCAGTCTTCGGCTATGCGCACGTGCCTTGGTTCGCCAAGCACCAGCGCGCCATCGCCGAGGCGGACCTTCCGGGTCTCGCCCAGCGTATGCGTCAGGCTGAGGTCGCCGAACGCATCTTCGAAAAGGCAGGCTATGCGAGTATCGGTTTTGACCACTACGCCTTGCCGACCGACAGTCTTGCCATCGCGGCTGCCAATGGACGGCTGCGGCGCAATTTCCAGGGCTATACGGACGATCAGAGCCGCTACCTCATCGGTATCGGGCAGACGGCGATCTCAGGCTTCCCGCAAGGCTATGCCCAGGGCCAGAAGGGCCTTCTGGAATGGCGCAATAGCGTGCTGGACGGCGAGCTGCCTATCGCTCGCGGCATTGCGAAGACGGGCAAGGATGAGATGCGGGCCTATGCGATCGAGCGTCTGCTCTGTGATCTGAAAGTCGATCTGGGCGATGTGCTGCATCGCTTCGGCTATGACCGCCATGAGTTCGACGCTGCGCTAGCGCGGATGCGTCAGCTTGAGGCGCATGACCTGTGCGTCATCGATGGTCTGAAAGTCAGCGTGCCTGAGACCGCGCGCCTCCTTATCCGCAATGTGGCGGCCGCGCTCGACCCGCGCCTCGTCCAGGCTGCGAAGCGCCACGCCATAGCTGGTTAGGCGCTCAGCGGCTTTTCAGTTTCCGGGATTCAGGGGCAGCCGATTGCCCGGGCGAGGCTGTTGCGGTGAATTTCGCTCGTGCCGGAATAGATCGTCGCGGCGCGGGTAAAGAAGTATTTCGCAAGCGCCTTTTCATCGTGCGGCGCAGCCTCCAGCGCCACTTCGGTGATTTTCTGATGCAGCTCGCTGGCGCGTAGTTTCATCATCGCTGAACGGGAAGCGTCGTTAAGTTCCGCGTGCTCTTTTGAGAGCCTCGCCTCCAGAGCCTCGAATCCGGTTATATCTGCCTCGAGCAGGTCCAGACGGCGCTTGAGGTCAGGGTCTTTCTCTGCCGCTGCCACGAACCGCGATGCGGCGCGCCATGCCTGTCTCAGCGTTCCTGTGGTCGTGTTATTCGAGCGGGCGATCTTCATCAGGACGCGCGCGATGCGCCAGCCATCGCCGGCCTTGCCGAGCGCGCTACTTGCAGGCGCCTTCACATTGTCGAAGTGGACTTCGCAGATCTCTTCGGAGCCGTCGATACAGCGGATCGGGCGGACCTCGATACCGGGGAGCGACATGTCCAGCAGGAGGAAGACGAGCCCGTCGCGGCCGCTTGAGCCCGGCTCGCTGCGGGCCAGCATATACATATGCGTCGCCATCTGGGCGAAGCTCGTCCAGAGCTTGGTGCCATTCAGCAGGAAGTGGTCACCAGTCAGCTCTGCTTTCATGGAGAGGGCAGGGAGGTCTGACCCCGCTCCGGCCTCGGAGAAGCCCTGACACCATTCATGTTCGCCGGTCAGGATGCGCGGCAGGTAGTGGGCCTTTTGGGCGGGGGTGCCTTCCTGCATCAGGAGAGGGCCGATGGTGCGGATTCCGGACGACATGATGAGGGGCGCGTCATTGGCGGCGCAAGCCTGCTCAAAGTAGAGCCGCTCCGCCGTCGACCAGCCCGCGCCGCCATGCATCTTTGGCCAGCTTGGCGCGAGCCATCCCTTGTCTAAGAGCTTCTGGCGCCATTCCTTGCAGGCCCATGAGGGTGATTTGAGTCCGGTCGTCGCGCGTCCGGCGTCTCTCAGCTCTGGCGTCAGTTCCTCTGCCAGAAAGCGGTCTACCTCACGCCGGAAACCTTCCGTTGCGCCGCGATCTGTATCGGTCGCTGTCTGGCTAAACTGCGAAGAAAATGATCCATCCATGGGCAAGGGCCCTCACGTTTCAGCGTGGGCCTAGCAGACGCGTCATGAGGGCAATCGCCAATGAGGAACACTACCTAGCGCGGCGTCAGGCGCACCTGCGGCTGGGTTTGCCGTATGTCGGCTCCAACGGAAAAGGCCCCCTCCCGGTCTTGGGAGAGGGCCTGATCTAGTGGCGACTTTGAAAGGCTCAGAAAGCGACGGCGACGCGAGCGTTTAGGCTTTGCTGTTTTGTTCCGTCGCCAAATTGCCCCTGATAGCCGAGGCCCAATGTCGCCGTGGATGAGATATCCAGATCGAGACCTGCCTCGATGACCGCTGCATCGCGCGCCGCGGTGACACCTTGAACCGTGAAAGCAACGCTGTTCGCGAACCTGTTGGTCGAGAAAGTATCCAGGTCGCCATGGGCACGCTGCCACCCGGCGGAGGCGTGGAATCTGCCCGTCATATTCGAGAGACTGAAGGCAGAGGAGGAAAGCCGTGCGCCGAGCGTGGTGAGCGTCGTGTCAACCGTGTCGCCTTCCACGGTAAGTGCACTTGGCCCGCCATTTTCGGTGAAGCCGTCCGTTTCGATATTGACGTAGGCGACATTCGCGAAAGGCTCGATTTCGATGCCTCCCGTCGCAAAGCTGTAGCCGATCTCACCAAAGGCCTGCGCCGTCCGTGCGTCCATACTGCCCTTTGTGCGATCGATCAGGTTTGCGCTGACGATGCGGCGTGAAACCTCGCTGTCATGCCAAGTGTAGGCTGCGCCTGTGCGAAGTGACAAAGCCCCCCAATTCTTGCCGCCATAGACGCCAAGATGGACATTGTTGCTCTCACCCGATGACGCGCGCGATTCGACATCGTGACCTGACTGGCTGAAGCCGCCCATGACACCTGCACGCAAACCATTCGAGAATGTCCGGTCAGCCCCAAAGAGGATCCCTGCCTCATCAGTGTCCAGCGATACGATGGCGCCCTCTCCATCGACGCTGCCCCATCCACCGAACAGACTTGTCCAGACGGTACCCGTTTGATCGGCCGCATTGTCATCGGCCTGCTGGCGCAAGCGATAGTTGATCGCGTCCCGCGAGCGGCGGCTCTGATTGATGAAGGCCGCCTGGCGCGAGGCGTAGACTTCTCCCGAAAGAAGATCATACGAAGCCCGTGCCGTTGCAGCGTCCTGCACGATGACGGCGCCGAAGAGCGGGTCACCTAGATCAAGACTTGCAAGACTGCTCGCGACTGCGAGCTGGCTTGCCGTCTGGGCGACGTCCGTCAGCGCGACGCCGTTCCTGGTGAGCGTCAGCGCGACTGAGTTGGCGTCATAGCCGAGAGAGGCATCAAGGAAGGCGAAGTCGGAGCTGACGCTGCCAAACGTTCCATTGATGCCGCCATCCGCGGTGAGGATTGTGTAGGTGCTGCTTGCTGCATAAAGGCCGTCAAGGCCGATGTGCTGGACTGATGCACCGCTATCAATAGTGGCCGTGCCGGAGATCGCGATCAGGTCGCTTGCAGAGCCCGCCGGGTCCACTTCGACTTCATAGACAGACCCAGCGTCAAAGCTTGCATCGCCCGCGACGGTCAGCGTTCCAATTGAATTGCCAGGCGCGATGGTGCCGCTGACAGCCAGGCTGCCAACCGATCCGCTTCCTCCAAGCGCGCCATTTTCACCGATAGTGATGTCGCCGCCTAGTCCGGGCGTGGTTGCATCGCCGCCATTGATGATAAGCGTGCCCTCGGAGATCAGCGTGTTGCCGGAGAACGGATGGAGGCCGTTCAATGTAACAGCACCGCTGCCCGTTTTCTCAAGGGAGCCGTCTCCTGACAGCGTGCCATTGAAGTCACCGTCATCATCCTGATCAAAGATCAGCGCGCTTGCATTCGAGATGTCGCCGAACAGGGAGTCGGTATCGCCGATCAATGTGCCTGCCAGTATCTGCGTGCCGCCCGTATGCGTATTTGTCCCGCTGAGGCGCAGGCGCGCATTCCCCTGCTTGATCAGAATGCCAGAGCCGGAAAGATCGCCGCCATACTCGTTATCGATGCCCTGATCGAAGATCAGTACGCTGTCATTGACGATAGGGCCGACCAGTCTGCTGGAGTCGACGATGAGTGTGCCTTCGCGAATTTCCGTTACGCCTGTGTAGGTATTGAACCCGCTCAGCCGCAGACGACCGTCGCCAATCTTGATGAGACCGGCTTCACCCTCGACGCTATTGGTAAATCCAAGTTCAGTCCCGTTGGCCACATCGACAATGCTGTCGGCGGTCAGGATGACTTTCCGATCGGTGTCGAAGGACGCGGTGGTAAAGAGCCTACCGCCAGCGAGCACCAGTTCGCTCGCTACGTCGCCAAGTTGGCGATCCTCGGTTATCAGCAGGGCACCTGCTTCGATAATCGTTCCGCCTGTATGTGTGTTGTTGCCTAGCAGGCTGAGCACGCCATCGCCGCGTTTGATGAAGGTGCCGCTGCCCGAAATGCGACTTCCATATAGACCGCTGTCACTCTGGTCGAAGACGAGTTCACCCGAGTTTGCGACATCGCCCCGGATAGATGCTGAATTGCCAATCAGCGTGCCTTCGACAATTTCGTGGTTGAAGGACCCATTTGCGCCGCTCAGGCGCAGAGTACCACCGCCGAGTTTCCGGAACTGTCCTGAACCGGTCACCCGCCCTGAAAGGTGAAGCTCGGTGTCGGCAGCGACATCAACGCTGCCGCTCGTCGAGATTGACACAGTGCGCGCGCTTTCGAAGCTTTCCGTCGTTGCCAACGTGCCGCCGTAAAACCGTAGAAGTGCACTGCTGCTTCCGAGATTGGCGTCAGACGAGACCGAAATGGTTCCACCCTCAATGTCGGTTGAGCCGACGTAGGTGTTTTGGCCGGTGAGAATGAGGGTGCCCGCCTCTCTCTTTATCAGGCTCGCGGGTCCAGTGATACTCGACGAGATGGTTGCGGTCATATCTGGATCGCCGGATCCGTCGCCAACCCTGAATATGTTCTGGCCGTTCGAACCAGCAAGCCTTAGAGCGTCGCCCTGAACCAGGATGCCATCGCTGGCGAACTGCATGCCCGATGCAGAGATGTCGCCGTTCGAATTATCGACAGTGATCGTGATGTCCTGGCCCTGGAAGACGGCAAAACCGCCTTGCCATTCATCATTCGTATTCCCGTCAGGCCGGGTCCAATTTGTCTGGCCGAGGCTCCAGGTACCCGATCCTGTATCGATTGCGCCATTCGCTTCAGTCTGCGTCCCATCCCAGAACTGAACCGTGAGGACATCGGGGTCTGGACCCGGGGCGGCCGTGTCGACAACTAGATTGACGCGGTTGGCTAGCGCAGTCTGAACGATGACACTGTTTGTGCCGGCCGGCACCGAACCAACCTCCAGTCCATTGTCAGTGAGAGACCCGCCATAATCCATCAGGCGATACACGCCGGGACCGAATTGGCCTGCATCGGAGACATTCACCGTGCCATCAAGCGTCAGATCGCCAGATATGTCGAACAGGGCAGAGTCTGAAGGCGCGCCGAGGGCAACATCGACGTTCGAGCTCTCTGACAGTGTGAGGCTCCCCATTGAAAGGGTTTGGCCAGTGCCGCCTTCCAGCGTCGCGCCATCTTCGATGGTGATCAGTCCGCCGACGCTGCCCGAGCCCGAAAGACGGGCGCCTGTGCGGACATCGGCATCACCTTCTATGGAGCCATCAACGATCAGTGTCCCGTTCTCGACGGTTGTGCCGCCTGAATAGGTATGATCTGCAGTCAGACGGAGAGTGCCTGTGCCTTTTTGCGAGACACGTCCGCTTCCGAAGATTTGTCCATCAAAAGTTAGCGCGTCGCTTCGGTTGAAAACGAGAGAAGCGTTGTTTCGGACACTGCCAGTTATGGAGCCGCTTGTGCCGCCATCACCGATCTGAAGAGTGCCGCCGCTAATTGCTGTGCCTTCTGTGTAGGTATTCTCGCCTGTTAGTATTGTCGTGCCGGCACGCTGCCCAACTGACCCAGACCCGCTGATGTCGGCGGAGAGGACATAGTCGTCTTCAGTGTGGTTGAAACGGATTGCACTGAGGTCGCCACCCATGACCAGCGCGGCGGCGTCTATTGTACCGGCACCGACTGGGGCGCCTAAACTAGACCCGATATTAAGGTTACCGCGCGCAGAGCCGGACTCTGCATTACCAACCATGATCGTTCCAGCGCCATCGCCAGCGGAAATTGTTGCTCCGTCGCTGACTGTCAGACTGCTATCGCCTGCGCTTAAGAGTCCGCCAATCGTAAAATGGTTCGCAACAGAGAGAACAGAATTTGCGCCAGAGACTGTTGCGTCCCCTCTCGCATCAAAGCCCCCAATAGTGAGATTGGTCGTCTCAACGACACCGCCATCGGTGATATCGAGAGTCCCTCCTGCTTCGGCCCGTCCTATAGTGAGAGAAGATGTGGTTATCGAAGACCCAGCGCCGCTAACGACGACATGTCCACCTTCAACCACGTCGAAGCCACCGGCCGTGATTCCATTAGCGGTGACAGTACCACCATCAAGAACTTTAAGCGATGCGGAGCTGAGACTTATCGAATTCGCATTGTACGCAGCGCCGCTGCCGCTCACAGTCACACTGCCTCCGCGGCTGATATCTCCAGGAAACTCAGAGACGCCGATCTGGTCGAAGCCGGATGTGCTGATTAGCGTTCCATTTTTAATGACAACTTCGGCGCCATTGATGGACATACCCGACGTGGTTGTCAGTGTTGCATTGTCGATGACAACATCGCCGTCTGTGATGATGAAGCGGTCACTGAGTGTACTGGTCCCCGTCAGCGTGAGCGTGCCATCGTCTTCTTTTTCCAGCGTGCTGATATTTGACAGCCCATTGATCGTTGTGTCGCCATCTCCCTGGATGGTGAGGTTTTGGTCAGCACCATTCCCCGCCACACCCCCGGACAGTGTCAAGGATCCGTTGGAGGTTCTGATATCGGCCGAGCCACCAAGATTGATCACACCGGTAAAGGTGTTGTCGCCGGAGTCGCTTTGAAGAAGCGCTAACGCCGTGTTGTCACCGATGGAGTTGAGCGCCTGCTTGTCGATTGTGACGCCGCCCCGAAGTAGTAGCCTTGCGTCAGACGAAATATCGACACTGCCAGATGCGGCGCCAAGCGCATTATCGCTCTGAGCGATGAGAGTGCCGCCTGAGATTGAGGTATTGCCGGTATAGGTATTGTTACCCGTAAGAGTCAGTAAGCCCGTGCCGGACTTTAAGAGAGACCCTGATCCAGAAATCGTGTTCGAGAGCGTGTAGGTTGAATCTCGAGTTGATATGTCGAGCGTTCCATCGGTCCGGATGCCGCCCGAAATCACGCCGGTCCTTTCAATGAACAGCGAATTTGTACCGCCCGTAAAGTGGAGAGCGTATGCCGTTTCTGTGCCTGCGCCGTTGGAACCGCCTGCCACTGTGCCAAAGAGTCTGAGGTCCAGATTTGCGCCTTCCAGTCCGGTGCCGCCAGCACCGCCACCACCTGCGCCGTCGCCATCAGCGCCGCCATCGCCGCCGTTAACTCTGGAACCGGCACCGATCGCCACGATTTTTTCGGACGTATCGGTGAAAAGGAGGCCCTTGCCGCCATCCCCGCCAAAGCCAGCGGACTGTCCACTTCCGCCATCGCCGCCATTCGCGCCACTTACAACAGCTGAGAGTGTGCCGAGGGAGCCGGAGCCAGTGACAACATAGCCATAGCCGCCAGCGCCGCCGCCCCCACCGCCGGAGGTGGCTCCGCCGTTTTCTCCATCGCCGCCGTTGTAGCCGGTAACGGATCCTGCGGGCAGGCCAGCTCCCACTCCACCATGTACGCCGCCATAGCCGCCCGCTGCGGGGCTTGCGCCTGCGCCAGCACCGCCATTTCCGCTCACCTCTCCGGCACCGCCGCCGCCGCCGCCCGATGTGCCAGACCCCGCCGTTCCATTATTGCCGCTGCCTGTGGCAACGCTTTGACCGCCCTCTCCGGCGTTGGTGCCACCTCCATTGCCACCCCTCTCTGCGTGGGCAAGCCCAACCGGAAGCGCCACTATGAGGGCCAACAGCGCTGTCGATTTCATCAACTGGCCTCTGACAGCTTTCGTGGAATGTTGGCTCATGGTCCCCTCCATCGAGAATTTCCGGCGAAGGGTAAGAGTTAACCCCGATGCGCACGGCCTAACGACATTCTGAAGAAAGACGGTCTATCAAGCAGAAATAGAATGCAAGCCAAATCCAGATCGGCGCGAGATGGCTTGTCCTCTCAATATTCGCAATGGTCATAATAAAAGGCCCCCTCCCGGTCTTGGGAGAGGGCCTGATCTAGTGGCGGCGTCGAAAGCCTCAGAAAGCGAAGGCGACGCGGGCGTTTACGCTTTGCTGGTTTGAGCCGTCGTCGAACTGGCCCTGATAGGTGATGGCGAGCTTCGCCGAACCCGACAGGTCGAAATCAAGGCCGGTTTCGACCACGCCTGTGTCGCGGGCCAGGGTTACGCCTTCGATCGTAAAGGCATCGCCGCCGCTGAGACGGTTAGTCGAGAAGCTGCGCACATCCCCAAACGCGTGCTGCCATCCGATCGAGCCATTCAGGCGGCCGGTCACGCCAGCCACTGCGAAAGGATATGACAGACGCGTCCCGAGCGTGGTGAGCGTGCTGTCTGCGGAACTGCCATTCACCGTGAGGGCGCTTGGTCCACCGACCTCGCTGACCCCATCGAGATCAATGTTGACGTAAGCGACGTTGAGGAAAGGCTCGATCTGAGCCATGCCGGTGCTCATGTCATAGGCGATTCCGCCATAGACCTGCGAGGTGGTGGCATCGGCGCCAGACCGTGCACGGTCGAACAGGTTCGCGCTTAGGATACGGCGGCTGGTCGAGATATCGTGCCACGTATAGTCAGCGCCGCCGCGCAGCGAGATCATGCCCCACGCCTTGCCGCCATACACGCCGAGGTGGACATTGTCGCTCTTGGCTGAGGAGGCGCGTTGGTCGACATCGTGGCCAGAATGGCTGACGCCGCCCATGATGCCCGTCTGCCAGCCTGACGCGAACGTCCGGTCGAGGCCGAACAGGACGCCGTCAGTGTGGTTGTCCATCGTCGCCGTGTTACCCTTTCCGTCAACGGTGCCCCAGCCGCCAAAGGCGTGGGCCCAGCCGGTGAAGCCCTGACCGTTCTCTGGCTGGGCAATCTGCGAACGCAGGCGCAGGCTCGCTGCGTCACGCGTGTGGCGGCTGTCATGGATAAGGGCGGTCTTGCGGGAGGCGTAAACCTCGCCCGACACCATGTCGTATGATGCGCGGGCCGACACCTCATTCTGGACGAGAATGGCGCCGTAGAGTGCATTTCCGAAACCGAGGCTCTCAACGCTGCCCGCTGCAGCGCGCTGGTTCATCGTCTGGGCGACGTCCGCCAGGTCGATGTCATTGCGCGTGAGGGTCAGCGCGACCGAATTGGCATCATAGCCGAGCGCCGCGTCGAGGAAGGCAAAGTCGGTATCGACGCTGCCGAAAGTGCCGTTGACCCCGCCATCAGCGGTCAGGATCGTATAGGTGCTGGTCGGGGCGTAGACGCCATCGAGGCCGATATGGCGAACCGATGCGCCGCTATCGATATTGGCGCTGCCCGAGACGGCAATCAGATCGCTTGCGGTGCTGGTAGGGTCGACTTCCACTTCATAGACAGCCCCGGCGCCGAAGCTTGCATCGCCCGCTACGACTAGGGTGCCGATGGAGTTGCCCGGCTTGATCGTACCATTGACGTTGAGGCCGCCAACGGAGCCGCTGCCGCCCAGCACGCCATTTTCGCCGACGGTCACTGTTCCGCCAAGCCCGGCTTCATCCGCGCTGCCACCATTCACGACAAGCATGCCGTCAGAGATCAGCGTGTCGCCTGAGAAAGGGTGAAGTCGGTCCAGCGTGACCGTCCCGCTCCCGACCTTCTGGAGGGAACCGGAACCGGAAAGCGTGCCGTCGAAGGCGCCGTCTTCATCCTGATCGAAGATGAGGGTGGCCTCATTGGCGATCATGCCCGAAAGCGACGTGGTGTTGCCGATCAGCGTCCCTGCAAGGACCTGCGTGCCGCCAGCATAGCTGTTCGCTGCGCTGAGGCGCAGGCTGCCATCTCCGAGCTTGATGAGGGCGCCAGCGCCTTCAATGGCGCCGGTGAGGTCAAGTTCAGTGTCGCCGGCGACGTCAACATTGCCGTCGGCATTGAGGACGAATGTGCGGCCAGACTCGAAGCTCGCTGTCGTTGCCAGCGTGCCGCCGCTGAAGGTCAGCGCGCCTGCATCGGCACCGAGATTTTCATCGGCAGAGACCGAGAGAATGCCGCCCGCGATTTCCGTGCCACCTTCATAGGTGTTGGTGCCAGCAAGGCGCAGCGTGCCGTCGCCGCTCTTTGTAAGTTTGCCTGCGCCCGAAACTTCGCCGTTCAGGGCAAGCTCGGTGTCAGCTTCGGTGCTGACCTCGCTGTCGCTCTCGAGCACAACCTTGCGCTCGCTTGCGAACGAGCCGGTCGTGGCAAGGTTGCCGCCAGCGATAGTCAGCGTGCTGCTGGCGCCGCCAAGATTGTTGTCGGCTGAGATGGAGAGCGTTCCGGCCTGAAGGCGCGTGCCGCCAGTATAGGTGTTGGCGCCAGCGAGCGTCAGGATGCCGTCACCGCTTTTGACGAGGCTTCCGGTGCCGGAAATCCGGTTGGCGAATGTGCCTGCAGCATCCTGATTGAAGACCAGCTCACCCACATTGGCGATATCGCCGCGAATGGAGGTGGTGTTACCTATCAGCGTGCCTGCGTTGATTTCGGTGCCACCTGTATATGTGTTCGTGCCGGTCAGGCGCAGCGTGCCATTCCCACGCTTGATGAGACGGCCTCCGCCGCCCACCGTGCCGGTGAGGCCGAGTTCGGTGTCCGCCGCAACGTCTACACCGCCGCTGGCCTCCAGAAACACCGCCCTTGCACTGTCGAAGCTTGCTGTTGTGGCCAGCGTGCCGCCTGACATGGTCAGAGCGCCGGATGCAGCCCCGAGATTATTGTCGGACGATACCGAGAGAGTTCCTGACGCGATATCGGTGCCCCGGGTGTAGGTATTATCGCCCGAGAGAACGAGCGTGCCGAGGTCCGATTTGACGAGTTCGCTCGCGCCGGTGATCACTGACGAGACCGTCGCCGTCATCGCGGCACCCGCCGATGTGCCGTCGCCGACGCGGATGACTGTGCCGCCATTCGCGCCAGCGAGGGTCAGCGCGTCGCCCTGCACCGTCATGCCGGTATTGGCGAACTGCATGCCGCCAATGGATATGACGCCATTGGAATTGTCGATCTCGACGATCCCGGCAGGGCCCTGGAAGACAGCGAAGCCGCCGTCCCAGGCGTCGTTCGTGTCGCCGTCGGCACGTGTCCAGTTGGTCTGACCGAGGATCCAGGTGCCAGAGCCGCCATCGATCGCACGATTCGCACTGGTTTGTGAGCCATCCCAGAACTGGATGTAGGGCGCGGGGCTGGGGGCCGGGGTTGGATCTGGCGTTGGGTTCGGACCAGGGGGAGGTGGAGGAGGGGGCGGCGGCGGTGTCATCCCGCCAACGACCAGATTGACCTGATTGGCAAGCGCAGTCTGAACCACGACAGCGCTGCTGCCTGCCGGTGTTGAGCCGACTTCCAGTCCATTGTCCGTGAGGTTGCCGCCATAATTCATGAGGCGATAGACGCCGTCCCCATACCCGCCGCTATCGGTTGCGTTTACGGTGCCGTCGAGCGTGAGGTCGCCGGTCACGTCGAACAGGGCGGTCGTCGAAGGCGCACCGAGCGCGACGTCGATGACCGACCCGCTTGAAAGGGACAGAGCCCCCATCGACAGGCTTTCCTCGCTGCGGCCTTCCAGCGTGCCGCCATTCGCGATGGTGACGAGCCCGCCGACACTGCCATTGCCCGACAGGCGTGCACCTGTATCGACATTGGCGTCGCCAGCGATGGAGCCATCGATGACAAGCGCGCCGTCAGAGACGGTCGTGAGACCCGAATACGTGTTGGCATCCAGCAAGCGAAGTGTGCCTGCGCTCGTCTTGAAAACGCTGCCAGTTCCGGAGATAATGCCGTTATAGGTCAGGTCGTCGCTACGGCTGAAGACGAGCGAACTATTATTGACCACATCGCCGAGGATCGAGCCGGTGGTGCCACCATTGCCGATCTGAAGCGTACCGCTAGAAATGAGCGTGCCGCCAGCATAGGTGTTCTCGCCAGTCAGGATGGTTGTGCCGGCAATTTGGCGAAGTTGGCCTAGGCCGCCGACCTGCGAGGAGAGGACGTAGTCGCTATCGGTATGGTTCAATACGAGCGTGCTGCCGCTCGTGTCGAGCTGAAGCGCTGCTGCATCTACGATGCCCGCACCGACCGGCGCATCGCCTTCACTCGCCCCGATCTCAAGCGTTCCGTCGGTCAGAACATTGCCGACTAAAATTGAGCCAGTGCCGTTTCTGGCAGAGACCGTACCTCCCTCGCTAACGGTCAGGATGCCATCAGCGTTGCCGAAAATACCCCCCACACGAAAGTCGCCAGAAGATGACAGGCGCGAGTTCGCCCCTGTTACGCGAGCGGTTCCCGGTCCTTGCGTCCCACCAATGGAGATGAATCCTGCATCGACCGAACCGCCGTCGGTGACTTCCAGCGTTCCCTCGCCTTCTCCTCCGCCAGCATAGAAAAAGTCTGTTGTTACAGTTGAGCCGGCACCGCTGACACGCATGGCTCCGGTGGTGGCTGCATCATTTCCTCCAACGGTAATAATGTTCGCATCCACCGTACCGCCACCGACAACCTGCATTTCACCGTCATCACCCGCATTGGTGCCAACCTGTATCCGGTCTGCATTGTACAGACCATTTGCGCCGCGAACTGTCAGCAGCCCGCCGCGGATCAGGTCCGTGCCAGCGGCCCTGTTGACCGTCCCATTCTCGACCAGGATTTCACCGTCGAAAATACCGATGCCGGTATTCACCGTATTCGTGCCTGACAGGGTCAACGTCCCACCAAGGCGCTTTTCCAGAATGGTGATATCCGACAGCCCGTTGATGGTGGCATCGCCATCGCCCGTGACGTTGAGCTGTTGCGGCGTGCCATTGCCTGTAACGCCGCCAGCCAGCGTGATTGAGCCTGCATCGGAGGTAATGTTCGTCGTGCCGTCCAGGTTGACGGCGCCGTTGAAAGTATTGTCGCCAGACACGTTTCTGATGAGGCCGGCACCCGTGTTCGCGCCTGTTGCGTTGATTGCCTGCTTGGTGACCGTGACGCCGCCCTGGAATTCGAGCGTTCCATTGGCCGACACCTCAACTGTCCCGGTTGGTGAGCCGAGCGCGCCGTCGCTTTGAACGTTTAATGCGCCGGCTTGGATGAGAACCTCGTTCTGAATTGAGTTCGTGCCGCTCAGCGTCCACGTCCCTGCGCCATCCTTGATGAGGTCGACGATCTGCGAGCCGAGGTCACCGCTCACAATGCCATCTCCATCGCCGCCGAGTGCGAGATCGACGTTTACGGGGCTGCCACCGCCCAATTCACCATTGATATCACCCGCGAGGGTGAGTGTCCCCGCGTCTGAGTTAACGCGGGTGTCGGTATTGAGAACGAGGTCGCCAGTAATGGTGTTCTCGCCCGCAATATTGCGGATTGAGCCGGTATTCGCGATGCCGTCGCCAAATATGACAATCGAGTCCCCAGTCGTAATCCCTCCCTGTAGATGAAGGGCTGCGTCTGCAAGCACAACGGTCAGCCCAGAAGAGTCTCCAAGTGCTTGGTCGCTGCGGATGTTCACAACGCCCCCGCGAATGCTCAGCATGCCGAGGAAGGTATTGTCGCCGCTGAGGACAAGCGTGCCGTCCCCGGTCTTTGCGAAGCCCCGATCACCTGAAATGTTGCCCGAAAGCACAAATTCAGTTGAGGCGGCGACATTGATATCGTTGCCACCGGTGCCGAACAGGAGTGTTACGTCGCGTGCAGAAGCGAAGCTCGCTGTTGTTGCCAGCGTGCCACCACCCAAAGTCAGCGTGCCCGATGATGCGCCGAGATTGTTGTCGGCCGAGACTGAGAGCGTGCCGTCTGTAATCGTGGTGCCGCCAGAATAGGTGTTGGCTCCGCTTAGCGTTAGCGTGCCGGAGTCCGATTTGGAGATCGAGCCCGTGCCGGAAATGATGTTTGAAAGCGTGTAGGTCGCATCATCGTGGGCGATGTCCAGAGCGCCATTGGTGCGGATGCCGCCGGTGATCACCCCTGTAGATGCAATGGAGAGCGTGTTCGTGCCGCCAGTGAAGTTGAAGGCGTTCGCTGTTGCGGTCCCGATACCATTCGAGCCGCCTGCGACCGTGCCCGCGAGTGTTACATTGAGGTTGGAGCCTTCGAGACCGGTTCCACCTGAGCCGCCTGCGCCCCCATACGGGCCACCATTCGTCCCTCCATTGCCTCCGGTTACGGTTGTGCCAGTTGCGATTGTGAAAGTCGCGCCAGCCTCGTCGGCGAAAACGAGGCCTTTGCCCCCGTCGCCGCCCGTGCCGCCCGAAAACCCGTTCAAACCATCGCCGCCATTGCCGCCGCGGCCTCCGGCGGTGTCAACGGACAACGTTCCCAGACTTCCTGTCCCAGTGACAACATGACCATAGCCTCCAGCGCCCCCGCCGCCGCCATTCCCCGAGCGGCTGCCCCCCGCTCCGCCATTGCCGCCGTTTCCGCCCGTTACGCTGGTTGTCGCAAGACCGGGCCCGACGCTGCCGTGGGCCCCGCCCCCGCCGCCACCACCACCCGCAAATACGAGACCCGTTGAGTTTTGTCCGTCTTGACCGTCGGCGCCAGCCGTTTGTCCGCCTTGGCCTCCGTTTGCATCTTGTGAATTGCCGCCATTGCCACCAATTTCACCGGCCCCGCCGCCGCCCGCATCTGAGATGCCGCCGTTGTCTCTGCCAGCTTCGCCAGTGCCAAGCGTTACGCTTTGCCCACCCGGTCCGTTGGCTCCGCCATTACCTCCCTTCTCGGCATGGGCGAGCCCGGCAGGCATCACAGCCACCATGGCCGCAAGCGCGCTCGAAATCATAAGTCGGCCTTTGACGGCCTTGGTGGTGCGTACGGTCATTTCTGGTCCTCAGATGCTGGGGCGTATGCCGAAAACGGCAGAAACCGGTCGCGCAGATTGAGCAGACAGGGTTCACCCGGTGGTTCAGGCGGCTTTCGAGCGCAGGCACGCATTCGCTACCTGAGGTCGTCTCGCCGCCCGGGAAATGAACCGCAGGCGCACGCGACAGCAATGGCCAGTATTTGAATATGAAATATTTGTCGGGTGAATATCGAGCCGATAACGTACGAAAAAACGCCTCCAGCTGTATCTTGTATTGCGTATTGCTGGATTATGCATAGAGCAGGCACTAGATCATCTAATATTCTCTGTGGGAATGATTTAACAATGTCTAAAGAAGCTGTAGCCGAGCGCCATGTTCGGGACTTGAGGCGGATCGATCTCAACCTGCTTGTGGTTTTCGAGGCGATCTTCAAAGCTGAGAGTGTCAGCCAGGCCGCCCAGACGCTCGGCATGGCGCAGCCGACGGTCAGCAATGCTTTGAACCGGTTGCGAGAGCAGTTTTCTGACCGTTTGTTTGTGCGCTCTGATCGCGGGGTTAGGCCAACGCCGCTTGCCTTGAGCCTTGCCGGACCGATCTCGGATGCGCTGAACCTGCTGCGGAGCGGCCTGCAGGCAGAGGCGGACTTTGACGTCGCGACGGCAAACCGGCACTTCAAGCTGGTGCTGCATGATTATAGCGTGCCGTCTGTTTTGCCCCCGCTTCTGAAGCTGCTGGACCATCGCGAATCCAGCTGCAAGCTGGAAGTCATTACGCCGGACTGGCAGCGCCCGCATGATGCGCTGACGAATGGCGCAGCCGATCTCATGCTGGACGTGTACCCGGTGAAGACGCCGGGCCTTGTGTTTGAGCCGATAACGGATGTTGAGGCGGCCTATATCGTTCGCGAAGGTCATCCGGCCGTGACGCATGAGATGACGAGGGAGCATTTCGAAACGCTGGGGCACGCGGTGTTACAAACGCCAATCCAGCAGCGCCTGCAGGTGCCTCATATGTTGATGGCCGAACAGCTGAAGCGCAGGGAGGTGTGCATTCTGCCGAATGCGTCGGATCTGGCGCTGACCGTTGCGACGACTGACCTGATCGCGGCCGTCCCGAAACGCTTTGCAACGCTGGTGGCGCCGTTCTACCGTCTTCGGGTGCTGCCGGCGCCGTTTGATTATCCGAAGTTCAAGATGTTCCTGTCCTGGTCGAGTGACAAGAATGATGACCCCGGCCTGCGCTGGATCCGCAATGTGATCCGCAACATCTTCATCGACTAGTCGAAAGAGGCTGCCGCGCGAGGCCGGGTGTCTATATTCGGGCGAGCTTATTCGCCGCTGACGATGGTCATTTCCTCGATCAGGCGATCGGCGTCATCAACCTTGTCCATGACCCAGAGCATGTAGCGGGAATCGACATGGATGGTGCGCGTGGTGCGCGGGTCGAAGTCCCAGTCGGAATTCACGCTCTCGATCGTGCCATCGAAGAGAAGGCCGACCAGTTCGCCCTTGCTGTTCATCGTCGGTGAGCCGGAGTTGCCGCCGGTGGAGTCGAGGTCAGACAGGAAGTTGACCGGCACCGAGCCAAGCGTGTCGAGCGCGTACTGGCCGTAATCGCCTGCCTCGATCAGGTCGAGCTGGCGCTGCGGCGAGTTGAATGGCTCTTCGCCTGTGTCTTTCTCGGTGATGCCTTCCAGCGTCGTGAACGGCGTGTAGACAAGACCATCCTTCGGTGAGCCACCAAGGACGGTGCCGTAGGTGACGCGAAGGGTCGAGTTGGCATCAGGATAGGCTGCGAAGCCTTCGCTGGCCTGCCAGTCGATGATGGCCTGCATATAGTCAGGGCGCAGCGACGCCATGCGACCTGCGCGGTCCTTGGCGGCGGCTTCCATCTCGCGGTCAGTTTCATAAAGAGCAACGGCGAGTTCGATGAACGGGTCATTGCTGTCTTCGAAGAAGCCTGGCTCCTGCTCCATCAGCGAGAGGCGGAACTCGGTCTCGTCGAGCTCAGTTTCGGCGTAATAGGTATCGAGAATGTCCGACACCGCGTCTTCGTCCCAGTTTTCCGGCAGGCCGAGGGCTTCATCGAAGGCCGCAACCCGGACTGTGTCGCTTGCCGTCATGTAGTCCTTCAGGAAGAGCATCCACTCTGCCTTTTCGACGGCCGGGTCGAAGCGGCGATCAAGCGCCTGCAGACCCTGGCGGAAGAAGGTCATGTCGCGTTCCTGATAGCCGCTTTCACGCTCTTCATTCGGCTTCTGACGCTCCAGCGACAGACGGTAGAGGCGCTTGGCGGCAGACAGAAGCTGCGAGCGGTTGGCGTTGGAATAGCCCCAGTTCTCACGGCTGACCTCTGCACTCTCGGCGCTGAGGGCGTCGAGTGCAGCAAGCGTCTCTGCATAGTCTGTATCGCCGGTCTGCTCCGCAATCCAGGCGTTGAGCGCTTCTTCGCGCTCTGCGCGCCGGCCCACGAGGTCAACGCGGCGCGCGCCTTCGATCTGCCCGCCAAGGTTCTTCATGTAGTTGTTGAGACCGGCGAGGCGTGACTCATACTTGATGCGCGCGTCAGAGCCAGCGGGTGCTGCGTCTTCGATGGCGGCGATCCAGTCTGCGAGAAGCGCCTGAAACTCCGGATACTGCCAGTTGAAAGTCTGCTCGACCTCGGTGAGGCGGGTATAGCGCTGGGTGGAGCCTGGATAGCCGGCCGCCATGACGAAGTCGCCATCATTGAGGCCGCCCGCCGACACTTTGAGGAAGTGCTCTGGCTCAAACGGGACGTTTTCTTCGGCATAGTCTGCTGGCAGGCCGTCCGGGCCGACATAGGCGCGGTAGAAGGCGAAGTCGCCAGTGTGGCGCGGCCACATCCAGTTATCGATGTCGCCGCCATATTTGCCGATGCTGTCGCCCGGGCCGTAGACGAGACGGACGTCGCGGATCTCCAGACGGTCGATCAGCTTGTACTCAAGGCCGCCATAGAAAGAGGAAACCTGGCAACGGTGCCCGGCCTGCGCTTCACACTCTGCGACGATCGCTTTCTCGGCATTGTCGACAACGGCGAAGATTTCCTCACCCGACATGCCTTGCTCGATATTGCCGCGCACGCGTTCGGTGACGTCCTCTACATTCACCGTGACATAGACGCGCGTGCCGGGTGCAGCAGCGCGTTCGTCTTCAAGGCTGTCGGCCAGGAAGCCCGTTTCAAGGAAGTTCTCTTCCTCGGTGGAGTTGTACTGGATGGAGCCGCGGGCGCAGTGATGGTTGGTCACGACAAGACCGGTCGGCGACACGAAGCTGGCGGTGCAGCCGCCGAGCGAGATGACGGCGCCCATGGGGAATGCGGTGAGATCGGTCAGCGAGGCCGGGTCAAGCTCCAGCCCGGTTTTGCGAAGGTCATCTGCAATCTGAGGCAGCTGGTCCGGCGTCCACATGCCTTCCTTCGCTGATGCTGTCTGGGCGATGCCAGCAATACAAAGCGCGGCCACTAAAACAGTGCCAAGGCGCGCGCCCAGTTGTTTGGTCTCAGATTTTCTGGATGACATGAATAGCTCCGGTTTGGGCAAAAGGATGCAAATGAAACTATTCGTTATCCGCCCAATGGAGATGTCACAAGCCGGAAGCGGCAATGTGCCCTTGTCTGGCGTAAATGTTGCGCAACTGGACCGCGCTCACGCCTCGGCTCGTTCAAAAGAAGACGGCCGGAAGCGCGCTACGCTCCCGGCCGTTTCTGTCGTATCGACTAGTGGTCGCCCTGGATCACCAGCGTGACATTGCCGCGTCCGGACTGGCGGACATTTGCGGTCTGGCCTTCGCCGACCTGGATCACGCCGAGGCCGTTATAGGAACCGGTCTGTGTGGTGACGGCCGTGTGGCCGTTGCCGATCTGGGCGACACCGGTCGTGCTGTTGTAGGCGTTCTGATAGGTGTCGGCATAGTTGTAGGCACCGTTCTGGCCAACGACCGTGGAGTTGCGGCGGCCATGCTGAGCCACGATGGCGTCATTGCTTCTGCCGTACTGGCCAACGGTCGCGCCGTTACGTGCGCCGTTCTGATAGGTGCTGATGAACTGGCCATAGCCGTTCTGGCGAACAGACAGCGACTGCTGGTAGCCGGTTTGACGCCCGGCAATCTCGTTCGAATAGCCGGACTGGTTGATGCGCACATTGTTGCGCGACTGGGCGTCAGCGGTCGAAACAGTGGCGGCGATGGAAACAACGCTGAGCGATGCGGCGAGAAGAATACGGAGGTTCATTTTGAGTTCCTTTCAGGTTCAAGTGCACGCGAGGGACGCGTCACATTTTCCTGTTTAGGAAGCCGCCACTTAACCAAAACGGAGTGGGGCGTTCACCTTCCGCTCACCGAATTCGCCCGTATGTCGGGTGGCTGATCTGGTCACGCTCTGATGGCCTTGGAAAAAGCAAAAAGCAGGAAAGGCGGGCGGCCTTTCCTGCTTTATCGAAGCAGCCCGATTTCGGCTGCCTGTTTAGAAACCGCCCTGAATGACGAGCTTCACTTCACCGTCTCGCGTCTGGGTGACGTTGGTCGTCTGGCCGTTGCCGACCTGAATGACGCCGAGCGCGCTGTAAGATCCGGTCTGCGTTGTCACAGCCGTGTTGTTCGACCCCATCTGGGCGACGCCGGTAATGTTGTTGCTGCCGGACTGGTAGGTGCTGCTGCGGTTATAGGCACCGAGTTGTCCGAGAAAGGACCGGTTGCGCCAACCGTCCTGCGTCAGGGCCGCTTCGTTCCTTGCCCCATACTGGCGGATCGCAGCGACGGTCCGGGCGCCTCTCTGGGCTGCCTGAATGTACTGCCCATATCCGTCCTGCTTTACAGAGAGTGAGACCTGATAACCGCTCTGACGGCCTGCGATCTGGTTATTGGTGCCGGTCTGTTCGATGCGAATCTGACTGCGAGGCTGTGCGTCGGCAAGTGGGGCGGCGACAGCGACGGAGGCAATACTGGCCGAAGCGGCGAGAAGCAGGCGGAGTTTCATTTTCAATTTTCCTTTCAGGGTCGAGGGCGCGCTGGCAACGCGCGGAGATGCCTGCCTAGAAGGTCTGCACTTAACCAAGCCGGAGTTCGCCGTTCAGCCTGTGGTCACCTCCCGCGCCCACACGAAGCGACTTTCAAGCCTGCGCTGACGCAGCGAAAATGCTTGTGCGCAATATCAGAACATGTTCTAATTTTTGTCAAAATAGGACGGGAGCGAAACATGACTGACACCACACTATCGGTCGTCCGGAAATCCATCAGGCCGCAGGCTGGCGACAGCTGGGCCACGATTGCCGAGCGGGAATTGCCAAAGCTGAAAACCGAAGATGGCATTGCCAGCCTGCAGAGCTGGAACCTTCACGTTTATATGCGCGCGCCGGCGCCGGAAGGTAGCCCACGCGCCGGCAATCCGATCCTGCCGAGTGACGTGATCTTCATCGAACCACCCATGGCGGCCGCATGAGCGGCGCAATCATCAAGCACGTTCAGATCGCCGCCGCCCATGATGGTATCGCCGAACTTATAGTGACGCTCGCCTTCGAGAATGGTGGGCAGTCACTCGTGACGCTTGATGAGTACGCAACAAGCCAATTGATGGAGTCGACCGGCGCAGACCAGCCGGAAGACCTGACAGGAACCGGGTGGGAGCGTGTGCGCGACGCACTCGCCGCCTCTTCGGCCCGATATCTCAACGAAAAAGAACAAGACCAGAGGGAAACGCCCCATGTATGATCTCATTATCCGCAACGGCACTGTCGTCGATGGCTCCGGCCTGCCAGGCTACCAAGCCGACGTCGCTGTCAAAGGCAACCGCATCGCCAAGATCGGCAAGATTGCTGAAACCGCAGACAAGGAAGTCGACGCGGCCGGCAAGGTTGTCGCGCCAGGCTTCATCGACCCCCACACGCACTTCGATGCGCAGCTTCTCTGGGATGGCGCGGCGAAGCCTGCGCTTTCGCACGGGGTGACCACCATCGTGCCCGGCAATTGCTCTCTCTCGCTGGCACCCCTGAAGGCCGACCACCGCATGCGCCTTGTCGGCATGTTCAACCAGATCGAGGAAATGCCGTACAAGGCTTTCCGCGAAGGTGTGGTCTGGGACTGGGAAACCTTCTCTGAATATATCACGCGCATCCGCAAGGGCCTCGCGATCAATGTCGCGCCACTCGTCGGCCACAGTGTCATCCGTCTCTGGGTGATGAATGATGCGGCGACAGAGCGGACCGCGACTGACGCGGAAATCGCGGAGATGCAGGACGTCCTGCGCGAATGTCTCGACGCTGGCGCGGCGGGCCTTTCCACCAGCTATGTCGACATGGACGAGACGCTCCAGCCCGTGCCGAGCCGCTATGCCGATGCGCGCGAAGTTGATGCGCTCGCGGCTGTCCTCGGCGAGTATGGCCGCATGCTGCAGATCGTCCCGGAATTCTACGATCCGGACCTGACGATTGCGCGTCTCGACCAGCTGGCGGAAATGTCGATCAAGTATCAGATCCCGACGACCTTCTCGCCGCTCTTCGTGAACTCGGACAATGTCGATGCTGTGGACAAGGTGATGAACCGCGTCGATGAGCAGTTTGCGCGCGGGGCCCGCGTGTGGCCGCAAGTCCAGACGCGCCCGATCGACATCTCCTTCTCCTTCGCCGTGCCGAGCCTCCTCTTCATCCGCTACCCGAACTGGTATCGGATCATGCGCTTCGGCACCCCGGCGGAAATCAAGGCGCACTTTGCCGATCCGGAGAACCGGAAAGCACGTGCCGCTGAGGTTGCGGACGCCAAAGACCTCTGGCCGCGCCTCGTGCTGCGTCAGGTCAAGACAGAAGCCAACCAGAAATATGTCGGCAAGACGCTCGCTGGCATCGCTGCCGAGCGCGGTGTCACACCGGTCGAAGCCATGATCGACATTTCGGTTGAAGAGGACCTTGAGGCGCATTTCCTCGCGGCTGACATGGGTCACAATAATGACGACAAGGTCGTCAGCCTGCTGAAGCATCCCCGCGTCCATATCGGCGCGAGCGACGGCGGCGCGCACATCCTGTCATTCTCGACCTATGGCGATACGGGCTACCTGTTCGGCCACTTCGTTCGCAATCTGAAGACCATGCGGCTTGAGGATGCGGTGAAGAAGGTAACGTCGGACACGGCGTCCATCTGGGGTATTCCGGAGCGCGGCCTTCTGCAGCCGGGCTATATCGCAGACATCGCCGTCTTCGACCCGCAAACGGTTGACCGCGGTGTTGAGAAGTTCGTCCAGGATGTGCCGGGCGATGGCAGCCGCTATGTGCGCGATTCACATGGCGTCGATACGGTCATCGTAAGCGGTGGCATCGCCTGGTCGGCTAAGGGCGGCTATCAGGAAGCCCGCGGCGCGGTCCTGCCGGGCGAGACGTCCCAGCAGCCTGAGCTGGTCGCAGCCGAATGAGCTGGCCCGGGGTGAGCGAGCGCCGGGTCGCAACAAACGGCATAGAGCTCAACATCGCAGAAGCAGGGGAGGGGCCTCTCGTCCTGCTTCTGCATGGCTTTCCGGAGTCGTGGTATTCCTGGCGCCATCAGTTCAAACCGATCGCCGATGCTGGCTATCACGTCGTGGCACCGGACATGCGCGGCTATGGCAAGTCCGACAAGCCGCATGAGATCGAGGCGTACAATCAGGTTGAAGTCCGCAAGGACATTATCAATCTGATCCCAGCGCTTGGCTATGATGAGGCAATCGTCATCGGTCATGACTGGGGCGCGCCGACGGCGTGGGCGACGGCCCTCCATCATCCAGATAAGGTGCGTGCAGTCGGGGCGCTGTCGGTGCCCTTCATGCCGCGCTCTCCGGTCCAGCCGATGCCGGCCATGCGCGAGATGTTCAAGGGCCAGTTTTTCTACCAGCTCTACTTCTTTGAACCGGGCGTCGCCGAGGCTGAATTCGAGGCCGATATCCGAACGGCGTTGAAGAAGTTCCTGGTTCTTGCGGGCGGGGAGACGGACCTCACACAACTCACGCCGAAAGGCCCGGACGACGACATGTTCAGCAGTCTGCCAGATCCTGAAACGCTTCCGCCATGGCTGAGCGAGGAAGATCTCGACTTCTATGCCGGCGAGTTCGGGCGGTCAGGTATGCGCGGGCCTCTAAACTATTATCGTAACCACGATCTTGCCTGGAAGCTGACCGAGGGCGCGCCTGAGCATATCGACCAGCCCGGTTTCTTTCTTGGCGGGGCCAATGATGGGGTGATCATGATGGCCGCTGAGGCCTATCAGGCCATGCCAAATTATGTGCGTGACCTGCGCATCAATGAGCTCATCCCTGGCATCGGACACTGGACGCAGCAGGAAGCGCCGGAAAAGACCAATGAGGTCATTCTTCGCTTCCTGAAGGAGGTGGATGGATGACGGAAACAGTTCTCGTCATCGGCGCAGGCATTGGCGGGCTCTGTACCGCGCTGTCGCTTGCGCCAACCGGTCGGCAGATCACAATACTGGAGCGGGACGCGCCGCCGCCAGCTGATGATCCGGACGTGGTCTTCCTGGACTGGCACCGGCGGGGTGCAGGGCATGTCCGTCAGAGCCATGCCTTCCTTGCCCGGCTTCGCAACATCATCAAGCAGCATCACCCAGACCTGCTTGAGGAGCTGAAGGCCCTCGGCACACGCGATCTCACCTTCGACATGATGCTGACCGAGCAGCAGCGCGATCGATATGAGCCGCTGCCAGAGGATGCTGATCTTACAATCATTACCAGCCGCCGGACGACGCTCGAGCTTGCCATTCGTCGTTATGTTGAAGGGCTGGAGAATGTAACGATCCGATCCGGCTTCTTTGTACGCAAACTGTCCACCCGGGCAGGGGAAGGCAGCCTCATCAAGGTTTGCGGTGTGAGCGGAGAAGAGAATAATGAGCCGGTGGTTCTCTCTGCCGACATTATCGTCGATGCCAGCGGCAAGTCAGGTTT